>NZ_CP054021.1:1635937-1963125 GCF_005862305.2 Rhizobium indicum | reverse complement strand
GCGCCTTCAGCAGCACGACGGTGGAAGCGACCGAAAGCGCCAGGCCGAAGACCAGGCTGCCGCCGGTCGACCAGCCCATGAAGGCGCCGAGCCCCCAGCCGAGCAATGTCGCAAAAGCGATCTGCACGATCGCGCCCGGCACGGCGATGCCGCGCACCGACAGCAGGTCTTTCAGGGAGAAATGCAGCCCGACGCCGAACATCAGCAGGATGACGCCGATTTCGGCAAGCTCCGGCGCAAGGTTCTGATCTGCCACATAACCCGGCGTATGTGGCCCCACGAGCACGCCGGCGATCAGATAACCGACGAGCGGCGGCATCCGCAGCCGATGGGCGAAGGCGCCGAAGATGAAAGCCAGCACAAGGCCGCCGACGATTGTCGAAATCAAGGGCGTATCGTGTGGCATCATTGTCTCCCGATCTGGAAATCCCGTTCGTAATATGACATATATGGGTTATATCGACCAATATGGGCAACTTGAAATCATGGGTCAAGGCGCAAGAGAAACAATTCTCACTCCCGCTCTCTGCCGCGCGGCGCGCGGCCTGCTGGACTGGACCCAGACAGACCTTGCTGAAAAGGCCGCCGTCTCGCGCAGCACCATCCGCGATTACGAGGGCCGGCACCACGACATCCATCGTGCGACGGAGGCGCAGCTGCGCCTCGCCTTCGAGGAAGGCGGCGTCAAATTCGTGGAGATCGAAGGGACGGGCACCGGTCTCTGCCTGCCCACTGCCTAATAAAATGATGCAGCAATACAAAGTGTTACCGCGCCGCGCCTCTGAAAAAAGCTTGGCGCTGTCATAAAACGGGCTGAAACCTCAGGGCGCCAGGCAGGTGGCAGAGACCTTGTAGATGGAAAGCGTCTTACCCTTGTAGTTGCCCTCCGTCGGCTGCCAGTTCTTCAGCACCTCGGGCGTCTCGGTGGCGCAGGTAAAGGCCCCGTCCGTTAGGAAAAGCACCTTGCCGGTGATGCCGGCGGGCAGAGCGAATTCCTGCTCGTAATAGCTTTCCGGAAGGCCGGCGGGCGCTCGCGCATAGATCCTGTCGGATGCATCCCGCAGCGTATAGAAAAGATCGGCGACCATGTCGCGATTGTCGGTGACGATAATGTCGGTGCCGGCCTGAGCTGCGAGTGCTGCGGCCTCGCGGCTGACCTCGGCGCGGCCGAGATAGCGCTTCATCAGCGCGTCGCCGTTCGGCAGCAGCAACTGATGCGGAAAGATCGTCGCCAGCGGAAAGAGCAGGCTGGCGATGCCGTTGATGGTGAGCGACAGCCTGAGCCCCTTCGGCCACTTCAGGTAGAGCAGCCAGACGGCAAGGATGGTGCCTGCGACATAGGCGGTCACCGCCCAGTTGGCATAGGCCTTGGCGACCGTTGCCTGCAGCGTGATGAGCAGCACGACCGGCATCGACAGCCAGACCAGCATCTTTTCCCGATCGTCGCTCCTGCCTCTGATCATCCGGTAGACCGCCCAGAGCATCGCAAAGAAGATGATCGGCCCGACGACGCCGAATTGGGCGGAGAAGAATTCAAGCCCGCGACGGAGATTGATGCCGAGTTCGCTCCAATGGGCGATGTCCTGGGTATGTCGCACCGTCGTGTTGTCGTGCTGCAGGTTCCACCAGAGGTTCGGCAGGGCGACGACCGCCGCGACCGCGACCGCGATGATGAAATCGCGAATGGCGATGCGGGCCGCCGGAATGAGGAGGAGGGCAATCGCTCCGCCCGGAACGACGAACAGCACGGCATATTTCGTCAGGAAGGCGAGGCCGACGCCAAGGCCCATGACGAGCGCCAGCCCGACCGAGCGCCGCTGCGTCAGGCCGAAATAGGCAAGCAAGGCGATCGCGATGAAGAACAGCAGGATCACGTCGGTCGAGAAGAACACCGAAGAAAGCGCCACACCGGGGAGCGTGATGTAAGTGGCGCCCGTCCAGCCTTCGATCTCCGGCCCGACGAAACGTTTTGCCGTCTTCATCAGCACCAGTGCTGCTGCCATGTGGATCAGCGGTCCGAGCAGCCTGATCCAATAGATGGCGTTGGAGCCGGAAAGCTCGGTCATCGCCCGGATCACCCACGCAATCATCGGCGGCTTGGAATAATAGCCGAGGTCGAGGTTTTGCGACCAGAACCAGTACTGCGCCTCGTCGACGAAAAGGTCCGTCGTATCGAAATTGAGCATGACGACGCGCCAGAGCGTGAAGCCAAGAACGATGAGGAGACCAGATCTGGGGGACATGAACCGATAGTTCCGCTGACATGAAAGGCGCGAGTGCGATACACCAAAGGTGCCGGACTGCCAACGGGAAGGGTGGGTCTAAAGCATGTCACGCAAAACTGTGCAGCGGTTTTGCGACAACGACATGGTGGAAATAAAGCCTAAAGCGCGCGGAGCGTATCTGAAAGATTGCGACGCGTTTAGAACACCCGAAGGGCGCGGATGTCGCGGTTTGCGGCGATGGAATCGAGGCGGGCGACGGCAGCAAGCAGCGTCATTGCAATCAAGCAGGCACCCAATCCGAGAACAATCATTGCTCTGTCCTTGTCGACGTCATGTCTTGGTTATCGACCGGCATATAACACGGAGCTTGCGTGTGCCTTGTAGCAGCCATGCAACTCCGCAACAGTATTTGCTGCGAACTGCCTTGAATTGCTTGAAAAGCCTGTCCTCCGAAAGGCTTATTAACCTTCAAGCAAGGAATTAACCATAAACATTGGTCTACACGTCGGAATGGGAAGATGCACTCGTTCCCACCAGGCATGACGCCGTCCCGCCGTACCGGGTTGATCCGGTATCCATCTCTTCAGACAGCTCCGAAACATAGCTGATCAGGGGGCTTCGCTCCGCCGGTTGTAACCGGTGGTGAGGACCGTCTCAACGCTTCGCGTTCATCGGATGCTGCACAAGTTTTTGGCCGGGCTTTCGCCCGGAAAGTGGTTGGGGACAGGCGTTGAGGCAGGACATGCCATCAGATCAGGCTCGTGGAGCGCAGGCAGGCAGCTTGCGCGACCGCCTGCGCTTTGCCGGTCTCGATGCCGACCAGTGCGAGCTGGTGCGCCGTAACCGGCCGGCGCTTGAAGCCCATCTGAAGGCGGGCCTCAGGGATCTCTTCCACCGGTTCCAGTCATTCCCAGACGCCTCGCGCAATTTCGAGAGCGAGCGCCAGGTCGAGCGCCTGCACGATCTGCAATCTTCGCATTGGGACGTGCTGACGGATGCACGGTTCGACAGCCTCTATGCCGAGCGCGTCAAGGTTCTCTCCGATACCGAAAGCAAGATGGGTCTTGACCCGCGCTGGCACGTGGCCGGCCATGGCGTCATGCTGGAGCATCTCGTTTCCGGCCTCGCCGAAGAGATCGCCGGCCGTCCACTGCTGCCGTCGGCCAAGCGCCGCACCCGCGAAATCTCCGACCTGATGACGGCGATCATCCGCATCGTCATGGTCGATGTGGAAATTGCCGTCTCGCTCCGCTTCAATGCGCTGCGCGCCGGGGAGCAGCGCGCGCTCGCCGATCAGCGCGCCGCCAACGAGGCCGAAATCATCCGGATCTTCGGCGATGTCATCGACGGCCTGTCCGCACGCGACCTGACGCGACGCGCGCCGGTCGACAGCGACGGCGCCTATGGCGGCATCGCTGTCGCGCTGAACAGTGCATTGGATGGCCTCCAGGCCGAATTCACCACTATTACCGAGCGCACGGTCAAGGCCGAAGCGGCGACGGGCTCACTTGCGGGTCTGTCGCGGCAGTTTGCAAGCACGGCGTCCGGCCAGGCCGACCGGCTGCAGCTTTCCGCCGCTGCCCTTGCCGGCATCGCCGGCAGTGTGCGCGACGGCGCCGCCGACAGCCGCGCTGCCGAACAGGCGGCCGCCACGACGCGCGCTGCCGTCGAGGAAAGCGGCGAGGTCGTCGGCCGCGCGATCAGCGCCATGGCCGATATCGAGCAGTCGGCCGAAAAGATCGGCCAGATCATCGGCGCGATCGACGAGATCGCCTTCCAGACCAATCTTCTGGCGCTGAATGCCGGCATCGAGGCCGCCCGCGCCGGCGATTCCGGCCGCGGTTTTGCCGTCGTCGCCCAGGAAGTCCGCGCCCTTGCCCAGCGTTCGGCCGAAGCCGCCCGCGAGATCAAAACCCTGGTGACGACGACCAAGGCGCAGGTCGATGCCGGCGTGCAGATGGTTGGCCGCACACAGGATTCGATCGGCAGCATCGTGCGTCAGGTCACCGACATCAACGCCGCCATATCAGGCATCGCCACCCGAACCGGCGAACATGCCGCAAGCCTCGACAGCGTGACAGCCGACGTCAAGGGCCTGGGTGGCGAGGTGGCCGATAGCGCCGGCCTTGCGGAGCGCTCGGCCGAAGGCGCCGACCACCTCCACACCGTCATTCTCGAGCTCGGCCAGACGATTCGCGAATTCCGCATCGCCCGGGAAAACGCCACTGCCGGGCGCCCGGCGCCGGTGCGCGTGACACCGCCGCGCGCCCTTGAGGGCGCTACCCGCCCGGCACCGGTCGTCGACGAATACGAAAATGAAGATTTTGGCCTTCCACAGCCCTTCGCAAGCGTCGGAGGTGGGCGGAATGTTTACTAACCTATCGGATGATTGCCTCAGCCTGTCTTTTCGGGCCGGGGACAAGGGGACAAGGAAAAGCTGATGGCAGCAAAGAAGAGTGGCAAAACGCTGGATTTGACAGCGGTGCTCGACCTCAACGAGGCTTCCGCCTTGCGCGATAAACTCCTTTCTCTCCGGGGTAGCGGTCTTTCGATAGACGCTTCCGGCGTCGAACGGATCGGTGCGCTTTGCGCCCAGGTTCTGATGTCCGCCGAGAAGACCTGGGAGCAGGACAAGCAGCCGTTCACCTTCTCCAAGGTGTCCGACGCATTTCAGAAAACCATGCAGCTGGTTGGCGTCAATATTGACCACCTGCTTGCCAAGGAGATTCGGCAATGAAGAAAAAAGTGCTGACCGTGGATGATTCCCGCACCATCCGAAACATGCTTCTCGTGACGCTGAACAATGCCGGCTTCGAGACGATCCAGGCGGAAGACGGCATCGAGGGCCTCGAGGTTCTCGAAGAGTCCAATCCCGACGTCATCGTGACCGACATCAACATGCCGCGCCTCGACGGTTTCGGCTTCATCGAAGGTGTCCGCCGCAACGAGAAATATCGGGCGATCCCGATCCTGGTCCTGACCACCGAAAGCGACGCGGAAAAGAAGAACCGCGCCCGCCAGGCCGGTGCCACGGGCTGGATCGTCAAGCCTTTCGACCCGGCCAAGCTGATCGATGCCATTGAGCGTGTAACCGCTTAAACCCAGGATTTGCTCCTATGGATATGAACGAAATCAAAGAGATCTTTTTCCAGGAGTGCGAGGAACAGCTCGCCGAGTTGGAATCCGGTCTTCTGAAATTGAATGATGGCGATCGCGATCCGGAAACCGTCAATGCGGTGTTCCGTGCCGTGCATTCGATCAAGGGTGGCGCCGGCGCCTTCGGCCTTGACGATCTGGTCGCCTTCGCCCATGTCTTCGAGACCACTCTCGATTGCGTTCGATCCAACAAGCTTGAGCCGAACCAGGATGTCCTGAAGGTGATGCTGAAGTCGGCCGACGTGCTCGCCGACCTGACGAATGCTGCGCGCGACGGCGGCAGCGTCGATGAAAGCCGCAGCCGCGGCCTCGTCAAGGAGCTCGAGGCGCTGGCCAACGGCGAATTGCCGTCTCCCTCTGCGTCAGCCGAGGCGCCCGCGCCGAAGGCCGCCGCAAAGGCAGCATCGGCCGCTCCGGCGCCGACCCCCAAGCCGACGGACGACAGCGGCTTCCAGCCGGTCCCCTTTTCCTTCGACGATTTTGGCGGCGAAGACGATGCGGGCGGCATGCCGACCTATGAAGTCATCTTCAAGCCGCGCTACGAGCTCTATTCCAAGGGCAATGACGCCACCCTGCTGCTGCGTGATCTCTCGCGCCTGGGTGAAATGACGATCTATTGCAATACGGATGACCTGCCGGGCCTTGAGGAACTCGATCCGGAAGGCGCTTATTTCTTCTGGAACGTCACGATCAAGACGGACAAGGGCGAGGACGCCATCCGCACCGTCTTCGAATTCGCCGAGTGGGATTGCGAACTGACGGTCAAGCCGGTCGAAGAAGCAAGGGCTGACGCGACCAGCAACGACGAACTGCCGATGGTACCGGTTCCCTTCGATCTGTCGATCCTGGACGAAACGGGCGCAATGGAAGAGGTTTCCGCCGGAGACGCGCGGGCCGAGGAGACGGCTGCAGCCGTTGCCGCCGCCGAGACTGCCTCCAACGTCACGCAGATTGTCGCCGCCCGCGTCGAGAAGAAGGAATCGGCAGCCGCCGCAGCGGCCGCAGCAAGTGCCGCCGCCCAGAACAATGCCGCCGGTGCCGGCCAGACCATCCGCGTCGATCTCGACCGTGTCGACCGCCTCATCAACCTCGTCGGCGAATTGGTCATCAACCAGGCGATGCTGTCGCAGAGCGTCATCGAGAATGATACGACCGGCACCTCCTCGATCAATATGGGCCTCGAGGAGTTGCAGCAGCTCACCCGCGAGATCCAGGACTCGGTCATGGCGATCCGTGCGCAGCCGGTGAAGCCGGTCTTCCAGCGCATGTCGCGTATCGTTCGCGAAATCGCCGACATGACCGGCAAGTCGATCCGCCTGATCACCGAAGGTGAAAACACCGAAGTCGACAAGACGGTCATCGACAAGCTGGCCGAACCGCTGACCCACATGATCCGCAATGCCGTCGACCACGGCATCGAAACGCCCGAAAAGCGTGCAGCCGCCGGCAAGAACACCGAAGGCACGGTCCGCCTGACCGCCAAGCATCGTTCGGGACGCATCCTGATCGAGCTTGCCGACGACGGCGCCGGCATCAACCGCGAGAAGGTCCGTCAGAAGGCGATCGACAACGACCTCATCCCGGCCGATTCCAACCTGTCGGACGAGGAAATCGACAACCTGATCTTCCTGCCGGGCTTCTCGACGGCCGATAAGATCTCAGACATCTCCGGCCGCGGCGTCGGCATGGACGTCGTCAAGCGTTCGATCCAGGCGCTCGGCGGCCGCATCAACATCACCTCGAAGCCGGGTCACGGCTCGGTCTTCACCATGAGCCTGCCGCTGACGCTCGCCGTCCTCGACGGCATGGTGGTCACCGTCGCCGGCCAGACGCTGGTCGTGCCGCTGACGGCAATCGTCGAAACCCTGCAGCCGGAAGCGGCCGCGATCCACTCCTTCGGTGCGAACCACCGGCTGATCTCGATCCGCAACAGCTTCTGCCCGCTGGTCGATGTCGGCCGCATCCTGAACTTCCGCGCGACGCAGGCCAATCCGGTCGAGGGCGTGGCGCTTCTGGTGGAATCCGAAGGCGGCGGCCAGCGCGCCCTGATGGTCGACGCCATCCAGGGTCAGCGCCAGGTGGTCATCAAGAGCCTGGAAGCGAACTACACCCATGTGCCGGGCATTGCCGCCGCCACCATCCTCGGTGACGGGCGCGTCGCTCTCATCCTCGATGTCGACGCGGTCGTCGGCGCCTCGCGCGGCCAGTCGCTCAAAGCGGAAATGTCTTTAGCAGCGGTGGGATAAGGGAATGTCGTACACTGTAAAAAATCTGAACGAGGGGGATCGCGAGCTGATCGCGTTCCGCATCGGGGATCAGGAATTTTGCGTGAACATCATGTCGGTTCGCGAAATCCGCGGCTGGACCCCGGCAACCGCGATGCCGCATTCGCCTGGCTATATGCTGGGTGTCATCAACCTGCGCGGCGCGGTGCTGCCGATCATCGATCTTGCGGCCCGGCTCGGCATGAAGCCGGCCGATCCGACTGCCCGTCATGTCATCATCGTCGCCCAGGTCCGGCGCAAGGTTGTCGGCCTGCTGGTCGATGCCGTTTCCGATATCCTGACGGTGACCGACGAAACCATCCAGCCGACGCCCGAGATCTCCTCCGAACTCGAGCGTCAATTTGCCCGCGGCGTTCTCGCCATCGAGAAGCGCATGATCTGCCTGATCGAACTCGAATCCCTCTTTCCAGAGACCGAAAGCGAAGCCGCATGAGTGTAATGGGCGCAAAAGATCAGAGGCAGGGATCCGACGAGGTCCTGGCAAGCGGAGAATATCCGCTGACGCGCCGCGACCTCACTGAGATCGCCGCGATGATCTATTCAGATGCCGGCATCTTCCTCAACGAGACGAAGGCGTCGCTCGTCTATTCGCGCCTGTCGAAGCATATCCGCAATCTCGGCCTGTCCGGCTTCCGGGAGTATTGCGACCTCGTCGCCTCGCCGGCGGGTGCTGCGCCGCGCCGCGAGATGCTCTCGCATCTGACGACCAATTTTACCCGCTTCTTTCGCGAAAACCACCATTTCGACCATCTGCGCGACCATGTCCTGCCGGAGCTTCTGCAGCGGGCGAGATCGGGCGGCAGGGTGCGCATCTGGTCGGCTGCCTCTTCCGACGGGCAGGAACCCTATTCGATCGCGCTGACGGTGCTGTCGCTGATGCCGAATGTCGCCGATTACGACTTCAAGATCCTGGCGACCGACATCGATCCGAAGATCCTCGCGATCGCCCGCGCCGGCGCCTATGACGAAAATGCGCTCGAAACCGTGTCACCGGCCATGCGCAAGCAATGGTTCAGCGAAGTTGAGGTGCAGGGCCGCAGGAAGTTCCAGGTCGACGACCGCGTGAAGCGGCTGATCACCTACAACGAGCTGAACCTGATGGCGCAATGGCCGTTCAAGGGCAAGTTCGACGTCATCTTCTGCCGCAACGTCGTCATCTATTTCGACGAGCCGACGCAGATGAAGATCTGGCAGCGTTTTGCCGGTCTGCTGCCGGAGGGCGGTCATCTCTATATCGGCCATTCCGAGCGTGTTTCGGGTGAGGCAAAACACGTCTTCGACAATATCGGCATCACGACCTATCGCTATACGGCCAAAGGTCTCGGGAGGAAGGCATGAGCGCTCCGGCAAGAGTTCTCGTTGTTGACGACTCGCCGACGATGCGGGGCCTGATCACCGCCGTGCTGAGTTCCGACCCCGAGGTCAACGTCATCGGCCAGGCCGGCGACGCTCTGGAAGCGCGCGAGGCGATCAAGCGGCTGAACCCCGACGTCCTGACGCTCGACATCGAGATGCCGAACATGAACGGCCTCGATTTCCTCGAAAAGATCATGACGCTGCGTCCGATGCCGGTCATCATGGTATCCACGATGACCCATCGCGGCGCCGAGGCGACGCTTGCGGCGCTGGAGATCGGCGCGTTCGACTGTGTCGGCAAGCCGGCGCCGGGCGAACTCAGGCCTTTCGGCGACCTCGCCGAGAAGGTCAAGGCAGCCGCCCGCACGCAACGCCAGTATTCCCAGCCCGTCGCTGCCGTCGCGCCACCACCCTCGGTCGCCGACTTCCGCGTCGGCCGCAAGATCGTCGCGATCGGCTCGTCGACCGGCGGCGTCGAGGCACTCATTGCCGTGCTGCAGAAATTTCCGGCGAATTGCCCGCCGACCGTCATCACCCAGCATATGCCGCCGACCTTCACCAAGAGCTTTGCCGAACGGCTGAACCGCCTCTGTGCGCCGGTGGTGCAGGAAGCGACCGACGGCGCCCGGCTCGAAATCGGCAAGATCTATCTGGCCCCCGGCGGCGAGCGGCACCTGCAGGTCAGTGGTGCCTCGGCACCGTGCTGCCGTCTCATCGACCGCGCGCCGGTCAACGGTCACCGCCCCTCGGTGGACGTGCTGTTCGATTCGGTCGCGGAACTGGCGGGCCGCAACGCTGTCGGCGTGATTTTGACCGGAATGGGCCGCGATGGCGCCGCCGGATTGTTGAAAATGCGCCACGCCGGCGCCAGAACCCTCGGCCAGAACGAAAAAACCTGTGTCGTTTACGGAATGCCAAGGGTTGCTCATGAACTTGGCGCCGTTGAGCAGCAGCTGCCGCTGTCTGCCATCGGTGAAGAAATATTGAAAATGACAGCCGCCCGAAAGGAAGGGACCGAATAAATGTCGATCGCGGAGAAAATCAAAGTTCTGATCGTCGACGATCAGGTAACGAGCCGGTTGCTGCTCAGTGACGCGCTGACCCAGCTCGGTTTCAAGCAGATCACGTCGGCCGGCGACGGTGAGCAGGGCATGAAGATCATGTCCGAGCAGCCGCACCACCTGGTGATCTCGGACTTCAACATGCCGAAGATGGATGGCATCGGCTTCCTTCAGGCGGTGCGCACCAACCCCAACACCAAGAAGGCGGCCTTCATCATCCTGACCGCCCAGGGCGACCGCGCACTGGTGCAGAAGGCGGCTCAGCTCGGCGCCAACAACGTGCTCGCCAAGCCATTCACGATCGAGAAGATGAAAGCGGCGATCGAAGCCGTGTTTGGAGCCCTGAAATGATCACTGAGGGGGCAGCCCGCCGCGTGCACATCATTCAGGGCGAGTACAAGGTTCTGAACGATCCGAATGCGGTCCTCTCGACCATTCTCGGTTCGTGCGTGGCTGCGTGCCTCAGAGATCCTGTCGCCGGTGTCGGCGGCATGAACCACTTTCTGCTGCCCGGTTCGGCGACGTCGCCGACATCAGGCGGCGATGCAACGCGGTACGGCGTGCATCTGATGGAACTGCTGATCAACGGTCTCCTGAAGCAGGGCGCCCGGCGCGACCGGCTGGAGGCAAAGATCTTCGGCGGCGCGAAGACGATCTCGACATTCTCCAATGTCGGTGAGCAGAACGCGGCCTTCGCCGTGCAGTTCCTCAGGGATGAAGGCATTCCGGTGGTCGGTTCCTCGACCGGCGGAGAACACGGACGCAAGCTTGAATATTGGCCGGTCTCCGGTCGTGCCCGGCAATACCCCCTGACCGGCGCCGAAACGCAGAGAACCGTCGCTCTCGAGCAGCGCCCCGCCGCTCCGCAGAAACCCGTCGAAACCAGTATCGAATTTTTTTGATGGCGAGGATTTTCATATGACATTTACCCAGATGATGGAGCCGCCTGCGCCTGTCGAAGCGCTGAGCGACATCCTGATGCGCATCGTGTCCGAACTGCACGATGTCGCCTACCTCATCGAGCGCATCGAGCCGCAGCTTCTCGAAATCGGCGGCGCCGAAATCCTGAATTCGCCGGATGCCATGAAGGTCATGCAGGGCATTGATCTGGCCGTGCAGAAATCGCGCGGCCTTGCTGAATTCATCGATACCATCACCGGCGAAATCCCGCACGGCTGGGCAGTCGACGTCGCAACCGCGCTCAGCCTCGTCAAGCTGGCAGAGATGCAGAAGGCATTGGGCGGCGCCACACGCCACGGCCACTCCCAGCCATTGAGCAAGGCAGCCGGTGACTTCGATTTCTTCTAAAGCGCGTCGCGATCTTTCAGATTCGTTCCTCGCGCTTTAGGTCTTTGTTTTTACGCATGTCGTTGTCGCAAAACCGCCGTACACTTTTGCGCGACATGCTTTAGAACGCCCCCGTTTTTCTCCGAGTCACGGAAACGCTCTCTCCTTGTTCTTGCGCAATTCCGGACGCAAAACCGCTGCGCAGTTTGGCTGGAATTACTTTAGGCCTTTTCACTCCCGCACGCTCTCACGAAACGCTCGCACAAGTTTCGCCGACTATTCGTCTGATGAGGCAATAAGCCTGCTTTGTCTTTGACGGATCGTGCGAGAACAGAATGAATCTGTTAAATCAATTAGTTCAGATCTTTAAGAACTTCGGTTCCCTGGGCCGAACACGCCTGATGATTCTTGGAGGCGTCGGTGCCGTTTCCATTGCAATCATCCTTGCGGCCGCCCTTTTCGTCAACAAGCCGGCACAGGAAACGCTCTATGTCGGGCTGGACTCACCGGATCTCAACCAGATCAGCATGGCGCTTGCCGAAGCCAACATCAATTTCCAGGTCGGCACGGACGGCACCAGCATCAGCGTTCCCGCGGGGATGACGGGCAAGGCCCGCCTGATGCTCGCCGAGCGCGGCCTGCCGAACAGCGCCAATGCCGGTTATGAACTCTTCGACAATGTCGGCTCCCTCGGCCTGACCTCCTTCATGCAGGAGGTAACGCGGGTTCGAGCGCTGGAAGGCGAAATCGCCCGTACCATCCAGTCGATCTCGGGTATAACAGCCGCGCGCGTCCATATCGTCATGCCGGAGGTTGGCAACTTCCGGAAGGCGGAGCAGAAACCGACCGCATCCGTCATGATTCGCGCCAGCGCCACCACCGGGCGCAGCGCGGCGACCTCGATCCGCCATCTCGTCGCCTCGGCCGTGCCGGGGCTCGACGTCGATGACGTGACCATCCTCGATTCCGCCGGCCAGTTGCTCGCTTCCGGCGACGAGGCGAGCAACAGCTCGCTGAACCGCTCGCTCAACATCGTCCAGAACGTTCAGCAGGAAGTCGAATCCAACATCGACAAAGCTCTGGCACCCTTCCTCGGCATGGACAACTTCCGCTCCAGCGTCACCGCCGATCTCAACACCGACGCCCAGCAGATCCAGGAAACGACCTACGATCCCGAATCCAAGGTCGAACGCTCGGTCCGCTCGACGAAGGAAGCTCAGCAGTCGCAGCAGAAGCAGTCCGATAGCGCGACGACGGTCGAGCAGAACATTCCGCAGGCGGCTCCCGAGGCCGGCGGTTCCGCCGGGCCTGAATCGCAAGACAAGTCCGACAAGCGCGAAGAGCAGACCAACTACGAAATCAACAGCAAGACGACGGCGACGACCCGCAGCAGCTACAAGGTCGAAAAGCTTTCGATCGCCGTGGTGGTCAACAAGGGCCGCATCGCCAAGATGGTCGGTGAGCCCGCCGATCAGACCAAGGTCGACGCCTATCTTGCCGAAATGCAGAAGATCGTCGCTTCGGCGGCCGGCATCGACGCCAAGCGCGGCGACGTCGTCACCGTGACGGCCATGGACTTCCTCGAGAACCAGTTGCTCGAAGACGCCACCGGTGGCGTCCGCGTCATGGACATGCTGAGCCGCAACCTTGCCGGCATTATCAACTCACTCGCCTTTGTCGCGGTCGCCTTCGTGGTGGTCTGGATGGGCCTGCGGCCCCTGGTGCGCAGCATCAACGGCAACGGCAGCTCCGCGGCTTTCGGCGACGCGACGCCGGAAGCGGCCGGCCTCGAGCTTCCGGACTTCGCGCCTGCATCGGGAGCGCCCGGTGGCGCTCTCATGGACGGCTTCGGGTCCGACTTCGGCTTCGACAGTACCGAGGACCTGCTCAGCCTCGGCGACGACGATGGAAACTTCAATCGTCGCGTCAAGGAAGGCCCGGAACGCAAGCTTTCCCGTATGGTCGAGATCAACGAGGAACGCGCCGCGAAAATCCTCAGGAAATGGGCGATCGACGAAGCAGCGTAAAGGAAAGGCCGGGCAACCGGCCTTTTTTCATGTCGATACCGAAGCTGGATCCCAATCGCTGTTTGCTGAAAAGCCGTGACTGGAAATGCGAAAGACCCGACCACTGAAATGCGGCTGTAGGGCGATATGATGAGACGGACTCGCGTAAAACGCGAAGCAAGTTGCGATACCGCCAGAATCACCTTAGCCTCCCTATATCTTGAAGGCTGGAACGAGCGGTCGAATCAGTGCATTGGCGACAGCGAAAGTAAATCCCTAGAAGTCGGAGATGGTGATTTGCATCGACTGGCTTACCCTTGGGTGATTCGAAATGGGATTCGAGCGGGACTTGAATTGAATCCCTTGCAGAAAAATTGCTGTTGCACCGAGTTCGATCGTTTCTCAGCCGCAGGACATTGCCAATGGATATGAATGTAATTCAGGCGAGCAAAGGCGAGAGGCATATGGCGAATTTCGCGAATGCGGTGGTGCCGGATCTGTTGCCGCGCGATGAGCTGCTCCAGCGCCTCCACGGTGTCGCCAGCACCGGCAGGTTGCAGTCTGGTTTGCGCGCATTGACGGACTACGTGGGTGCGTCGCACTACCTTCTGGCGCGCTGCGATCTTCTTCAGGAAAGTGGCCTCGATTTCATCGTTTCGTCTGACTGGCCTTTCGATCTTGTCAGGGACATCGCCAATGATCTGGTTCGCGGCTATGCCCGGTCGACGGAGCTGGAAAAATGCATGCAGGTATTCCAGCCGAATTTTGCTCTTCTGCCTGACAGTGCCGAGGTTCCGGATGGCGCCAGCCGTCAATATTGTTCGGTGACCTTCAATGTCGGCCGGTCGCGGCTGGCCTTGATGTTCCTGTTCGGCGAGGGGTTCATCCTTTCGCCGGAGCGCCTGCGGGACGTAGGCCTGCTTGCAGGTTATGTCGCGAGCTTCCTGCGCTGCGGTGGGACGAAGGTCGATCGCGATTTCGAATTGACCGACCGCGAACTGGAATGCCTGTTCTGGATCGCCGAGGGCAAGACCAGCGACGAGATCGCGATGATCCTCGGAATCTCTCGCAATACCATCAACAACTACATCACCAGCGTGATGCGCAAGACGGCGACCAAGACCCGGTCCGAGGCCATAGCCTTCGCCGTCCGCAATAATCTCGTATAGGGGGATCTATGGGCTATCCAGCAGGCAGGACGATGAGCAGCGCCGAGCAGCTGCGCACGGTGCGTGTGAACAGGATTTCCAGCCGGTCCGATCTTTTTCCGCGGCTGATCGCGATGCAGAAGCTCGCCGATGCGCAAGGCTTCGCGATCTTCCGCGTCAGCGGCTCTGGCCTTCCGGCAAAGCAGCGGCTTGTCTGCGAGCTTGAGAACTGGGGTTCTTCCAATGCCGGTTTCGGCAAGGCCTTCACGGATGCCTACGGCGATATTCTTCTCGATCATATCGACAAGTCGCTGCTGCCGCTCTCATGGGCCGGCGGTTACGACCGCGCGGCACCCGGTCCGGCAGACTTCTCGCCGTTCATGACCCGGCTGCAGGACGGTATCCTGTCTTTCTCCGGCCTTGCCTTTCCGGTGCGGCTCGGCGCCGTCGGCAATGGTTTCATCCTTTTCACCGGCGATGAGATCGATCCTTCGAGCGATACCATCGTCGAGCTGCACGGTCGCTGCTGCCATATCATGATGGATCTGCTCTCGCTCGACGAACGCCGCACGGCTGCCGCCGAGGCGCTCAGCGAACGCGAGATCGCCTGTCTGCAGCTTGCCGGCGACGGCCGCATCAGCGAAGAGATTGCCGACAAGCTCGGCCTGTCCGTGCACACGGTGAACGCCTATCTCGGCTCGGCGACCATCAAGCTCGATTCCGTCAACCGCATCCAGGCGATCGCCAAGGCGATCCGGCTCGGTTATATCAGCTGAACCCACGCGTTGTGCCTTTCAGCGCCGCGCGTCTTTTGAGACGCGCGAGAGCATGTCGCGCAAAAGTGTGCATGGAAGAAAGTCAGCCGGTCAGCGCCTGCGGCGGCTGGTTGACGCTGTAACGCGCTTCCCGAAGGCTCTTTTTGAGGAAGATGGTGTTTTCGTCCGGATCGGCCGAGGGCTCCTGGAAAGCGATATGGCTGATCTCGATGCCGGCGTGATCTTCGGCAAGAGTGAGCTGTGCGTAGACGGTGACGCCGCGCGGCTTGATTTCCAGATCGAGAACGACTTCGGGCTTGCCGCCCCACTCCAGAGTATAATTGCCGCCCAGGCCGAAATTCACCGTGCCCGGATGAAAGAAAAGCTCCGCCGCCGAAGCGACGAGATCGGAAAGATTGCCGTAATACTCGAAGCGCAGCAGTGAAATAAGGTCAGAAGCATCCAGAAGTCGCAGTTCGGTAGCGACCGGGCTGATCGCGTCTGCAAGGATCTTTTCACGCTGCGTAGAGTGGGGGCATTTTTTCATTCGGCTTATCTCACCCGTTTGTTCCTGGCGTCCGCAGCGTAGACCCGGTGGATGAGCTCCGCTACCGCCTTATAAAAGACTGACGGGATGACACTATCGATCGAGACTTGCGCAAACATGGAGCGCGCAAGTGGCGGATCTTCGAACACCGGTATGCCGTTCTTCTCGGCGATCTCCCTGATTTTGAGCGCAATCAGGTCCTGACCCTTGGCCAGCACCACCGGCGCGTCGTTCTCTTCGCGCGCGTAGCGCAGCGCCACCGCATAGTGCGTCGGGTTTGCAATCACCAGCGTCGCGCGGTCCACGTTGGCGATCATGCGCCGGCGCGCCCGGTCGCGCATCAGCGAGCGCTGCCGGCTCTTGACGAAGGGATCGCCCTGCGCCTGCTTGTTTTCTTCCTTCACCTCGTGCCGCGTCATTTTCAGCTCGGTAAACCAGTGATGGCGCGTCCAGAAAAGATCGGCGATCGCCACGATAGCCGTGGCGATCAGCATGACGATGATGATCTTGCGCATCGCCGCCATCATTCGCACCAGGATCGTCTGCGGATCGGAGAACATCGCGTCGATCGAGCCGAAATATTCGCTCCTGAGCACGAAGAACAGGATCACCCCGACGACGACCACCTTGAACAGCGACTTTCCGAATTCGACCAGGCCGGGCACGCTGAACAGCCGTGACCAGCCTTTGATCGGCGAGATCCGCGAGACCTGCGGGCGGATGCGTTCGAGCACCGGCGTCGGCAGATTCTGAAAGACGGAGGAGGCGACGCCGAACACCATGAATAGGATGAAGGCGGGCGCCACCAGCGCCGCACTTGCCCAGCCGATCCGGACGAACAGCGCCAGCACATCCGGTCCCGTCTCGATCTTCCACTGGTCGGGCTGCTCGAAGATGTCGCGCAGCATTTCAGTCATGCGCCCGACACTTTCTGGAAGGAAGAATACGAGGTAAATGAAGGTCGCGAGGATCGTCGCAAAGATCGAAAGTTCGCGCGAAGACGGCACGTTGCCCTTTTCCGCGGCATCGCTTTGCTTTTTCGCGGTTGGGGCTTCTGTTTTGCTGTCCTTGTCATCGTCTGCCAAGTCGCGGCCCTCTTCAAAGAAATAGGCCGCAGCTAATGCTTGTCGCCCAAAAACGTGCAGCGGTTTTGGGATAATGACATGCATCAGAACAAAGACCTAAAGCGCGTCGCAGGAACCGAGTTCTATGCGACGCGCTTTAGAGCGCGGTCTGTTGCTGGAAGGGTAGTCGCCTGTGGCACGGCGATCAACAGCCGCCTTTCGGCATGCCGGATTTGTCAACAGTCTCGACGTGTTAGGCGGCCGCCGAAGCGTCGCCTTCCTTTTCCTTGAGCTCGATCTGGCCGGAATTGGCCAGGCGAATCGCTTCCTGCGCCACGGCGCGGCGGGCAATCGCGATCTCGCGCGGATTGACGCCACCCATGCCGCTCTGCAGATCCGATTCGATCATGCGGCGCTGGCGTGGGCTGATGGCGGAGAGAACCGATTCGCGGATCTCCGGGGGCGACCCGCGCAGCGCGACGGTGAGCACGTCCGTCGAGATGTCGTTGAGCAGCATGACGCGGCTGCGCTGCGGCATGTACATGAGGTCCTCGAACAGGAAGATCTTCGGGCGGACCTTGTTGACCGACTCGCGGCTGATCGATTCGAGCGAGCTGAGCAGCGTGTCGACCTGCGGCTTGTCGAGCTCGTTCATAAGATCGGCGACCTTCGTCGAGCCGGCTGCATTGCGCTCTGCCTCGACCTCGGCAAGCAGCGTCATGACCTGGTTTTCGATGATTTGCGCAGCCTTCGGGCTGACCGCCTTCATGTTGACCGTTCTGTTCATGATGTCGGCGCGGCGGTTGTCGGGAAGCTGCAGCAGCACCTTGGCGCCGAAGGAGGAGGGCATCATCGAAAGAATATAGGCGACGGTCTGCGGATGTTCGCGCAGCAGGAACTGTGCGATGAATGTCGGCTCCGCCTCGCTGAGGCGATCCCAGATCGAGGTTTCGTAGGCCTGGAATGCGGTGCGGCGGCCGAGCAGGCTGTCGACCTCGTCGGGCGTCAGGCCTTCTTCAAGAATGGCCTCGATCGCCTTGGCGTTGTCCATCAGTCCGGCGCCCTCGGTGAAGAGGTCTTCGAACTCGGAGACGAGCAACAGGAGCTCGTCCGGCGGAATAGCGCGCAGCGACTGGGCGGATGAGATAATGGTCTGCAGTTCGGCCTGGGTGAAATATTTCAACAGCCGGCCGGCGACGCCCTTTCCCATAGCGAGAAGAACAGCCGCCGCCTTTTCAGCCTGGGTCAACGGTTTCCCGGCTAGTGCGCCGCCGAAATCGTCAAAGTCCATCATGGTCTAACCTCTCCGTCCCACACAGGGATCAGGCTTTTTTCGTACTCAAAACTTCAATCAGTTTCACACCGAATCGCGTGTCGTCGTTATCAAGCACCGTAATTTCGCCGCGGGCAATCCTGCGGCCATTCACCATGATCTCGACCGGTTCACCGATCTTCTTGTCGAGGGCGATCGTCGCCCCTTCATTGAGGTTCATCAGACCGGAGACCTGCATGCGGCTGGTGCCGAGCATGATCTGGACGTCGATCGGGATGTCCATGATCAGGTCGAAGTTGGAATTCAAAGCGCTGCCGAGCGGGGCCGGCGACGCCTCGAAGGAGGGGCTGCTGCCGAAATCCATGCCGGCCGCCGGGCTGGCATCGCCGCCGCCGAAGTCGCCGCCGAAATCGTCGCTGCCAAACGGGGTTTCCGAAGTCTCGCCGCCAAAGGCCGCCAGGTCCGTTCCTGCTGCGAAGGGGTCGCTCTGCAGGTCGTCGCCAAACTGCGACAGGTCGCCATCGGCATCCTGCTTCAGCACGCCGCGCAGATCGTCGATCGCCTGGTCGAGATCGGCTTCGCTGCCCGGAAGATCCAGGGAGAGGTCGCTGTTCTGCTGTGTTTTCTTCGTAGCCATGAAATCACTATTCCAGTTGAAACTTGCCTCAAACTGCCTTTGCAGCCCAAAAGCCAGAGAACCGATTAATTCATTAAATGACGGATGAGTTCGTCATCCGAGTTCATCGTATCCTTGACGCGGACCATGTAGTTTTCGCCTGAACGCCCGAACTCGCACACATACAATTCCTTGCTGTTGGCGCTGACCTCGACACGCACGTCGCCGTGGTCGCGGAACGGAATGACGTCGCCGACCATCAGCTTCGATATCGTGCGCAGCGTCAGGTCCTGCAGCCTGATCTTGGCCTCGAGCGTGACATGTGAGCGGCGGACCTGGTCGCCAAGCTGTTCGGTCCATTCCGCTGAGTTGCTGCTGGCCTGGCGTTTCGGCTTCGGCGGCGTCACCTTGGTCTTGAGCAGTGCCGTCTGCGGAACGATCAACGAAAATTCCGAAACGATGCCGGCAAGCGTGATCGACATGTTGATGGCAGCGGCGAATTCATCCGGACGATCCTCCTGCGGCCGGGCGCGCATGTCATGGGCGTACGGGGCCGAAAGGCTCGGTTCGAAACCGCCCGGCGCGTTGACGGCCGAGCGCAGCACCTTGGCGATCTTGTCGAAGACCATGACCGCCAGATCGAGCTCGATGATCGACAGCAGCCGGTCGGCCGGTTCCTCGATCGTATCGGCTGTGGCGCCGAGCAGATGCTCCATCAGCGTGATGACGAAGCCGTTGCCGCAGGCAAGCGTAATGTTCTGCGACCAGTTGCGCAGCGTCGCGTCGACGAGTGTGACGTTCGCGCTCAGGTCTTCGATGAGGTGGTTCTTGTAGCCGATCTCGCAGCCGAGATAGTTGACCGTCACGTCGAGGCCGGTCTCGCTTTTGATGACGTCGGGAAAGAATTCGCTGTAGATTTCCCCGAAGGAGCTGCAGATCTTGGCGACCCTGCCTCTGTCGCCAAGCCCGCCTGTCAACTTGGCGAGGAGGGCAGGATCCATTGCCGGTTTGTCGTGCGAAGCATTGCTCATAGTCATTTAAGCCGCCTTGTTTTCGCCACCTGGGTTCATCATTTCCTGCTCGACCGCATCGATGGACGGACGCTCGTAAGCCGAGATCGTCTTGCGACCGTATTCGAGAGCGACCTGCGGCACCGAGCCATTCATATAGGCAAGCAGCGTCTGCTTGACGATGACGTAGAGGCGGTGCTGCTTGTTGCGCACGACCTTGATCTGGGAGACCAGCGGCGAGCAGACGCAGTAGGACAAGAGAATGCCGAGGAAGGTGCCGACGAGCGCCGAGCCGATCAGGTGACCGAGCACTTCGGGCGAATCGTTGATGTGGGCCATCGCTTTGATGACGCCGAGAACGGCCGCGACAATACCGATCGCAGGGAAGGAATCGCCCATGATCTGGATCGCGTGGTAGGGCTTCATCTTGTCGTGCATGATGGTGTTGAGCTCTTCATCCATCAGCGCCTCGATCTCGTGGCTGCGGGCGTTGCCGATGATGATCAGGCGCACGTAGTCGCAGATGAACGCCGTCAGTTCCTTGTTCTTCAGAATGGTCGGAGCCGATTGAAAGATTGTCGATTCGGCCGGATTGTCGATATGGGCTTCGATTTCGTTTCGCGACTTGGTGCGCAGGTCGCGCATCAGCGAATAGAGCACGCCGAGCGTATCGAGATAGTTACGTTCCTTCGGCACGGCATGCTTGAAGGCTTCGCCGAGCGCCTTGCCGGAATCCTTCACCACCTTCATCGGGTTCGCCATGATGAAGCTGCCGAGACCGGCGCCACCGATGATGACGAATTCGAAGGGCTGGAACAGAGCGTTCACGTCGCCGCCCATCGCCATGAAGCTGCCGATGACACAGCCGCAAGTCACTATAAATCCGATAATGATGTTCATCGTCAGCCCAATCTGAACGTTGCTTTTCATTGAGACCGATAGGGTTTCTGCCTTGCGTGAGGCTGATGAAAGGCCCGCTCGCGAGGCATTTCCGCGTGCCAGCTTCGCGCAAGCATCTGCCGTCAGTCTAAAGGGGACGAATGGGTGCCCGCGCCCGTTTCTGAGATGCCGCCTCAGCGAAATCCCGGCCGAACCACATGAGACGACGCCCGGCTTTTCGTCCCGTTCATCGCCAATGCTTGGAGCTTACCGACATGCAATCCGGTCTTTATGTTTCTCTGTCGTCGCAGATGGCCCTCGAAAAGCGCCTGACCACCATCGCAGACAACATGGCGAACGTGAACACGACCGGTTTTCGCGCCACCGAGGTGAAGTTCGACGAGATGGTGGCAGCCACCAAGAACAAGCTGAACACCAAGGTCGCCTTCGTTTCCCAGGGCAACGACTACCTGAACGAGGGAAATGGCGAGTTGCAGCACACCGGCAACATGCTCGATTTCGCTATCAAGGGTGATGCCTGGTTTGCGCTCGACACGCCGGCCGGCCAGGTTCTGACGCGAGACGGCCGCTTTACGATCAAGGATACCGGCGAACTCGTCTCGATCCGCGGATACCCGGTTCTTGACGCCGGCGGCGCGCCGATCCAGCTCAACACGACAGGCGGCGAACCGGCCGTCGGCACCGACGGCATCATCTATCAGGGCGGACGCCAGATCGCCTCGCTCGGCCTGTTCGAGGCCGATGTCAGCAAGGGTTACCTGCGCTACGAAAACAGCGGTATCATGACCACCGACCAGCCGCGCGCCGTCGTCGACCGCTTCAATGTCGGTGTCGAGCAGGGTTATCTCGAAAACTCCAACGTCAACGCCATGCGCGAAATCACCCAGCTGATCGAAGTCAACCGCGCCTTCGAAAGCGTCTCGTCGCTGATGCGTGACAGCGAGGATTCTTTCAAGGAAGCCGTTCAGACGCTTGGGGGCAGCCGCTAATGCATGTCGCCCAAAAGTGTCCGGCGGTTTTGGGAGAACGACACGCACAAGAACAAAGATCCAAAATACGTCGCATGCAGCAAGCTGCACGCGACGTATTTTGGGGTGGGATTTGAAGTATGAGCACCACGCTACTATCAGTGGACGGTCTTTCTCCGAAGCTGGCGCATCTGTCCGACCTCGTCGACCGATACGCATCGCCGGAGTTCGCGGTTGCCCATGGCGGCCGCGTGCAGACCATCGCTGCCGGCCACTACACGGTTCACGGTCTCTCCCGCCATGTTCGTCTCGGCGAGTTCGTGGCCCATAAATCGGCCACCGGCATCCATCTCGGCGAGGTCGTGCGCGTCGAGCCGGAACTGATCTATGTCTGCCCGATCGAACCCGGTGAACCGATCGGCATCCATGATACCGTCATCCGCAAGGGCGCCTTCCGCATTTCACCGACGGACAGCTGGTGCGGGCGCACCGTCAACTCGCTCTGCGAGCCGATCGACGGGCTGGGCCCGATCACCGAGGGCCTCGATCGCCGCTCGATCTCCAATACCGCGCCGCCCTCGATGACCCGCAAGCGTGTCGAGACCGGCTTCAAGACCGGCGTGCGCGCGATCGACATCTTCTCGCCGCTCTGCCTCGGCCAGCGCCTCGGCATCTTCGCCGGTTCCGGCGTCGGTAAGTCGACGCTTCTGTCCATGCTCGCCCGCGCCGATGCCTTCGACAAGGTTGTCATTGCGCTCGTCGGCGAACGCGGCCGCGAGGTGCGCGAATTCATCGAGGATACGCTCGGCAGCAATATGAAGAAGGCGATCGCCGTCGTCGCCACCAGCGACGAGAGCCCGATGCTGCGCAAGATGGCGCCGCTGACGGCGGTCACCATCGCCGAGCATTTCCGCGACAAGGGCGAGAACGTCCTCTTCATCGTCGATAGCGTCACGCGTTTCGCCCATGCGATCCGCGAGGTGGCGACCGCCTCCGGCGAACCGCCGATCGCGCGCGGTTATCCCGCTTCCGTCTTCACCGAGCTGCCGCGCCTCCTGGAACGCGCCGGTCCCGGTCCCGAGGGCGCCGGCACCATCACGGCGATCATCTCAATCCTCGTCGACGGCGACAATCACAATGATCCGATCGCCGATTCGACCCGCGGCATCCTCGACGGTCATATCGTCCTGCAGCGCAGTCTCGCCGAAGAAGGGCGGTATCCGCCGATCGATCCGCTCGCCTCGATCTCGCGTCTCGCCCGCAAGGCTTGGACGCCGGATCAGGAAAAGCTGGTATCGCGGCTGAAGGTGCTGATCCATCGCTTCGAAGAGACGCGCGACCTGCGCATGATCGGCGGTTACCGCCAGGGTGCTGATCCCGATCTCGACATGGCGATCAAGCAGGTGCCGATTATTTTCGACGTTCTGAAGCAGTCTCCGGGCGATCGCGACTCGCTCGATGCTTTCGCCGATCTCGCCGGCGCGCTCAAGGCTGCAGCCGGCATGGGCAATCAGGGCGCCCCTATTCAGAGGAGAGGCTAGACGTGGCTGATTTCGACGACGAACGTATCGCTTCCCTGAAGCAGCGCAGGAAAGCCGCCATCCTGGATCGGTTTCTGACCTTCTCCGGCCTGGCACTTGCCGGCGCCTCCGCCTTCTTTCCCTGGTACGTCTTCTTCAACGCGGACAAATTCGGCATCAATGTCGCCGCCAGCGAGAATTCGCGTGAACTGCCGGATTGGCCGGCCCGCAACGTTTTCAGCGTCTCGCCGCTTGCCATGGTCAACAAGAACGAGGCGGACAAGAAGGCCCCGCCGATCGATCCGCTGACGACGGCGACGGTCTCCGATCTCGGCAAGGAGCGCGCTGGCCGCGCCATACAGGAAGATCAGCCTTTCCCCGGAAAGTCTTCCTTCCGTCTGCTGCATGTTTCCAACGGCCGGGCGCTGATCGAGGATCCCTCGGGCATGTATGTAGTGCGCATCGGCTCGATCCTGCCCGACGAAAGCCGCCTTGCGACACTCGAGCAGCGCGACGGCAAATGGGTGATCGTCACCTCCAAGGGCGAGATCTACCAGAACAATTGAACCTGTCCGCAAACGCCAAAGGCAACAGGGCTCCGCCGCGAATCGGCCGGAGCCCTTTTTTCTGCGCGATTCCTTAGATCCATTCCGATTTATGGAATGACGCAGCAATTCAAAGAGTTACAGCGTCCTTGCGCGTCCGAAAGACGCGCGGCGCTGTCAAAGCGGCGGCCTTCGCCGAAAACCGCCTCGAAGCCTGAATTCCCCGTAAGTCCCACGCAAGATTACCGCACTAGGTTCGGGACAGTAAAAACGGAGAGTTCTCATGCAACCGATCCAACTTTTCGACTTGGCTTCGCGGCAGGCGGAATGGCTGACGATCCGTCAGCAGGTTGTTGCCGGCAACATCGCGAATGCCAATACGCCGAAGTTCCATGCCAAGGACGTTACGCCCTTTGATGCGGTGCTCGACAATGCCAATATCAACATGGCGCGCACCAATCCGGCGCATCTCAGCGGCAACGATTTCAGCGACAGCGGCGATATCGACGTCAAGGACGCCGCACTCGACCAGGAAATCGGTGTCCAGGAATCCGGCAACACGGTCGGTTTGGCCGAGGAGCTCTCCAAGTCGGGCGATATCAAGCGCCAGTACGATCTGAACACCTCGCTGGTCAGTTCCTTCAACCGCATGATGTTGATGACGGTCAGGAGGTAAAGTCATGGATCCGCTTTCAGCAGCAATGAAAATCGCCGGTTCCGGGCTCGAGGCGCAGTCGACGCGCCTGCGCATCGTTTCGGAAAACATCGCCAACGCCCGCTCGACCGGCGACACGCCCGGTGCCGACCCCTACCGCCGCAAGACGATCACCTTCGGCCAGCAGATGGATCGCAGCAACGGCGTCGAGACTGTCGGCGTCAAGAAGGTCGGCGTCGACGAAGGCGACTTCAGCACTGAATTCGACCCCAGCAATCCGGCTGCGGACCAGAAGGGCGTCGTCAAACTGCCCAACGTCAATATCCTGGTCGAGATGGCCGACATGCGCGAAGCCAACCGCTCGTATGACGCCAATCTGCAGACCATCAAACAGACCCGCGATCTCATCTCCTCCACGATCGACCTCCTGAAGAGCCAATAATAATGATCAGCAGCGTCCAGAATGTCAGCAACCTTTCGATGACCCGTGCGCTCGGCGCCGTCGACACCGAAAATTCCGCCTCCTCGTCTGCCGCCACCATGTCGGGCGCCGCAGGTGCGGCCAATGGCATGAGCTTCGCCTCTGTCATGGGCAACATGGCGAGCGACGCGGTCACCAGCCTGAAGGGTGCGGAAAGCATGTCCTTTGCCGGTATCAAGGGCACGGCGACGACGCGTGAAGTCGTCGATTCCATGCTCCAGGCCGAGCAGACGCTGCAGACCGCGATTGCCATCCGCGACAAGGTCGTCTCGGCCTTTCTCGAAGTCACCAAGATGCAGATGTAACTGATTTGAGGACGAACACATGAGAGCGCTCGCCATCGCAGCAACGGGCATGGATGCCCAGCAGACCAATCTGGAAGTCATCGCGAATAACATCGCGAACATCAATACGACCGGTTTCAAGCGCGCCCGCGCCGAATTCTCGGATCTTCTCTACCAGACTGAACGTGCCAAGGGTGTCGCCAACCGCGCCAATCAGGCCGTAGTTCCGGAAGGTGCCAATATCGGTCTCGGCGTCCAGACTTCGGCGGTCCGCAACCTGCATCTCCAGGGCGAACTGACCCAGACCGGCAACGATCTCGACGTGGCGCTGATCGGCAAGGGCTTCTTCCAGATCCAGTCGACCGACGGTACGACGCTTTACAGCCGCGCCGGCGCCTTCAATAAAAACGACCAGGGCCAGCTCGTCACCATCGACGGCTACGAGGTCCTTCCCGGCATCACCATTCCGACGGGCTCGACCGAACTGACGATCAGCCGCTCCGGCCAGGTCTCGGCCAAGCTGCCGGGGGCGACGGAGGCAACCGAGCTCGGCCAGTTGACCCTTGCCGACTTCGTCAACGAGGCGGGTCTCCAGCCGCTCGGCGACAATCTCTTCCAGGAAACGCCGGCCTCCGGCGAAGCCGTCATCGGCAATCCTGACGAGGAAGGTTTCGCCTACATGAAGCAGGGTTACCTGGAATCTTCGAACGTCGACCCGGTGAAGGAAATCACCGAGCTGATCTCGGCCCAGCGCGCTTACGAAATGAATTCCAAGGTGATCACCACCGCTGATGAAATGGCCTCCATCGTCAGCAAGAACCTGAAGTAAAGGGAAGGGCCGAAACATGATGTTTTGCCGGGCAGGACACATCTCAGGATGGGTGGCGGCAGCCACGATCGCAGTCGCGGGCATTTTCTTGCCCGCGGACGTGGACGCCGGCATGGGTTATGCCGTCGTCCCGACGACGATCATCTACCCCGGCGACACATTGTCGTCGAGCCAGCTTCAGGAGGTCGAGGTCACCAACCCCAACCTCGCCGGCGATTATGCCAAATCCATTTCCCAGGTCGAAGGCATGGTTTCCAAGCGCACGCTGTTGCCGGGCCGCACGATTTCGGTTTCGGGTCTGCGCGAGGCCTATACGGTGACGCGCGGCTCTTCGATCCGCCTGGTCTTATCGCTCGGCGCGATGACAATCTCCGCCGCCGGCACGCCGCTCGAAGACGGCACGATCGGGCAGGTCGTCCGCGCACGCAATATGGACTCCGGCGTCATCGTCAGCGGCACGGTGCTTGCGGACGGCACGGTCCATGTGAGGGCAAAATGAAATTGTTCTTCCGTTTCGTCACCCTTGTCGCGGTTCTCGCCATGAGTTTGGCTGATGTCGCGCCCGCCTGGGCGCTGACCTCCCGCATCAAGGACATCGCCTCCCTTCAGGCCGGTCGCGACAACCAGCTGATCGGATATGGTCTGATCGTCGGCCTGCAGGGAACCGGCGACGGCTTCCGTGCCTCGCCCTTCACCGAGCAGTCGATGCGGGCGATGCTGCAGAATCTCGGCATCTCGACGCAGGGCGGTCAGTCCAACGCCAAGAACACTGCGGCCGTGATGGTCACCGCCAACCTGCCGCCCTTCGCAAGTCCTGGCAGCCGTATCGACGTGACGGTGAGCTCGCTCGGCGACGCGACGTCGCTGCGCGGCGGCACGCTCGTCATGACCTCGCTTTCCGGCGCCGACGGCCAGATCTACGCCGTTGCGCAGGGCGCCGTCATCGTCTCCGGTTTCCAGGCACAGGGCCAGGCGGCGACCGTGACCGAAGGCGTCACCACCGCAGGCCGCGTGCCCGGCGGCGCGATCATCGAACGCGAACTGCCGTCCCGCTTCAAGGATTCGGTCAATCTCGTCCTGCAGCTGCGCAACCCAGACTTCTCGACGGCGATCCGTATCGCCGACATCGTCAACGGTTATGCCTCGGCGCGCTTCGGCGGCCCCGTCGCCGAAGCCAAGGATTCGCAGGAAGTCGTGATCCAGAAGCCGCGCGCGGCCGATCTCACCCGGTTGATGGCCGATGTCGAAAATCTCATCGTCGAAACCGATACGCCGGCCAAGGTGGTCATCAACGAGCGCACTGGAACGATCGTCATCGGCTCCGACGTCCGCGTCTCGCCGGTCGCCGTCAGCTACGGTACCTTGACTGTCCAGGTCACCGAGACGCCGCAGATCATCCAGCCCGAACCCTTCTCGCGCGGCCGGACCGCCGTCCAGCCGCAGACCGATATCGCGGCCGAGCAGACCGGCGGGCGCGTCGCCATCATCGATGGTCCAGATCTCAGGACCCTTGTCGCCGGCCTCAACAATATCGGTGTGAAACCGGATGGCATCATCGCCATTCTCCAAGGCATCAAGTCGGCAGGCGCCCTGCAGGCGGAGCTTGTGCTGCAATGATTGATATCATCAACCCCGACATGACGGTTCTGCAATTGCTGCGCCGGCTGGCGCTGCCGGCCGCAGGCCTCGTCCTTCTGTCGATCCCCAGCGCCTTCGCGCAGGAACATGCGCCGGCAGGCGACATCACCTCGCAGGATGAAATCAAGCAGTTCTGCACCAACATCGCCGAGCCCGCCCGCGACCAGCGTTACCTCCTGCAGAAGCAGGAACTGGAAAAGCTTCGCGCCGACATCGACGCCCGCATGGAAGAAATGGACAAGCGCAAGGCCGAATACCAGGACTGGCTGAAGCGGCGTGACGATTTCCTGAAGCAGGCGGAAGCCGGCCTCACCGAAATCTACAGGAAGATGAAGCCGGATGCGGCCGCACTTCAGTTGCAGGACATGAAGATCGAGGTGGCCTCCGCCGTGATCATGCGGCTCGGCCCGCGTCAGTCGAGCCTCATCCTCAACGAGATGGACCCTGAGAAGGCCGCGGTCATCGCCAGCGTCATCGCCAGTGCGTCCGATCCCAATACGTCGAAGGATCCTTCATGAATATGCGTTTCCCGGCCGCGATCGCCGCCCTCGCACTCCTTGCAGGTTGCCAGTCTCCGACGGCGGTCAGCGAGATCGGCCGTGCGCCTGCCATGAGCCCGATCGGCAGCGGCCTCGCCTACGGCCAGACGCCACAGATGGCGCTTTATCCGAAGCAGCCGCGCGCCGTGGCGCAGGGCTATTCGCTGTGGAGCGATTCGCAGGCTGCCCTCTTCAAGGACGCGCGCGCGCTCAACGTCGGCGACATCCTGACCGTCGACATCCAGATCAACGACAAGGCCTCCTTCGACAACGAGACCAACCGCAGCCGCACGAATTCGAGCGGCATGAACTGGGATGTCAACGCCCAGATCTTCGGCTGGACGCCCGAGTCGAAGACCGACCTGACTTACGGCTCCGACACCAGCACCGACGGCAAGGGCAAGATCGAGCGTACCGATAAGCTCACCCTTCTGGTCGCCGCCGTCGTCACCGGTATTCTCGAAAACGGCAACCTCGTCATATCGGGCTCGCAGGAAGTCCGCCTGAACCAGGAGCTGCGCATCCTGAATGTCGCCGGTATCGTTCGTCCGCAGGACGTCAATGCCGACAACCAGATCTCCTACGACAAGATCGCCGAAGCCCGTATCTCCTACGGCGGCCGCGGCCGTCTGATGGAAGTGCAGCAGCCTCCGCGCGGCCAGCAGGCCGTCGATCTTTTCTCGCCGCTTTGAGGCTGAACGACGATGGCAGAACCAGACGCAAGCGCAGGTCAATCGCAGAAGAAATCCGGCTCGCTGATGACGATCATCGGCATCGCCGTCCTGACCCTGCTCGGCGCCGGCGGCGGCTGGGCGGTCGGCACGATCGTGGCGCCCAACGTCAAGGGTGCCAAGGAGGTCGAGCAGGCCAAGGATGAGGAGGCGAAGAAGAAGGCCGAGGAAGGCCTGGCGCGCATCTCGACCGAGGCCAACAACGTCGTCCAGCTCGAGCCGATCACCTCGAACCTCGCCTACCCCTCAGAAAACTGGGTGCGACTCGAAGTCGCGCTGCTGTTCAACGGGCCGCCGGATGTCAAGGTTTCCGAGGATATTCACCAGGATATCCTCGCTTATATCAGGACCGTTTCCCTCCAGCAGATCGAGGGGCCGCGGGGCTTTCAATATCTCAAGGATGACATACAGGAACGTGTTGACCTTCGCTCGCAAGGGCGGGTATCGAAGGTCATGTTCAGGACATTTGTCATCGAATGATTCGTCTCATAGTTTTCCTTGCCGCCATGATGGCGGTACCGGAACTGGCGGTGGCACAGCAGCTGCCGACTGACTTGTTGAACGTGCCGGTCGATGGCTCCGTCGCCGCCTGGATCATCCGCACATTCGGCCTGCTGACCATTCTTTCGGTCGCGCCGGGCATCCTGATCATGGTGACGAGCTTTCCGCGCTTCATCATCGCCTTCTCGATCCTGCGCTCAGGGATGGGCCTCTCCTCGACGCCCTCCAACATGATCCTCCTGTCGCTGTCGCTGTTCATGACCTTCTACGTCATGTCGCCAACCTTCGATCAGGCCTGGCAGAACGGCGTGCAGCCGCTGCTTGCCAATCAGATCAACGAGACCGAGGCGGTCCAGCGTATCGCCGAACCCTTCCGCACCTTCATGGCGGCCAATACCCGCGACAAGGATCTGGCGCTCTTTGTCGATCTGGCGCGCGAACGCGGACAGAATATCCAGACGACCGATCCGATCGACTACCGCGTGCTGATCCCGGCCTTCATGATTTCCGAGATTCGCCGCGGCTTCGAGATCGGCTTCCTCATCGTGCTGCCGTTCCTCGTCATCGACCTCATCGTCGCGACCATCACCATGGCGATGGGCATGATGATGCTGCCGCCGACCTCGATCTCGCTGCCTTTCAAGATTCTCTTCTTCGTGCTGATCGACGGCTGGAACCTGCTCGTCGGCAGCCTGGTGCGCTCGTTCAGCTGACCGGCTACCGCTTGATATTCACCAATGAAAAACACCCGCTGGATCGCTCCAGCGGGTTCTTTCATTATGCAACAATTCAAAGTGCTACAGCGTCCTTTACCCATCTGAAAGACGCGCGACGCTGTAGCGGTCGAAAAGCCTCTCCGCCGCGAACGGCGCCGTGCGCGGCGGCAGCGCCGGAATGTCCATGTGATCGGGTGCGAGACCCTGCTTGGCACGCTCGGCCATGACTTCATAGGCCTTCTCCAGATGGTCGCAGAACCGTTCGGCATCGAAGAGCGGCGCGATATAACGCTTCTCCTTGAGATGCGCCTTGTATTCGGCGATCCGCCGGGGATTCTCAGCCAGTTCGACGGCCATATCCTCATAGGCCTGCAGGTCGGGCGCGACGAGATCGGGCAGGTCGATGGCCCTGAGCAGGCTCTCGCTGACGCGTGAGGCGAAGTTCGTGCCTTTGACGGTCAGGACTGGCAGGCCGCCCCAGAGCTGCTCCGAGGTGGTCGTGTGGCCGTTGACGGGGAAGGTGTCGATGCCGAGGTCGGCTGCTTGCTGACGGTCGATATGTTCTTCATAGGGCGCGCGCGGGCAGAAGATGATCCGCTTGGGCGAAATGCCGGCCGTCTGGAATTGCTTCAAGAGGTTCGCCTGGTTGCGCGGCGTATTTGCCATCAGCCAGAGCACGCTGTTTGGCGCACGCTTGAGAATGCGGCACCAGCTGTCGATCGTCTCCGGTGTGATTTTGCGATTGCCGTTGAAGGACGCAAAGATGAAGGCCTCTTCCGGCAAGCCGAGCTTTTCGCGGGTGACGGGGCGGGGCTTCGGGCGATGCATCGGGTCGTTCGGCTGGTAGCTCTCCGGCAGCCGGCAGAACTTCTCATGATAGAAGGGCTTTGCCACGTCGGGCAATACCGAATGGTCGCCGATGACATAATCGAGGTCGATATTGACCGTGCTGCCGGGAAAACCGAGCCAGCCGACATGCACCGGTGCCAGCGGCAAGTTGAAGGCCGTGGCGCGGCTGCCTGATGTATGGCCCTTCAGGTCGACCATGATGTCGATATTGTGCTCGCGCACCGCTTCCAGCATCGCCTGGTCGGAGAAGCCGTGAATTGTGACGATCCTGCCCCAGCGGTTGCGGTCGGTATCGTTGTGCTTCAGGAACTCCGGGTCCGTATGGCAGAACAGCGTCACATCGAACCGGTCCTTGTCGTGCAGTTCCAGGATGCGCTGCAAGAGCTTCATCGTCGCGTGGCGATCCCAGAAGTCCGATGACATGTAGCCGATCCGGATCTTGTCCGACCAGCTGTGCGGCTGGCTGCGGCGGAAGGACACCCGTTCCGGGTTGAGGGGGGCGAAGCCGATCGTCGCATACCGGTTGAAGTCCTCGTTGCCGCACCAGTGCAGGTGATAGAACGGATTGTCCTTGCGCAGGATCTCGATATCCCCCTTTGCGAGTGCAGCGTCGATCACCGCCTGATGTTTGCCGGCCTCTTCGAACTCATTGAATTCGCGGGCGAAAACCAGATGCAGGAAGCGGAATGCGAGATTGCCGGGAAACCGCTTGAAAAGGTTGCGCGAGAGGCTCTGGTTGGTTGGGTCGTTCAGATCGTCGCTGAGAAGCAAGGCCGCCAGGCGCATATGATCGGGGTTTTGGCTCTGCGACAGCACCGTTTTGAACGGGCGGATGATATCCCGCTGCTGGCGCTTCAGATAGATCGCGGTGATGATGAAGGCGAGCTCCGGGTCTTCCTGCGCCTTGGCGAGGTTTCGCATGGCGATCAGCAGAGCATCGTCCTCGCTGCCGGTCTCGTAATGCAGCTTGGCAGCCTGTTTCTGGTATTCGTAGGCGTTTGGTCCTTCGCAATTGCCGGCCAGGCCATAGGCTTTCGCGGCATCGGCCTTGAAGCCGAGCTGCACGAGGTTCTTGGCCAGCAGCGCATAGGTCTTGGCGTCCTGCTGGATATCCATGAGCTGGTTGAGCGTCGCCAAGGACTGTGTGTAGCGGCCCATCTGGTAATCCTTGGATGCCGCAGAGAACGAAACTTTGCTGTTCAAAACCCAACTCCGTGAAGGAAATGTTCTGGCATGACTGTCGATCGCCGAAGCGCGCATGGACCGTCCTCCCAAAAACGGGGTCAGTCCGATGATGCTATCCCGGCATCTGCCATACTGGCATTCGAAGCTTGCTTGAAACCGGTGGCGCGATGAGCGCCTGCTTTGTCCGGAAAGCCTCGACTGTCCCAGGAAAGCGCCCCTTTCGCCGGTAAAGTTCGCTTTTGCCGCTCGAATTCGGATGCCAAAAATTATCTTCAGCAGGCATTAACTAAGCCTTGTGAGAAGGCATTAACTATGCCCTGCAAGGAGCCGGCCCAGGGTCTGTATTTTTAAGAAGTTGGCAAGCATTGGCTGCGAAATTGCCCTGGACATGACGGGTTTGGGCCAAACAAAACAGGCGCCGAGTAGCATGAAGCTGGTCCGTCATCGCCGGTACTATAGTCCGGTATGTCCTCCTTTTTGTATCTAGTTTTCCAGGGGACAGACTTATGACAAGCATTAACACCAATTCTTCCGCACAGGCCGCTCTCCAGACGCTGCGTAGCGTCAACCAGGGCCTCAACCAGACGCAGAACCACGTTTCGTCGGGCTATCGCGTCGAAAAGGCTTCCGACAACGCTGCCTACTGGTCGATCGCAACGACCATGCGTTCGGACAACAAGGCTCTCTCGGCCGTTTCCGACGCTCTCGGCGTAGGCGCTGCCAAGGTCGACACCGCTTACACCGCCATGGACAGCGCCATCGACGTCGTCACCGACATCAAGGCCAAGCTCGTTGCCGCAACCGAAAGCGGCGTCGACAAGGCCAAGGTCCAGGAAGAAATCGGTCAGCTGCAGCAGCAGCTCCTGAGCATCGCTCAATCGGCTTCCTTCAACGGCGAAAACTGGGTTGCCGGCGCAAACGGCACCAAGAGCGTTGTTTCCTCCTTCGTCCGCGATGGCTCGAACGCCGTTTCGATCAAGACGACCGACTACGTTCTCTCGAACACCTCCACCGGCAACGTCCTGTTCGGCATCAGCGGCGGCTCGGTCGAAACCTCCACCGGTATCCTCGGCACGTCGTCGGGCGCGACCGGCTCGATCTACGCGATGAGCATCACCAACTTCACCGCCGGCCAGATCCAGACGGCTTTGACCAACGTTGAAGCGGCTCTGAAGGCCATGACCAGCGCCGGCGCTGCTCTCGGCTCGCTCTCCAGCCGCATCGACAGCCAGGACGACTTCGTCAACGCCCTCAGCGACTCGATCGACTCCGGTGTAGGCCGCCTCGTCGACGCCAACATGGAAGAAGAATCCTCCAAGCTCAGCGCCCTGCAGACCCAGCAGCAGCTGGCGATCCAGTCGCTGTCGATTGCGAACTCCTCTTCGCAGAACATCCTGTCGCTCTTCCGCTAAGACCGGTCGGCACAAGGCTTCCAAGTTTCGCGGCCGGGTCATCCCCGGCCGCGAAATGTTTTAACATAAGGTTAATGAAAATCCTTCTAAGTCTCAGATATTTTTACGCTATTTCCAATTCGAGTTTAGCTTTCCTTAACCATCTTGCTGTCATCTAGGCCCATCGAAACGGCGAGTTAACCCTAACAGGAATGGTTAACAGGCATGATGCTGATCGCTGTGGGCCGGCCGAAAATCCGGAATGTCCCTTCTTAAAATCTGCCAACAAGGGGCAAGCAAACTATGACGAGCATCAACACCAATAACGCTGCAATGGCAGCCCTCCAGACTCTCCGTGGCATCAACCAGGGCCTCCAGGAAACCCAGGCTCACGTTTCGTCCGGCTATCGCGTCGGCAAGGCTTCCGACAACGCCGCTTACTGGTCGATCGCAACGACCATGCGTTCGGACAACAAGGCTCTCTCGGCTGTCTCCGACGCTCTCGGACTCGGCGCTGCCAAGGTCGACACCGCTTACTCCGCCATGGACAGCGCCATCGACGTTGTCGGCAACATCAAGGCTAAGCTCGTTGCCGCCACTGAAAACGGCGTCGACAAGGCCAAGGTCCAGGAAGAAATCACCCAGCTGCAGCAGCAGCTCCTGAGCATTGCTCAGTCAGCCTCCTTCTCGGGCGAAAACTGGGTTGCCGGCGCAAACGGCACCAAGAGCGTCGTTTCCACCTTCGTCCGCGACGCCTCCAACGCCGTTTCGGTCAAGACGACCGATTACGTTCTCTCGAACACCTCCACCGGCAACGTCCTGTTCGGCATGAGCGGCGGCTCGGTCGAAACCTCCACCGGTATCCTCGGCACCTCGTCGGGCGCTACCGGCTCGGTCTACTCGATGAGCATCACCACCTTCACGCTCGGCCAGATCCAGACGGCTCTGACCAACGTTGAATCGGCTCTGAAGGCCATGACCAGCGCAGGCGCTGCTCTCGGCTCGATCTCCACCCGCATCGGCCTGCAGGAAGACTTCGTCAACGCGCTCAGCGACTCGATCGACTCCGGTGTCGGCCGCCTCGTCGACGCCAACATGGAAGAAGAATCTTCCAAGCTCAGCGCCCTGCAGACCCAGCAGCAGCTGGCGATCCAGTCGCTGTCGATCGCGAATTCCTCTTCGCAGAACATCCTCACGCTGTTCCGCGGCTAATAGCCCGCAGAAACATCGGCCCGCCGGTCTCCGGCGGGCATCTCGGAATCGAGCCGCGCTCCGATGGAGCGCGGCTTTTTAATTTTCGTTAACCAATGATTAACCATAATGCTGTCTTCTGCGGTCAACGAGACGGAGAGTTAACCAAATTTAAGAACCGGTTAACAGGCATGAGGCTGCTTCCCGTTCCCGGTAGCTTTCCGGAATGTCCCTTTTTTCCACACGCCAAGGGGCAATCATTTCATGACCAGCATTTTGACGAACGTCGCGGCGATGGCCGCTCTTCAGACACTCCGCGGTATCAACGACAGCCTTGAGACGACGCAGAACCACGTATCGTCGGGTTACCGCGTCGAAAAGGCAGCCGATAACGCCGCCTACTGGTCGATCGCAACGACCATGCGTTCGGACAACAAGGCTCTCGGAGCTGTTTCCGACGCTCTCGGCCTCGGCGCCGCCAAAGTCGACACCGCTTACTCTGCCATGGACAGCGCCATCGACGTCATCAGCGAAATCAAGGCGAAAATCGTCGCCGCGACCGAAAAGGGCGTCGACAAGACCAAGGTCCAGGAAGAAATCAGCCAGCTGCAGCAGCAGCTCCTGAGCATCGCGCAATCGGCTTCCTTCTCCGGTGAAAACTGGGTTGCCGGCGCCGACGGCACCAAGAGCGTCGTTTCCACCTTCGTGCGTGATGGCAATGGCAATGTCTCCGTCAAGACGACGGACTACATCCTGAACTCGAGCTCCACAGGCAACGTCCTCTTCGGCATGACCTCGGCCGGCGTGATCGACACGAGTTCCGGCATCATCGGCACATCATATGGAACGATCGGCTCGATCTACTCGATGGACATCAGCACTTTCGGCTCGGCTGAGATCTCCATGGCTCTGACGTCGATCGAGGCCGGCCTGGAGGCGATGACCAAGGCTGCATCGCAGCTCGGCTCGATTTCCACGCGCATCGATCTGCAGGAAAACTTCGTCGGCGCGCTCAGCGACTCGATCGAATCGGGTGTCGGCCGCCTCGTCGATGCCGACATGGAAGAGGAATCGAGCAAGCTGACGGCGCTGCAAACGCAGCAGCAGCTGGCCATCCAGTCGCTGTCGATTGCCAACTCCAGCGCTCAGAACATCCTCACGCTGTTCCGCAGCTAAATCAGGCGCTGAAGCTGGACCCAATCTTGCGCCGTCGTCTGGCAAGAAGTGCAAAGCATCCCGGACCGCGCCCGAAATGGCGCGGTTCTTTCTTTTATATCAATGCTTTGGTCGGAATTGCGATCGCTGCATCGGGCTCAGTGCTGCGCACTTGCCCAACAGGTTGGTATCGAGTTAACTTCGCCTCGAGTTGATTTGCTTTTGCGACACGCCGGTAGAAACTCTGCCGGAGGCATGACGCCACTTCAGTCGCCGCCGGCAATCCGGCCTGCCCTTTCACCCCGATTCCGAGACCTGTCGATGACCGTTAAGATTACCAACGCGGCCGCGGTGAATGCGCTTGCGGTGCTGCGCAGCATCAACAAAGAAGCCAACCAGACCCAGCAGCAAGTGTCGTCGGGATATCGTATCGAGACGGCCGCCGACGATGCGTCCTATTGGTCGGTCGCGACCGTCATGCGCTCGGACAGCACCAATCTCGGAACGATCGGAGATGCGCTCGGTCTCGGCGCTGCCAAGGTGGATGCGACCTACACGGCGATGAACTCGGCGATCGATCTCATAGGCGATATTCGCGCCAAACTGGTTTCGGCAAGAGAGCCCGGCGCCGACAAGGACAAGATCAACGCCGAGATTAGCGAATACAAAGAGCAGCTGCAGACGATCGTTGAATCGACGTCGTTTGCGGGTGAAAACTGGCTGTTGAACGGCGACACCGCTGCGCCGCCGACATGGCAGGTCATCTCTGGTTTCGTGCGCGCTCCGACCGGCGAATATCAGGCCCAGACCATCGATTTCCCATCGTCGCAGACCATCCTCATCGACAAGAACAATGCGAGCGGTGGCCTGCTGACCAAGTCGGTCGATGCCAATGCGATCAACAACAGCGGTGCGACGTCGCGCAACTACTACCTTTTGAACGCCAACTCGACCACGCCGGCGACGGGTACGGAAATTGCGATCGACAACAACACGACCGGTGAGCAACTCACCGACATGCTTGACGTCACCGACGCGCTTCTCTCCTCGCTGACGACGACGGCCGCGTCCATCGGTGTGATGAAGACGCGCATCGACGATCAGATCGACTATACCGCCGATCTGGCCGATTCGATCGACAAGAGCGTCGGCGCGCTCGTCGATACCGACATGGACGAGGCTTCGATCCGGCAGAAGGCGATCGAGACCCAGAAGCAGATGGCGGTCGAAGCGATCTCGATCCTCAACACGGCCGCAAGCAAGATCCTGATCCTGCTGGAATAGGGGTGGGCGCGATCACGGGTGGCGGCGGCGCCATTCATCCTCGCGCAAGTTTGACTGCCTAGTTTCCGGCATGAAGGCATCGTCCGAATCCGTGCCGGTGCAAGGTCAGGCCCTTGCCCGTTTCGAAGGGGATGCCGGCGCGCAAGGTCACTTTGAGCGGGGGCGGGCATGCTGCATGCCTCCCGAATGCTGGATGGTTTTTTATGAGCATTACGCTTTCCCGGTATTTGAAGGATTTCGGTGAACCGGAATCGTCAGCGCCGATCCTCGACATGAACGATTTCGGCGGCGACGATTTCCCCGAAATGCCGAGCGAACCGGCGATCGACGTCGAGGCGGAGCGCCGCGAAGCCTATGCGGAAGGTCATGCCGCAGCGACCGTGGAATTGACCGAAAAGTACGAACGCGAGGCGCGGACGCTGGCGGAGGTCCATGCGCGTGAACTCGAAGAGCTGAAGCTTCGTTACGAAGTCGAGGCGGCGGCGGTCATTGCGTCCCGCATCCGCGATATCGCCGAAGAGGTCGCTCAGCTGGTCAGCGCCGGCGCCGCCCAGGCCATCGCGCCTGTGATGACGGAAGCGCTTGCGGCCAAGGCTGCCGAAAGCCTCGCCGCCCTGCTGCGTGATGCGATCCTCGAAGGCGCGGCCGGAGCGATCGTCGTCAGGGGCCCGACCCGGCTTTTCGATATATTGAAGGCCGAGCTCGGCGAACATGCCGGCGCGGTTCGCCACTTTGAGACCGACGATATCGATCTTGCCGTTGAAATCGGTGATTCCGTCATCGTCACCCGTATGTCCGCCTGGGCGGCCAGCTTGAAGAAAGTTCTGGAATGAGCGAAGGCGAAAACCACCACCACGGCAAGAACGAGATCATCATCGTCAAGAGACATGGCGGCGGTGATCACGATGGCGCCCATGGCGGTGCGTGGAAAATTGCCTATGCCGACTTCATGACGGCGATGATGGCGTTCTTCCTGGTCATGTGGCTGGTCAATGCCGCCAACGAGGAGACCAAGGCTTCGGTCGCGACCTATTTCAATCCGATCAAACTCTCCGACGAAAAGCCGACCGAGAAGGGCCTGAAGAAGCCCGTCGACAATGCCGAGGGTGAGGAGAAGCAGGAGAAGTCGAAACAGAAGGAAGAAGATCCGAACGACGGCAAGGCTGCGGCGGATGGTGACGACCAGACATCGACCTCCGGCGACCAAACCAATTATTCCGAGGCCGATTTCTTCGAAAACCCTTATTCGGTTCTCGCCGAGATTGCCCAGGAAGTCGGCCAGCAGGCCAATGTCAGCGCCAAGGGCGATGGCGGTGCCGCCGATTCCGGCCCGGCCACCGGTGCCGATGGCGGCGAGGCCTATCGTGATCCCTTCGATCCGGATTTCTGGACGAAGCAGGTCGAGGTCACGACGGCCGGCAAGCCGTTGCCGCCCGGCAAGAGCGACGAGCAGGCGGTCGAGAGCGAGACGACCGAGATCGCCAAGCTTGAGGACGCCAAGCCGATACCGCTGACCACCGATCAGAAGGCCGCCCAGGAGACCAAAGAAACCAAGGAAATCAAGGGCGCGGTCGAGGCCAAGGACGGCAAGACGCCGGGTGGCAAGTCGCCCGAAGACAAGAAGGCCGAAGCTCAGAAGGACGCCGATCATCAGAAGGATGCGGACAAGAGTGCCGCCGAGACCGAGCAGAAGCAGCAGAAGGAAGCCGAGCAGCTGCAGGCGCAGATCGCCCAGCAGATCGGCGGCGTTGCCGGCAAGCTCGCCGAAGGCCTGACCGTGACGGCGTCCGAAGGCGGATTGCTGGTCAGCATCTCCGACCAGACCGACGATTCGATGTTCAATATCGGTTCTGCGGTTCCGCGCCAGGAAATGGTGCTCGCCATGGAAAAGATCGGCACGATCCTGAAGGAGAGGGGTGGCGCGGTCGCCATCCGCGGCCACACGGACGGTCGCCAGTATAAGGGCGCGCAGAACGAGAACTGGCGGCTTTCGATGGACCGCGCTCAGAGCGCCTACTACATGCTCGTGCGCGGCGGGCTCGACGAGAAACGCATCTCCCAGGTCTCCGGCTTTGCCGACCGTCGGCTGAAGCTGCCGTCTGACCCGTTCAACGCCACCAACCGCCGGATCGAGATTCTGGTGCAGGCGGATCAAGGATAGTCGAATGGCGCGTCGGCAGCATTGTTACGTCGGATTTGTGGCTCTCGGCCTGGCGATGCTTTCGCCGGCCGCAGCCAATGCGCAGGATCCGGACGATCTCGCTCCCTACAAAATGCTGCGGTCGCTGCAATTCGTGCAGGATTCCGTCGTTACCGGCGATCATTCGGCCGGTGAGATGCAGCGCTTCATGCTGGGCACGATCGACACGCGGCTGCGCACCGTCGAACCGTCGATCTTCGAGGACGACCGCAATGTCGACGCAGCGCTGATCTACACGATGAGCGGCGGCAACCCCCAGACGCTCGAATATCTGATCGCCCACGACGTCAACGGCTATTTCGACAACCGTGTCACCGATGTGCTGCGCAAATATTTGAGCGGCAAGGGCCTCCTCGTCGCCAAGACGCTGCAGGAGACGGCCAGGGAATATCGCGACAAGAAGATCGGCCCCTACCTTGCGCTGATCGGCGGCAACGTGCTGATCGCGACGAAACCGACAGACGCGCTGGATCTCTACGACCAGGCGCGCCTTGCCGCCCCGGGCACGATCGTCGAGGAGGCGGCGTTGCGCCGCTCCGTCGCCATTTGCGTCGACAAGGGGATGCTCGACAGGGGAATGGCCTATTCGCAGCGCTATGTCCGTCGCTTCCTGCATTCGCCCTATGCCAGCCAGTTCGCCGATCTTTTCGTCACCCTCGTCGTCGGCCACGATCACGACGTGAAGCCGCAGGATGTCATCGACATCCTGTCCTTCATGGACGCACCGCGCCAGCGCGAGGTCTATCTGCGCATCGCCCGCGCCGCCGCTATATCAGGCAAGCCGGAGCTGGCGCGCATGGCGGTCGGACGCGTGCAGTCGCTTGGCGGCGGCACCGACAATGCTTTCGGTCCGCTCGCGGATTTCTATGGCGGCATGGCCGGTCTTCCCACCGAGGATATCGATCAGGCAGCAAAGAATGTCAGCGGCATCGACGGCGACGCGCTGTCGCGGCGGGATCAGGCGCTGCAGGAGGCGGCGCGATCCGTTGCCGAGCAGATCCTGCGCGCTCCCGACCCGGCAAGCTTGACGCAAGCCTCCAATCCTAACACTGATCATCAAGAAATCACTTCTGAAAAGGCTGCGGCGATAGCCATGCAACCGGGAGCGCCAGGCGCGCTTCCCGAGCCTGTTCCGGGAGGTGTGGCATCAACTGGCCGAAGCCAGGATACCGACCCCTCATTCAACGCATTTGTGACGACCAGTCGATCCAAGCTCGACGAGATCGACGGTCTTCTGGCGCAAGAAGGCAACGAACAATGATGGATATAAGCGTCTCGGGCGGAGCCTCCGGTACGGAGACGGCCGCGGTTGCGAAATCCGCGCGACTGGCCGGAAAAGGTGATGCTGACGGCCAAAAGAGCGGCTTCTTCGACGCGCTTGCCAAGGCAGGCAGCGATGCCGTCAATGACGAGCCCGACGATGCGCAGCCGGATCAGGGCGTGGCTGCCGATGGCGGCGCCGAGAAAGTGGCGCGGACGATCCGCGGCCGCAGCAGTGCAAAGCCGTTGATCGACCTCGGCGACGCCGCGCTGAAGGCACAGGCGGAGGTACAGCCGGAAACGATTGCCAGTATTGAAAAGGCCACGACAAAGCCCGTAAAGGCTGAGGTCAAAATGCCGGCCGATCTCGCCTTCGGCAAGCTCGATCCGAAGGACAGTCCCGCAGACGAGGTCGCTCCGGCAGCCAAGGGCGGCAAACATACCAAGGCCGACGCGCTGGAAACCGATACGGACAAGGTCAGCGACGATGATGACGGCGGCATTTCCGATGTTCTGGGTCTGTTGAAGCAGGAGCCCGCCGACAGGACAGTGACTTTGCCGGCGACCACCGCGCATCACGTCTCCGCCAAGGTCGACGAGGCTGGAGCGGGCGACAAGAAACTCGATGGTATCGAAGCCAAGGCGGGCGGCCATGCGTCCGACGCTCTTGCCGCGGTCAGCGGCAATAACGAGAGCGGCAAGGCGAATGACATCAAGGTTCCCGGATCGGAGACTGCCGAAGCCGCCGATGGCAAGACATTCAGGTTGAGCCGCGCCGATGGCCGCGGCGTGTCGATGGATGTCCACATCGGCACGGATCAGGCCGGGCCGAAAGATGGTTCGAAGAAGGCCGATGTCGAAAACGTTTCGGTGCTCGAATCGCGCCGCTATATCGGCCTGATGCAGAATACGAATTCCGCCGCCGTCACCGCCGCTCTCTCCGGCGATTCCGAATGGGCGCGCGCCATGGAGCCGAGCTCGGCGCTCTCCAACGCGGCGGAATGGACGAGCACCGGCAAGGTGGTCAATACGTTGAAGATCCAGATGAACCCGCTCGATCTCGGCCTGGTGACGGCGACCATGCGCCTGTCCGGCGACGCCCTGAACATCGACCTCAAGGTCGATACCGGAGCGGCCTATCGTCAAATGAAGGAAGATCACGGCAAGATTCTCGAAGCTCTGCGCAGCCAGGGTTACGCGGTCGAAAACGTCACCATCAGCATGGCGCCGGTCGAGCGTCCCGACGCCGGCAATCAGGGCCAGGCCTCTCAGCAGCAGTCGCTTCCTCAGCAGGGGCAGGGCGGCGAGGCGCGCGAGCGCCAAAATCAGACGGCACAGCGGACGGACGGAGGCTTCAATGGCGCAGGCGATACCAGTGTTGAAGACGCTCGTTCTGGCGGCAGCAGCGGCACTGGCGGCGTTTACCTCTGAGGCGAGCGCCTCCACCGGCGCCTGCGAACGCGAGATCCAGTCGGCAGCGGCCAAATACGGCATCCCGGAAGGCATCCTCTATTCGGTTGGGCTGACGGAGACCGGCCGCAAGGGTTCGCTCTATCCCTACGCCATGAACGTCGAAGGCAAGGCGATCTTTCCGCCCTCGGAGCAGGACGCAATGCGGCAGTTCGATGTCGCCCGCAACAGCGGCGCCAAGCTCATCGACATCGGCTGCATGCAGATTAACCATTACTTTCACGGCGAGAATTTCCGCTCTGCCGAGGAGATGTTCGACCCGCATCGCAACGTCGAGTATGCGGCAAAATTCCTCCGCAATCTGCATGACCGTCACGAGACATGGACGATGGCGGTAGCCAGATACCATGCCGGACCCAACAACAATCCGGCGCAGAAGCAATATGTTTGCCGCGTCATCTCCAATCTCGTCGCCACGGGCTACGGCAAGTGGACTCTCAATGCGAGTAACTTTTGTCGAAATTGATTCAACCAAAGATAGAAGAGGCGTATTGTGACGAAACTGTGTCACAATGTGGCAGGAATCCGGCGTGAATCCCCCGCGCAAGTCATATTTAACCGACTGTTAACTTTTCCACGAAATTTTGGTGTGCATAATCAGGCGTACCCACTAGATATAGATCAAATCGCTACCCAGATCTTAATCAATTATTAGTTTCTGCCATTAACTTTAACGAGTTGTCGCCGATTCGTGCGATTCGTACCCATAGATCATCGAAGTGCCACACTGATTCGGAGGCGGACGAATGATCGTAGTGGTTGATGAGCGTGAGCTCGTGAAAGATGGATACACATCTCTGTTCGGTCGTGAGGGCATTCCCTCCACCGGCTTTGATCCAGCGGAATTTGGCGAGTGGGTACAGACCGCCGCCGATTCCGACATAGCTGCAGTCGAGGCCTTTCTGATCGGTCAGGGCCAGCGCAACTTCGAATTGCCCCGGGCGATCCGGGATCGGTCGATGGCGCCGGTGATTGCGGTCAGCGACCAGCACTCGCTCGAAAACACTCTTGCGCTTTTCGATTGCGGCGTCGACGACGTGGTGCGCAAACCGGTGCATCCCCGCGAAATCCTCGCAAGGGCGGCTGCGATCCGGCGCCGGCTGAAGGCGATCACCAATTACACCGAGATCGGCGGGATCCGCGTCTTCTCGGATGGTCGTGACCCCGAGATCAACGGCGAAGTCTTCGCACTTCCCCGGCGCGAGCGCCGCATCCTCGAATATTTGATCGCCAATCGTGGTCGCCGCGTCACCAAGACCCAGATCTTCAACGCCATCTACGGCATCTTCGATGAAGAGGTCGAGGAGAACGTCGTCGAAAGCCACATCTCGAAGCTGCGCAAGAAGTTGCGCAAAAAACTTGGCGTCGATCCGGTCGATTCCAAGCGCTTCCTTGGTTACTGCATCGATTGGGCCTGATTTCTCGGCCGGGCGGCGGCGCCCGGCTGAACGTCAATATCTGGCCTCGCAACTCGCCTGACAGACAGCTTCACGCAAGGCCCGACAAATACTCTCGTGCATAACAGGTAAAACGAGGTTTTCAGATGAGCATTTTCGGCAGCATGAAGACGGCAGTATCGGGGATGAACGCTCAGGCCAACCGCCTCAGCACCGTCGCCGACAACATCGCCAACGTTAACACCACCGGTTACAAGGCTGTGTCGACGAGCTTCTCGTCGCTGGTTCTGCCCTCCTCGGGCGGCAATTACAATTCCGGCGGTGTTCAGACCTCCGTCCGCCAGGCCGTCTCCGACCAGGGTGACATCTCCTACACCACGTCGAGCACCGACCTTGCAATCTCGGGCGACGGCTTCTTCATCGTCCAGGGTCCTGACGGCACGCCGGTCCTGACCCGCGCCGGCGACTTCACCAAGGACGACGAAGGCAACCTCGTCAACGCCGCCGGCTTCATGCTGATGGGCTATTCCTACGATTCCGGCGCTCCGGCCGTCGTCGTCAACGGCTTCGACGGCCTCGTTCCCGTCAATGTCAACCAGGATGGTCTGACCGCCATCGCCTCGACATCCGGTGTCTTCAAGGGCAACCTGGATTCCAACGCCAAGGTCGCTCCGGTTGCTCCTGCGACGCTGCCGAGCGACAACTTGGCCACGACGACGACCGACACCAAGAAGGTCTCGATGGTCGCCTATGACCGTCTCGGCAACAAGGTGATGTACGACTTCTACTTCACGAAGCAATCGGTCGTGACACCGCCGCCGGCGACAGGTACGGCCGCCACCTGGCAGGTTTCGATCTACCGCAACGCTGACGCAGCGGTGGGCGGCACGACCTCCTTCCCATACGCCCCGGGTGGTGCCGCTGCCGCTGTCGGCACGGGAACGCTGACCTTCGACCGCGATGGCAAGATGCTCACGGGCGGCGCCGTTAACATCGCCGATACGGTGACTGGCCAGACGATCGCCATGGATTTCTCCGGTTTCACCCAACTCGGCGCCGCCTTCTCCGGCACCGGTACGCCGAACGGCCAGGCAGCGACCCCGGTCAAGGACGTCACGGTTGACGGCGACGGCATCGTCTACGCGAAATACGAAGACGGCAGCACCAAGCCGCTCTATCGCATTCCGCTGGCCAATGTCGCTAGCCCGGACAAGCTGACGCTGATGAGCGGCAACGTCTACAGCGCCAACGGCCAGTCGGGCGTCACCGTCACCGGCTTCCCGCAGACCAACGGTCTCGGCACGATCAAATCAGGCGCTCTCGAAGGCTCGAACGTCGACCTCGCCGGCGAGCTGACCGAGATGATCGAATCGCAGCGCAGCTATACCGCCAATTCCAAGGTGTTCCAGACGGGTTCCGACATTATGGACGTTCTCGTCAACCTCAAGAGATAAGCAAGGTACCGGGTAAGCCATGTCGCTCACATCCGCACTTAATACCGCGCAGAATATATTCAACAATACGGGCACTCAGAGCAGTGTCGTATCGAACAATATCTCGAATGCGGGCAACAAAGATTACGTGCGCCGGCAGGCGATGCTCACCACGTCCTTGAATGGCGCGCAGGTCGTCAAGATCGATCGGGCGCAGGAAGAGGCGCTGCTGCGCCAATACCTGAAGACGTCCTCTCAGGACAGTGCCCAGCAGGCATTGCTCGGCGGTCTTGAGGACCTCAAGTCGATCGTGGGTGGCAACGACTACGAAACGTCGCCATCCACCTATCTCGGTGTTTTCCAGCAGAAGCTTCAGGCCTTCCGCACGACGCCGGGCAGCACCGTCGCCGCTCAGGGCGCCATCACCGCCGCCCAGGACGTCGCCAACTCGCTGAACAATGCCTCGCAATCCGTTCAGAACGTCCGCGCCACCGCCGACAAGCAGATCGCCACCGACGTCGATAAGCTGAACACGCTTCTCAGCGACTTCGAGAAGGCCAACAATGCGGTGAAGACCGCCACGGCCTCGGGTGCGGATGCATCCGGTGCCCTCGACGAACGTGAGAAGGCTCTCAAGCAGATTTCGCAGATCGTCGGCGTCAACGCAACGACGCGCGACAATAACGACATGGTGCTGAGCACGTCTGACGGGACGATCCTCTTCGAGACGATCCCGCGCAAGGTGACGTTCAAGTCTCAGGATGTCTATACCGCGACCATCGCCGGCAATTCGGTCTATATCGACGGTGTGGCGCTTCCGCGTGGCAGCGGATCGACGACGACGGGGCAGGGAAGCCTTCAGTCTCTCCTCCAGGTGCGCGACGAAATCGCCCCGAACTTCCAGAAGCAGCTCGACGAAGTCGCCCGCGGCCTGGTCTCGCTCTTCAAGGAGCAGAACACGGCAGCTGGCCCGGCCTATGTGCCCGGCCTCTTCACCTGGAGCGGCGGTACGGTCGATACCGGCGCCACCGCGGTTGCCGGCATGGCGGCGACCATCACGGTCAGCAGCCGCGTCATCACCTCGCAAGGCGGCGATCCGATGCGCCTGCGCGATGGTGGCGTCAACGCCACCGGCCTCGTCCTGAACACGGCAGGCGCCAGCGGTTATACGACTGAACTCGATCGTCTCTATACCGCATTGGGCTCCGACATTGATTTCGACCCAGCGGCGGGGACGCCGGTCGGGTTCGACGCCACGACCGGCATCGATTCGAACGTCAGCATCATGGAATTCGCCACGAATTCCCTTGGCTGGCTCGAGCAGTACCGCAGCAACGCCACGACGGCGGCGGAAAACACCTCGGCGGCGCTGTCACGCTCCGACGAAGCCTATTCCAATGAGACGGGCGTCAACCTCGACGAGGAGCTGACGCTGCTCCTCGACATAGAGCAGTCCTACAAGGCGGCGACCAAGATCCTGAACGCCGTTGACGAAATGTTGAAGTCATTGCTGGATATTGCGAGTTAAGCCATGAAGAGCTCATTTATTTCAAGTTCGGCCATTCAGAATGCGATGCGGTTGACGATCCGTCAGGCGCAGAACCAGATGACGAAGGCGACGATGGAAGCGACGACCGGAGTCTATGCCGATATCGGTGTCTCGCTCGGCGGCAACGCCGCTAGGAGCGTCGACTTCAGCCGCGAGGTCGACCGGATAGCCTCGATCAAATCAAGCAATTCGCTTGTCACCGCGCGCATGGAATCCTCGCAGCTCGGCCTTTCCAAGATGAAGGATGTCGGCGACGGCCTCGTTTCGAAGCTGACCGCTCTCCAGGGCAGCCACGACCCAGGCAGCATCACCGTCGCCATCCAGTCGGCGACCAGCGCCCTGTCCACGATGATGGACACGGCCAATACCATGGTAAACGGCGAATATCTGTTCTCGGGCATCAACACCGATGTGCAGCCGCTGACCGACAAGACGACCGCGACGAGCGCGGCCATCGTTACGGCGCTGAACGCTTATGCGGCAGGACTCCCGAAGGCGGTCAAGGATCTGACCGGCGCCGAAATGAGCACCTTCATCACGACGACGGTAGAGCCGATGTTCAACCAGGCCAACTGGACCGATCCGACGACCGGCTGGTCGCAGGCATCGAGCCAGAACATGACGAGCCGCATCAGCAACTCCGAAGTGATCGAATCCTCGACCAATGCCAATTCCGAAGGCATGCGTTACTTCGCGCTCGCCTCGGTAATGACCTCGGCACTGTTGGGTCAGGGCCTCAGCAGCGATGCGATGAGCACTGTGTCCAAGCAGGCGATCAGTTACACGACGAAGGCGACCAGCGGCCTCGTGACCCAGGCAAGCCAGCTCGGCCTTTCCCAAGAGCGCGTCAAGAAGTCCAACGACGCTCTCGACGCTCAATCGAACATCATCAAGAACAAGCTCGTCGATCTCCAGGGCGTCGATCCTTACGAAGCCTCAACCCTCGTCAAGACTTTGGAAACGCAGCTTGAAACCGCTTACACGATCGTCTCGAAGATCCAGCAGTTGAGTCTAGTAAACTACCTTTGATGAGCAAAGGCGCGCAATAAAGAAGGATGCATGAATGTATCAGTTCTCATATGCCGAAGTCATGCAGGACTCGGTGGCTGACGCGAAAGAGCGGGAATGGCAGGTTCTTGACCGGTCCATAGACCTGCTGGCGGCGGCGCGCGAAAAGGAAAAATACGGCCGGGAAGCCATTGAAGCCCTGTTTTATACACGCCGGGTCTGGATCAGCTTCATCGAGGATCTCAAACATCCCGACAACCAGCTGGAGATCGGGCTCAGGGCCAACCTCATCTCGATCGCGATCTGGATATTGAAGGAATGCGACAGGATCAGAAAACGTCAGTCTAACAACTACCAGGGCATCATCGACGTTACCACCATCATCAGGGATGGACTTAAATGAAAAGTACACTTCGCATTTCTCTGAAAGCCGGAGAAAGAATCTTCATCAACGGCGCCGTCCTGCGCGTCGACCGCAAGGTCGCGCTGGAATTCCTGAATGATGTGACGTTCCTTCTCGAAAACCACGTCCTCCAGCCGGAGGGAGCCACGACGCCGCTGCGTCAGCTCTATTTCATCGCGCAGATGATCCTCATCAACCCTGAGGGCAAGGACCACTCGACGGCGTTGTTCCGCAAGTCGATCACCATGCTGCTCTCCTGCTTCAAGAACGAGGAGATTCTCGCCGAACTGAAGCGCATCGATGCGCTCGTCTCGACGGGCCGCGCCTTCGACGCGCTCAAGGCGATCCGCGGCCTCTACGCGATCGAAGACAATATCCTCAACAACCACGAAATGCCGCCGACGATGGTCGAGCAGATTCGCAGGGAGATTGCACCATGGCGGTAGATGCAACATCGAGCGTCGGCACGTCGAGCACTTCCAGCACGACGAGCACGGCCCAGACGAAGGCGACGCTGAACTACGACAATTTCCTTCAACTGCTCATCGCGCAGATGAAGAACCAGGATCCGACCGATCCGATGGATGCCAGCGAGCAGATGTCGCAGCTGGCGAGCTTCTCGCAGGTCGAGCAGACGATCCAGACCAACACCAAGCTGGACACGCTGCTCGCAAGCTCGAGCCTCACCCAGGCCAGCAGCTACGTCGGAAAATACATGGAAAGTGCCGACGGCACCGTCAAAGGCACCATCGAATCCGTCAAGGTTTATTCGGACGGAATCATAGCGACGACCACGGATGGCGGTAATATACTCGTGCAGGCGGGAATCACTATTGCCGACAAGGCGCCGACCAGCGATACCTGATACCCACGGCGCCGGTGCGCCGCATAGCTCGGGTGGTACCAATCAATGGCGGTCCAGCCACGGCGGGGCCGCTTCAAGGCGATATGAGGTTGCCTTCGGATGAATGAAGCTGATGCATTGGATCTGTTCCAGGCGGCGATCTGGACCGTCCTGATTGCCGCCGGTCCCGCCGTCATCGCGGCGATGGTGGTGGGTCTCGTCATTGCCTTGATCCAGGCGCTGACCCAGGTGCAGGAAGCGACATTGACCTTCGTGCCGAAGATCGTCGCGGTGCTGATCACGGTCGGCGTCACCGCGCCTTTCGTCGGCTCGCAGATCTCGATTTTCACCAATCTGGTCTTCTCGCGCATCCAGTCCGGCTTCTAGAGCAATTCCAGCAAAAGTGCGCAGCGCTTTTGCCAGGCAAAGCGCGAAGCGCTTTTGCCGGGGATTGCGTAGAAACAAAAGGTTAGAGCGGTTCTACGCGTCCATGAAAAGCTGAACCGCTCTGAGCCACCTTCGCGCAAGCTTCGCCATTTAACTCTCGATCCGAATTGGGCGGGCCGCATGTCCGCCTCCTCTCATGAAGAGACGGAATCGTCATGGCGCAACCACCTGCACTCCCCATTCCAAAAGTCGCCCCGAGCCTGCGCGATGTCGGTTTTGCCCTCGGCATCATCGGCATCATCTGCATTCTCTTCCTGCCGATCCCGCCATTCCTGATCGATATGGGACTGGCCTTCTCGATCGCCTTCTCGGTGCTGATCCTGATGGTCGCGCTGTGGATCCAGAAACCGCTCGATTTCTCGTCTTTCCCGACCATTCTGCTGATCGCAACGATGACCCGGCTGGCGCTGAACATCGCGACGACACGCGTGATCCTTTCGCATGGCCATGAGGGCCACGATGCGGCAGGCGGCGTCATCGCCGGTTTTGCAAGCCTGGTGATGTCCGGCGACTTCGTCATCGGTCTGATCGTCTTCCTGATTCTCATCACCATCAACTTCATCGTCATCACCAAGGGCGCCACGCGTATCGCCGAAGTCGGCGCACGTTTCACCCTGGACGCCATCCCCGGCAAGCAGATGTCGATCGACGCCGATCTCTCTGCCGGCATCATCGACGAGAGGGAAGCCCAGCGCCGGCGCAGGGAACTCGAGGAGGAAAGCTCCTTCTTCGGTGCGATGGACGGTGCGTCGAAGTTCGTGCGCGGCGATGCCGTCGCCGGCCTGATCATCACCTGCATCAACATTTTCGGCGGCATCATCATCGGCTATTTCCGCCACGGCATGCCGATCGGCGAAGCCGCTGACGTCTTCGTCAAGCTCTCGGTCGGCGACGGCCTCGTCGCACAGATGCCGGCTCTCATCGTCTCGCTGGCCGCCGGCCTTCTCGTCTCTCGCGGCGGCACCACCGGCTCCACCGACCAGGCGGTCGTCAACCAGTTGAGCGGTTATCCCCGTGCTCTTTCCGTCTCAGCGGTGCTGATGTTCATCCTGGCTTTGATGCCGGGTCTGCCGTTTGTACCCTTCGTGGTCCTCGGCGGTCTTCTCGCCTTCGGCGCCTGGTTCATCCCACGTCAGGTCGAGGCAGAGAACATGCTTCGCCGCGAGCAGGAAGAAAAGAAGGTCGTTCAGAACAAGGAACTGGAAAAGGATTCGGTCAAGGCGGTGCTGCGCACCTCCGAAATCGAGCTTGCACTCGGCAAGATGGTCTCGACGCGCCTGCTCGGCGCCCACCAGGAGCTCGCCTTCCGCGTCGGCAAGATGCGTAAGAAGTTCGCCACCCAATACGGCTTCGTCGTGCCCGAGATCAAGGTGACGGACGACATCGCCATCGCCGAGAAGTCCTACCAGATCCGCATCCATGGCACGACGGTCGCTTCCAACCTGCTGCGCGTGGGCGAAGTGCTCGTCGTTACCGGTGCTGGCCGCCGGCCGAGCATTCCCGGCGACGAAATCCGCGAACCCGCTTTCGGCATGCCTGCCGTCTCCATCCTCGAAAACTTCGCCGACGATCTGAAACGCGAGGGCTTCCAGCCGATCGACAATGTCTCCGTCGTGCTGACCCATATGAGCGAGGTCATCCGCAACAACCTGCCGCAGCTGCTGTCCTACAAGGACGTCAAGGTGCTGATCGATCGGCTCGATCCCGAATACAAGAAGCTTGCCGACGAGATCTGCTCGTCGCACATGTCCTATTCGGGCCTGCAGGCAGTGCTCAAGCTGCTGCTTGCCGAACGTGTCTCGATCCGCAACCTGCACCTCATTCTCGAAGCGGTGGCCGAGCTCGCCCCGCATGTCAGGAAGACCGAGCAGATCGTCGAGCATGTCCGCATCCGCATGGCCCAGCAGCTTTGCGGCGATCTCGCCGACAACGGTGTACTGCGCGTGCTGCGGCTGGGCAGCAAGTGGGATCTGGCTTTCCACCAGGCGCTGAAGCGCGACACCAAGGGCGAAGTGATCGAATTCGACATCGATCCGCGCAGCCTGGAGGAGTTCAGCGAGCAGGCCACCAAAGTTATCCGTGAGTTCATGGATCGCGGCCTGCCATTCGCACTTGTCACGTCGCCGGAAACACGCTCCTATGTGCGCATGATCATCGAGAGGCTGTTCGCCACGCTCCCGGTCCTGTCGCATGTCGAACTGGCCAAGGGCATCGAGATAAAGATTTTGGGCTCTATTTCATGATAACAGACCCGCAAGGGACCGTTCTCGCGCTGTTTCTGGTTTTCTGCCGGATCGGTGGCTGTGTGCTGGCTCTTCCGGGTTTTTCCTCGGCGCGCGTGCCCGCACAGCTGCGCGTCTTCATCGCCGGCGCGCTCTCGATCGCCGTCATGCCGTTGCTCTGGGATACCGTCTATCCGGCCATTCACACCGGTGCCGGAACCTATATCGGCCTGATCTTCAGCGAATCGCTGATCGGTGTGATGTATGGCATGCTGGCGAGGATCTACACGCTCGGCATGCAGTTCGCCGCCTCGATCACCGCCATGATGGTCGGCTACACCCAGCCGGGCTCCGCCGACGTCATCGAAGATACGCCTGAGACCAGCCTGTCGGCCTTTATTACCTTTGCCGGCATGATGATTCTCTTCATCATGGATTTCCATCACATCGTCTTCCGCGCGCTGATCGATTCCTACACGACCATGCCATTCGGCGGCATGATGCAGATGCGCGCGACGCTGATCTCCTTTACCGACACGCTGGAGCAGACCACCTACATCATGCTGCGGCTGTCGAGCCCGTTTTTGATCTATGGCCTGATCTTCAACGTCTCGATTGGTTTCATCAACAAGCTGGCGCCGCAGATCCCGGTCTACTTCATCTCCACGCCCTATCTGCTGATGGGCGGGCTCTTCCTGATCTATTTCTCGATTGCGGCGATGGTCAGCCAGTTCGGCCAGTCCTTCGGCTCGATCTATATCGGGCGATGAGGCTGATATGATCGAAAAGAAGCGCTCCCAGAAGCTCAAGCGGCTGCTCTCGGTGCAGCGGCATATCGAAAGAATGGCCGAGAACGACCTGGCCGAAACCAGCCGCCAGCGTGTCGAGGTCAATGTGGCGATGGACGACGTCATCCTCGCGCTCGGCTCGATGGACCCCGTCCACCACGCCTTCTCGCAGAATTACGCCGACCGATTCGGCAGGCTCACTATCAAGGACCAGCAGCTGACCGGCATGCAGCAGATCCACGAGATGCGGCTGACGCGCGAGCGCGCCAAGGGCGACCGCCTCGAAGACGGCATGAAGGAAGCGCTGGAAGTAGAGCGCCGCGAGGCCGATGACAATGCCGTCTACGATGTCATCGATCAGCAATTCGCAACGCCAGCCTCCAGCAAGCTTCAAAAACCATAGTCGTTACGATCTTAAATTCAGAGGATTGTAACGTGGCTATTTCGCCCCCCAGTGATCTGGTCCTGGACGTTGTCAAAGCTGCCGACCCCATGGAGGTTCAGGCGGCCCAGGAAAAGTTGAAGGCAAATCGTGCGGCCTTTGCCGCAACGAGCCTTGCCGAGAATGGCAAGGGCTTCTCCAATACGGTCGACGTTCTCGATCATGTCGGCCAGAAGAGCGGCCTCGCCAACATCCAGAACCGCACCAAGACCGAGGAAGTTCCGGAAAGCTACCGGAAGTTCGAGGCCATGGTCCTGCAGAATTTCGTCAAGTCCATGCTGCCGAACGAAAGCGAAGACGTCTACGGCAAGGGCGCGACCGGCGATATCTGGAAAGGCATGATGGCCGAACAGCTCGGCAACGTCATGGCCAAGGGTGACGGCATTGGCATCGCCAAGCAGATGTACAGCGAGCAGCTGCGCCGCCAGGAAGGCAAGATCGTCAATGCCTCCACCGACGACGATGACCGCAACACCGCGCTCAGCATGATCGACGACTTCCAGCGCAAGACCTTTGGCACGCCGACCGCCGAAGCCAAGACCGATAGAACAGGATGATTTTAGGCCCGTTGGTCTAAAATCTGAATCCTGTTCTCAATTAAAGAGTTAGAGCGTGATGCCGTCCCAAAACCGCGCACACTTTTCGGCATCATGCTCTAAGCGACGCATAACCGAGGGTACAATGGAAATAGTTTCGAACGAATACAGGATCAAATCCGTTCTCGGACGCCTCGAAATGATCATCGACAATGAGAACACCCGGATCGGCAATGATCCGCAGTTCGATCTCAAGGTCTCCAATGCGCATAAGAGCCGCTGCCTCTACGAGCTGTCGATGCTTTTCCGCGACACCGATCCGGCCGAGCTTGCCGCTGCCCATCTCGATCAGCTGCACGGCCTGAAGAAGAAACTGGTTCTCAATGCCCGCCGCGTCGAGGCGCATCTCGAAGCGGTTCGCGCCGTCGCCGACCTCCTGAAGAACGCAGTTCAGGACGCCGATGCCGACGGCACCTATTCCCAGGAACAATTCGCCGCGCGTGGAAACTGATGATCAAGCTCGTCCTCACCGGTGTCTGGGTTTGCGCCATCACCTTGGCATCGGTCTATTTCTCGGTGTACCTGGCGACCGCGCCGGCGCCCGCAGCAACGGATTCCAAGCAGAGCGCTCTTGAACTGGTGAAGGGCGAAACGATCACGGTGCCGATCATCGGCAACGGCGCGATCACCGGTTACTTCCTCGGCCGCGTTTCGTTCATGATGAACAAGGACATGCTGAAAGGCGTGACGCTGCCGCTGAGCGAGATGACGACGGACGAGCTTTTCAGTCTGCTCGTCGGCAACAAGATGGTCGATATCGCCCACATCAAATCCTTCGATCCGAAGGCCTTCCGCGAGGAGATCAAGAAGGGCATGAACGAGCGCCTCGGCGGCGAATACGTCGCCGACGTGATGCTGGAGCAGCTCGACTATCTCTCCAAGGAAGAGGTCAAGGAAAGCTCCGCCGGTCAGCCGAAGAAGGTGGGCAAACCTGTCAACATCGTCGAGACCGCACCGGCCGCCGAAGCACCGGCGCCAGCGGCCCACTAAAGCGCGTCGCGATCTTTCATTCGCTCCTCGCGCTTTAGGTCTTTGTTTTTTAAGCATGTCGTTGTCGCAAAACCGCTGCACACTTTTGCGCGACATGCTTTAGACATCATCCGATCATCGACGACAAACTGCGCCCGAGGGCGCCGTTTGTCGTTGGCGCGCGTGGTTAATAAACGACTTATACGAGCATGGAAATTCAAGGAATTTTCCTAAGGGTTGTTTGAAACCGTCCTGTTATATCAGGTGTCACAGCTTGGCATGCGCCGCTTATCCGAAATCGGAGCGACGCCGTCCCGGCGGGACGCGACCGGTCCTTTCGAGACCTCCGGTGCGGAAATATGGGCTTGTTTTCCGGGATGTCGGGCGCATGCAGCACCCTCGGCAGGAGGTAGGAATGAATCTGATTGCAAACTTCGCGGTGCTCGCATCGCGGCGGACGATCTTCGATCTGCCGGTCTGCGATCTCGGCTGGGACGACGCCCTCGTTTTCATCAACGAGCTGGCCTCCATTCCCGTCGGCCAGACCGTGGTTTGCTTCGTCAACGCCCACAACATGCTGACGGCGCTGCGCGACGACGAATATTACCGGATCATGTCGCACAATCTGGTGCTGCCTGATGGTATCGGCCTCAACATCGCATCGCAGATCGCCCATGGTTCGCCGTTTCCCGCCAATCTGAATGGCACCGATTTCGTGCCGGCCTTCCTCACCTTCATGGAGGCCCCGCGCCGCATCGGCCTCATCGGCGGCGAGCGTTCGGTCGTCGAGGCGGCGGCGGAAAATTTCCGCAGGCACACGCCCTGGCACGAATTCGTCGTCGTTTCCGACGGCTACTTCGACAAGGTCGATCCCACAGATGTCATCGAGGAGCTTGAGCGCCAGAAGGTCGATATCCTGATCGTCGGTATGGGGACGCCGCTGCAGGAAAAATGGGTTCACGATCATATTCGCGCCGATCATGCACGTCTGGTGCTGACGGTGGGCGCTCTCTTCGACTTCGTCTCAGGCGCCGTCCCACGCGCGCCGAGGACGGTGCGGATGATGCGCCTGGAATGGGCCTATCGCCTGCTGCAGGAGCCGACGCGCCTCTGGCGCCGCTACATCATCGGCATCCCGGTGTTTCTCTTCCATGTCCTGCGTTACCGCTTCCGCCGGCGCGAAAGGATCCTCAGCCATCCGGAAGAGCACGGCACCGCGCTGCAGCCGCGGTCGGACCATAAGAAGGCGAGCTGACCTTATAGCGCCGCGCGTCTAACAAGATGCGCGGCTTAGCAATTCTTGCCCGCTGCGGTTAACCATTTCTTTGCCATGAATATTTAGAGTGACTTAATCATCTGCATCCGTGCGGATGAGCGAACTCGGCCATCATGTGCATGAGATGTGGCGCAAATGTACGATATCAGGGCCAGAAACAGCTTCCAGGATCGCGCAGCCGCAGGGCCGCGCCCCCATGAGAATTCCTACGGGGCGCCCCGGTCGAGTCGGCCTGATATCGCGCCGCCTGAGGCCGAATTGCTGCGCGCCATCGGCCGGGTGCTGGAGGAGCAGCGCGCCAGGGCGGCGCGCACCGCACCGTTGGTCGACCGCATCGAAACCATCCTCGGTAACCGCCTCCGGGCCGCCAACGACGTCGGCCGTCCGCTTCCTCAGGAGCCGGCGGGCGATGAAGAGCTGAGCGTTCCGGCCGACGAGCCGATGATCTCACCCGAACCGCTGGCCGCGGTCCGTGAAGGACCCGCCGAGCCCCAGCCGGTAGCGCCGCGGCGTCGGGCGAGCGGGATCGGCCTTGCGATGATGGTTGCCACCACGACGATCATTGGCGCGGGCTTGCCGGCGCTGATGCCAGCTTCGCCGACCCTCTACCGTGCCGAGGCGACCTTTGCGGTGAAGAGCGATGCCGCAAGCCGCGCTGCCTTCACCCAAGCCGCGGCAAAAGGGCTGCTGTCGGCGCGGGTGGTTGCTTCGACGGTCGCAGCCCTGAAACTCGATCATGATCCCGAATTTGCCGGCGCCAGTGCCAATGCGCTCGGCATCGCGCTCGATCTCCTTTCGGCGACCGGTGCTGCTGCCGATCCGGCCTCGCGCGCCGAAGCGACGCTGAAACATGCGGTCGAGGTACTGCCCGATACCGCTGCCGGCACCGTCCTCGTCAGGGTAACGACCGGCGACAGCGGCAAATCCATGCGCGTCGCCGCAAGGCTTGCCGAAGCGGTGTCCGCAGCAGACGGACCCGGCGGCAACGTCGAGACCGATACCGCCTTGCGCAAAACCTATGACGAGGTCAAGGCGGAGCTTGCCGCCTTCACGGCGAAGAGCGGCGAGGGCAACGTCAAGGTGGCGATCGATCTTCGCCGCCAGATCGACCGGCTCGATGCCGATCTGAAAGCGGCCGACCAGAACATCCTTGCCGCCAAGGCGCAGACCGACCGGCTCAAGGCCGCAAAACTTGCCGAAGTGCTCGACGGTTCGCTCCCCTCCGATATGCTTTCGCCGGCGCTGCAGGACTGGCGTGACAAATATGCCGTCGCCAAAACGACGCTTGCGCAGCTTTCGGCCGAGCTCGGCCCGCGCCATCCGCGCCTCTTGCAGCAGCAGGCCGAAACCGACGGCCTGAAGGAGAATATGGGCAAGGAGCTGACCCGTCTTGCCCAGAGTGCCAACCTCGCAGCCAAGGCCGCCGTCGATGCGCGCAAGGGCCTGAACGATCGCCGCAACACGCTGATCGCCCAGAGCCGGGACACCGGCGTCGATTTGTCACGCCTGACCGAACTCAGCGAAAGGGCGAATGCCGCTCGCTCGCGCTTCGAAGAGGCGGCGTCCGCAGCGGTGGAAGCGGCCGCCGACGGTCGTATCGTTCTCCTGAAGCCGGCTTTGGCAACAGCAGTATCGGGAAGCGATGGTCTGATCGGCCGCGCGCTGACCGGTGCCGCGGCGGGCCTTGCGATAGGCCTTGCTGCGGCTTTCCTGCTCCGGCTGCGTAGGCCCGTCGCCGATTCCGCAAGCGAGAAAATGCCCGTATCCCGGCCGCAGGCCCCGCTGCCCTCGATGCCTGTGCCGGGCCCCGCGCCGGTCGACGAAATGGAGCTGCTGCGCTCCGAAATCTCCGGTCTGCGCGACCGGCTTCGTGTTCATTCGCTCGAAGCGCGGCAGCCGCTGCGCTGAACGAACATTTCCTTGCAAGCTTGCTATTGCATTGCCGCTTTCCGACAGGATAGGGCGTTAGCGGGCAATTGACGCTCGCCGAGTATCCATAGATTGACGCGAAACAGGGCGGAGAGACGCGTGACGACAGTAATCGACGGAAAGAACGTAGCTGCATCGGTCATTCAGACGGTCAAGAGTGCGACGGCGGCGCTGGAAAAGAGCAGCGGCGTCACCACCGGCCTTGCGGTCGTTATCGTCGGCGACGACCCGGCAAGCCACGCCTATGTCGGCTCCAAGGGGCGAATGGCCAAGGAGTGCGGCTTCAAGTCCGTTCAGCACACGCTGCCGGCCGACACGAAGCAGGAGGATCTGGCAGCTCTCGTCGCTGCCCTCAACGCCGATCCGTCGATCCACGGCATTCTGGTGCAGCTGCCCTTGCCGAAGCCGCTCGACAGCGAGGCGATCATCCAGTCGATCCTGCCGGAAAAGGATGTCGACGGTCTGAGCGTCGTCAACGCCGGCAAGCTTGCCACCGGCGATCTGAAGACCGGACTGGTCTCCTGCACCCCGGCCGGCGCCATGGTCTTCGTCCGCCGCACCCATGGCGAGGATCTCTCCGGCCTCAACGCCGTCGTCATCGGCCGCTCCAACCTGTTCGGCAAGCCGATGGCGCAATTGCTGCTCAACGCCAATGCGACGGTGACGATTGCGCATTCCAGGACCAAGAATCTGGCCGAGGTCTGCCGTAACGCCGATATCCTGGTGGCCGCCGTCGGCCGGCCGGAGATGGTCAGGGCCGATTGGGTAAAGCCCGGTGCAACGGTCATCGACGTCGGCATCAATCGGGTGGCAGCCCCCGAAAGAGGCGAGGGCAAGACCCGGCTCGTCGGCGACGTCGCCTTCGAGGAGGTCTCGGCGGTCGCCAGCGCCATTACCCCGGTTCCCGGCGGCGTCGGGCCGATGACCATCGCCATGCTGATGGCCAACACGGTCATTGCCGCCCATCGCACGGCAGGGCAGACACCGCCGCAGTTTTGATTAGAGCATGATGCCGAAAAGTGTGAGCGTTTTCGGACGAAATCATGCTCTAACTATATGATGCAGAACAGGATTCTGACCTTAGGCAGACCCGGCCTAAAATCATCCTATTCTAGGCCTGGGGAACGGGACCGGTCGAGGCCCTGACGATCAGCTCGGTCTTCCAGAGCTCCTGGTCGGGGAAGGGGCCGGCCTGCTTGACCGTGCCGATCAGCCGCTGCGCGATGCGAACGCCCGCCGCCCGCAGTGAAGAGCGTGTCGTCGTCAGCGGCACGGAAAAGCTTTCCGGTTTCAGCAACGGCAGCACGTCGTCATGGGCGATCAGCGAGATATCCTCACCGAGCCGCAATCCGGCCTGGTTGACCGCGCGGATCGCGCCGAGCGCCAGCACCGTGCTGGAGCAGAGGATCGCCGTCGGCCGCTCCGGCAATTGCAGGAAGCGTTCCATCGCCAGCAGGCCTTGTTCGTCCGTCATCAGCGCGTGGCTCATGCAACCCTCCTCGAGCGTGAGCCCGCGCTCGGCAAGGGCCGATACGACGCCGTTCTTCCTGCGGATGGCGAAATCGAGATGCATCGGTCCATTCATCAGCGCAAAGCGCGTATGGCCGAGCTGCAGCAAGAGCCGCGTCGCATCGTAGAAGGCGCCTTCATTGTCGATGTCGAGATAGGGATAGTCCGGCTCCGAACCGAAGGACCGGCCGTGCACGACATAGGGCATGGAGAGCGATTTCAGCATGGCGAGCCGCGGGTCGTGGCCGCGCATATAGGCAACGAACAGCGCATCGACATTGCCGCTGATCGCAAGGCGGCGCAGCGCCGCCACCTCGTCATCCGGGTCGGCAGGCATGATCACGAAGTGGAAATCGTGGCGCACGGCCTCTTCGCCGAGCCCGGCCAGGAATTCACCGAAATGCACGTCGGACTGGTGGCCGGGCGCCGTCGGCATGACGAGGCCGATCGAGCCTGCCTTGCCGGTCGCAAGCCGCTGCGCCGCCTTGTTCGGCCTGTATCCGGTTTCCTTGACAGCCTGAAGCACGCGCTCCCGGGTTGCCTCGTTGACCTCGGGATAGCCGTTGAGCGCCCGGCTCACCGTCGTCTGAGACAGCCCCAGCAATTGCGATAGCTGTTTGAGATTCACCTGCTATGCTTCCTCCGAGCCCGCCCGTCAGCCGTTTTGAAAAGGCTTGCCGCCTCCCAGCGGCATCCAAAGCGCTTTCAAGTATGTATCATCTGGCGCGCTTGACTCAAGAAAAATCGCTCCATATTTCCCGATAGGCGCTGTTGCGCCGCGATATGCCGCGATATTTGGCGTGTTCACAGCGGGTTTTCGCGAATTGACTTGACTCCATTCCACCGAAAGTGGAATGAGTTGGGTGTCAAAGCGCTTTGAAATTTCTTTATTGAGGGAATTCAGCGCGGTTGGGATTGTGATGGGAGGATGATCACATGAAAAAGTCATTTTTGATGGGCGTTGCCGTGGCAGCGCTTTTTGCCGGTGCTGCATCTGCGGCCGAACTGAAATTTGCGCCGGGGCAGGATGCCAAGTTCAACTGGAAGAGCTATGACGAATTCAAGGCTGCGCATGCCGATCTGAAGGGTCAGCCGCTGACGATCTTCGGGCCGTGGCGCGGCGAGGACGAGGCGTTCTTCATGAGCGTGCTTGCCTACTTCACCGAAGCCACCGGCATCGATGCCAAATACTCTTCTTCCGAAAACTACGAACAGCAGATCGTCATCGACACGCAGGCGGGCTCGCCGCCGAACATTGCCGTTCTGCCGCAGCCGGGCCTCCTGGCCGATCTCGCCAGCAAGGGCTTCCTGACGCCGCTCGGCGATGACAACTCCAAGTGGATCAAGGACAATTACGGCGCCGGCGACAGCTGGGTCGGTTACGGCACCTACAAGGGCAAGGATGGCAAGGAAGCCTTCTACGCCTTCCCGTATAAGGCCGACGTAAAGTCGCTCGTCTGGTACGTGCCGGAGAATTTCGAGGAAGCCGGTTACAAGATCCCGACGACCATGGAAGAGCTGCATGCCCTGACCGACCAGATCGTCAAGGACGGCGGCGTTCCCTGGTGCATCGGTCTCGGTTCCGGCGGCGCCACCGGCTGGCCGGCGACCGACTGGGTCGAGGACATCATGCTGCGCATGCAGCCGCCGGAAGCCTACGACAAGTGGACGACCAACGAGCTGAAGTTCACCGATCCGGCCGTCGTTGCCGCGATCGACGAGTTCGGCAAGTTCGCCAAGAACGCGAAGTACGTCGATGGCGGCGTCGCAGCTGTGGCCTCGACCGATTTCCGCGACAGCCCGAAGGGCCTCTTCGCGGTTCCGCCGAAGTGCTACATGCACCATCAGGCCTCGTTCATCCCGTCCTTCTTCCCTGAAGGCACGAAGCTCGGTCAGGATGCCGACTTCTTCTACATGCCGACCTTTGCTTCGCATCCCGAACTCGGCAAGCCGGTTCTCGGCGCCGGCACGCTCGTCTCGATCGCCAAGGACTCGAAGACGGCCCGCGCCTTCATCGACTTCCTGAAGACCCCGATCGCCCATGAGGTCTGGATGGCGCAGTCGAGCTTCCTGACGCCATATAAGAGCGTCAGCACCGAGGCCTATGCCAACCCACAGATGAAGAAGGAAGGCGATATCCTGACGTCGGCCACCACCTTCCGCTTCGACGGTTCCGACCTGATGCCGGGCAAGATCGGCGCCGGCGCCTTTTGGACGGGCATGGTCGATTTCGTCGGTGGCAAGTCCGCTGAAGAGGCCGCTGGCGAAATCCAGAGCGCCTGGGACGGCATCAAGTAATCCTTCAAGACGATGCTGCCGGCTTGCCGGCGGCATGGCTTGCATGACTGGCCGGGCTCGCAAAGAGCCCGGCCATCGCAGGATATATTGTGATCAGGCAATCAAAGAGATTGACGGTGACTGAGGTCGACCCGTCAGAATTAAAAACCGATCGGAATAAGATCAGGGGAAGCAGGGGAGGGACGAAATGCTGTTGCAGATAGTGTCCGCTTTGGGCGTCGTGTTCGCCGCCGTGATCGCGTGTTCGGCCTATTTCTATTTTTCAAATAAGATTCTGGACATGGCTCTGCCGGTGAAGGATGGCGACATCCGAGCGGCATCGCGCAATCTGAACCGCCGCGCGCTCGTCCGGCCATGGCTGTTCATCGGCCCGGCGCTCTTCCTGCTCGTCGTCTACCTCGTCTATCCCGTGGTTGCGACCTTCATCCTCTCCTTCTACGACCGCGCCGGTCTGCAGTTCGTCGGCCTCGCCAATTACAAATGGGCGCTCGGTGACCGCGAATTCCGCCAGTCGATCTTCAACAACATCCTCTGGCTCGCCGTGGTGCCGGCTGCCTGCACCTTCTTCGGCCTCGTCATCGCCGTGATGACCGATCGCATCTGGTGGGGCAATATCGCCAAGAGCATCGTCTTCATGCCGATGGCGATCTCCTTCGTCGGCGCCTCGGTCATCTGGAAATTCATCTATGAATATCGCGGCGGCAACGATGTCCAGATCGGCCTGCTGAACGCCATCGTTCAGACCTTCGGCGGCACGCCGGAGGTGTGGATCTCCATTCCCTTCTGGAACAACTTCTTCCTGATGATCATCCTGATCTGGATCCAGACCGGTTTCGCGATGGTCATCCTGTCGGCGGCTCTTCGCGGCATTCCGGAAGAGACGATCGAAGCCGCCGTCATCGACGGCGCCAATGGCTGGCAGATCTTCTGGCGCATCATGGTGCCGCAGATCTGGGGCTCCATCGCCGTCGTCTGGACGACGATCACTATCCTCGTCCTCAAGGTCTTCGACATCGTGCTGACCATGACCAACGGCCAGTGGCAGACGATGGTGCTGGCGAACCTGATGTTCGACTGGATGTTCCGCGGTGGCGGTGATTCCGGCCGAAGTGCGGTCATCGCCATCATCATCATGCTCGCCGTCACGCCGATCATGGTTTGGAACGTGCGCCGCGCCAATCGCGAATTGAAGGGCCACTGAGATGACCGCTATCGGAAGTTACTTCAAGATAGGCCCCGCCCGTCTCTTTGTTCACGCAGCCGTTCTGCTGATCGTCATCATCTGGCTCATCCCGACACTCGGCATCTTCGTCAGCGCGCTGCGCGACAAGGACCAGATCGTCGTCTCCGGCTGGTGGACGGCCTTCGTCGGCTCGACGCAAACCGCCGCGGTCCGCCTCGGTACACCCGACCAGCAAAAGCAAGAGGGCGCCAGCTACGTCATCTCGGGCAATGTGCTGGAAGGTCAGGCCGGCCGGGCGGTGAAGGCCTTCGGCAACCGCATACAGCAGCCGGCCGCCTTTAAGGCCGGGGAGACCGCCGATCTCGGCGACGGTGAAACCCTGCAGATCAACAGCGATGGCAGCTACCGCTATGTGAAGAACACCGCCTTTTCGCCCGACCAACGCCCGAAGCGCATCTATGCATCCGTCTCGGCGCCGCCGGAATTCACGCTGCAGAACTACAATACGGTTCTAAGAGGCGAGGGTATCGGCCAGTCCTTCATCAACTCGCTGACCGTGACGATCCCGGCGACGATCATCCCGATCCTGATTGCCGCTTTCGCCGCCTATGCGCTCAGCTGGATGGAATTTCCCGGCCGCGGGCTGCTGATTGCGCTCGTCGTTGGCCTCATCGTCGTGCCGCTGCAGATGTCGCTGATCCCGCTGCTGCGCCTCTACAACGAGATCGGCAACATGCTCGGCCAGCCGTCGAAGACCTATCCCGGCATCTGGCTTGCCCATACCGCTTTCGGCATGCCGCTCGCCATCTATCTCTTGCGGGCCTATATCGCCGGCCTGCCGAAGGAGATCATCGAATCCGCCCGCGTCGACGGCGCGAGTGATTTCGAGATCTTCGTCCGCATCGTTTTGCCACTGTCCTTCCCGGCACTCGCCTCCTTCGCCATCTTCCAGTTCCTGTGGGTGTGGAACGACTTGCTCGTCGCCATGGTCTTCCTCGGCACCGACAAGGACCACATCGTGCTGACCGGCAGCCTGAACGCGCTGCTCGGCTCGCGCGGTGGCAATTGGGAGATTTTGACGGCGTCAGCCTTCGTCACCATCATCGTGCCGCTGCTCGTCTTCTTCGGGCTTCAGCGTTACCTGGTGCGCGGTCTGCTGGCGGGTTCGGTCAAGGGAGGCTGACCATTCCCGAACGTGACTTCAAACAGGATATTCCATGAACGTGGCTTCCCAATCGATCTCGACCCCTGACAAGGACTGGTGGCGCGGCGCGGTGATCTATCAGATCTATCCGCGCTCTTACCAAGATTCGAACGGTGACGGCATCGGCGACCTCAAGGGCATCACCGCCCGCCTGCCGCATGTGGCAAGCCTTGGCGTCGATGCGATCTGGATCTCGCCTTTCTTCACCTCGCCGATGCGCGATTTCGGTTATGACGTTTCCGACTACGAGAACGTCGATTCGATCTTCGGCACGCTGGTGGATTTCGACACGATGATCGCCGAGGCCCATCGCCTCGGCATCCGCGTGATGATTGACCTCGTCATCTCCCACAGCTCGGATCAGCATCCCTGGTTCGTGCAAAGCCGCTCCAGCAAGACCAACGCCAAGGCCGACTGGTATGTCTGGGCGGACGCCAAACCGGACGGCACGCCGCCGAACAACTGGCTGTCGATCTTCGGCGGCTCGGCATGGGCGTGGGATCCGACGCGCATGCAATATTACATGCACAATTTTCTGACCTCGCAGCCGGACATGAACCTGCATAACCCGGAAGTGCAGGACCGTCTGCTCGATGTCGTGCGCTTCTGGCTCAATCGCGGCGTCGACGGCTTCCGCCTCGACACCATCAATTTTTATTTTCATGACACGCAGCTGCGCGACAATCCGGCGCTTGCGCCCGAACGCCGCAACGCCTCGACGGCGCCGGCGGTCAATCCCTATAATTTCCAGGAGCATCTCTATGACAAGAACCGGCCCGAAAACCTTGCTTTCCTGAAGCGCTTTCGCGCCGTTCTCGAGGAGTTCCCGGCGATCGCCGCCGTCGGCGAAGTCGGCGACAGCCAGCGCGGCCTTGAAATCGTCGGCGAATACACCTCCGGCAACGACAAGATGCACATGTGCTACGCCTTCGAATTCCTGGCGCCCGATCCGCTGACGCCGGAGCGTGTCGAGGAGGTGATGCAGGATTTCGAAGCCGCCGCACCCGATGGCTGGGCCTGCTGGGCCTTCTCCAATCACGACGTCATGCGCCATGTCAGCCGCTGGGGCGGGCTGGTCGCCGATCACGACGCCTTTGCCAAGCTTTACGCCTCGTTGCTGATGACCATGCGCGGCTCCGTCTGCCTCTATCAGGGCGAGGAGCTGGCGCTGACCGAGGCCGATCTCGCCTATCAGGATCTGCAGGACCCCTATGGCATCCAGTTCTGGCCGGAATTCAAGGGCCGCGATGGCTGCCGCACGCCGATGGTCTGGGACAGCCAGGTCGCCCAGGGCGGCTTCTCGACGGTCAAGCCCTGGCTGCCGGTGCCGGTCGAGCATATCCTGCGTGCCGTCAGCGTCCAGCTGGGCGACGAGGCTTCCGTGCTGGAGCACTATCGCCGCTTCATCGCTTTCCGCAAGCTGCACCCGGCTTTTGCCAAGGGCGAGATCGAATTCGAGGAACAACAGGGCGATAGCCTGGTCTTCACCCGTGAATACGGCAACGAGAAGCTGCTTTGCATCTTCAACATGAGCCCGACCGAGGCCGCCGTCATTCTGCCTGCGGGAGAATGGCAGGCATTGACGGGCCACGGCTTTACCAGCAACAACTATGGCGACAAGATCGATATTCCGGCCTGGGGGGCGTATTTCGCCCGTCTTGCCTAAGGAACATAGGCCTAAGGAAACACAGGCCCAGGGAACACAGGGAGAGAGAAATGACTGGACTGACGCTGAAGGATATCCGCAAATCCTACGGTTCCGTGGACGTTCTCCACGGTATCGACCTTGATATCAAGCAGGGCGAATTCATCGTCTTCGTCGGTCCGTCCGGCTGTGGCAAGTCCACGCTTCTGCGCATGATCGCCGGTCTCGAGGCGATCACCGGCGGTGAGATGTATATCGACGGCCATCTCGTCAATGACGTGCCGCCCTCCAAGCGCGGCATCGCCATGGTCTTCCAGTCCTATGCGCTCTACCCGCATATGACCGTGTTCGATAACATGGCGTTCGGCATGAAGATCGCCGGCGAAAGCAAGCAGGAAATCGCTCGTCGCGTCAAAGCGGCGGCCGAGAGCCTGCAGCTGACCCAATATCTCGGTCGCCTGCCGAAGGCGCTTTCCGGCGGCCAGCGCCAGCGCGTGGCGATCGGCCGCGCCATCTGCCGCGATCCGAAGGTCTTCCTGTTCGACGAGCCGCTGTCCAACCTCGATGCCGCGCTGCGCGTCGCGACCCGCATCGAGATCGCCCGCCTGAACGAACAGATGGCCGATACGACGATGATCTACGTTACCCACGACCAGGTCGAGGCGATGACGCTGGCTGATCGCATCGTCGTTCTCTCCGCCGGCAATATCGAGCAGGTCGGCGCGCCGCTGGACCTCTACGAGCGCCCGGCAAACCTCTTCGTCGCGAAATTCATCGGCTCGCCGGCGATGAACATCATTCCGGCGACGATCGCCGGAACCGGAAGCCAGACGACCGTGACGCTGACCGGCGGCATGTCGGTGACCCTCGATGTGGCAACCGATGCGTCCGAAATGGGCAAGCAGGCAAGCTTCGGCGTTCGTCCGGAGGATCTCCGGGTTGCCGATGGCGCCGACTACCTGTTTGAAGGTGAAGTGTCGATCGTCGAAGCGCTCGGTGAAGTGACCCTGCTTTATATCGAGGGCCTGGTTCCGGGCGAGCCGATCGTCGTCAAGCTGCCCGGCATCTATGATGTGAAGAAGGGCCAGAGGATGCGGTTTGCCGCTGACAGGCAGAAGTTGCATCTCTTTGACGCAACCGGCCATACCTACCGGAAATGAGGCGGCCATTTTTGGGGTGATAGTCCTAAGAATTGTGCGGGGCGGGCCGAATTCTCACTTTCTGTTAAAGATCGGCTGCTACCTTTTCCCTGTCAATTTATGAGGGGGATAAGCAGGTGGCCGCTTCCAATCCGTCACAGCCAAAATCTCATTTCCTGAGCAAGGAAGAATCCTTCATGTATGACCGCGAGGCGCGGTTCAAAATGGAGGACACTATGAACGCCGCGCGCATCGAATATACGGAAAAGGGCGTCATGCACGCGGCTTCGCGCCGCTGCGACATTGTCCGGATCTCGATGAGCAGCGCGACGCTCGCGATCCTGACCCAGTTCAGCCTGCCGAAGCAGTTCTATCTGGATATTCCGGATGCCCGCATCACCAAGGTCGGCTGCCTGCTGATGAAGGTCAACGCCAACAACACAGTGGAAGTTCGCTTCCTGCGCCTGCTGACGCAGAAGGAGTTGAACAAGATCTTCGTCTACAGCACCCATCCGGCGCACCGCGATTACGTTCTCGATATTCGAGCCTGACGGATAGCACGGGACTGATACAGAAAACCCGCGGGGTGCTTTTGCGCTCCGCGGGTTTTTGTTTGTCTCCAGTGACCATGCTCAGTGGTGGAAGAGTACGCTCGCACCCTGGTCCGAAGGTCCAACGGCGCGACGGAACGGCGCGAAGAGCTCGCGGCCCATGCCGAATTCATTGTCGGAGAGATCGACGACGACAGGTTCGCGCTCGGCCAAATCCGCGGCATCGACGAGCAGCTCGAGCGTGCCCTTGATCGCGTCGAGGCGAATGATGTCGCCCTCGCGAATACGGGCGATCGGACCGCCGTCGACCGCTTCCGGCGTGACGTGGATCGCCGCCGGCACCTTGCCGGAAGCGCCGGACATGCGCCCGTCGGTGAGCAGCGCCACGCGGAAGCCGCGGTCCTGCAGCACGCCGAGCGGCGGCGTCAGCTTGTGCAGTTCCGGCATGCCGTTCGCCTTCGGGCCCTGGAAGCGCACGACGGCGATGAAATCGCGGTTGAGCTTACCTTCCTTGAAAGCGTCCTGCAGCTCCTGCTGGCTGTGAAAGATGATTGCCGGGGCCTCGATGATGTGGCGCTCGGGCTTGACGGCGGAGATTTTGATGACCGCCTTGCCGAGATTGCCGCGCAGCATCTTCAGCCCGCCATTCGCCTGGAACGGCGTTTCGATGCTGGAAAGCACTTTGGGATCGACGCTTTTTTCCGGCGACGGCTCGCGCAGGACGGCGCCGTTTTCACCGAGTCGGGCATCGACGGTATAGGCTTGGAGACCGTGGCCGAAGACGGTGCGCACGTCGTCATGCACCAGGCCGTGCTTCAGCAGTTCCTTGATGAGGAAACCCATGCCGCCGGCCGCCTGGAAATGGTTCACGTCGGCAAGTCCGTTCGGATAGACGCGGGCAAGCAGCGGGACGACTTCCGAAAGCTCGGCAATGTCCTGCCAGGTGAGCTGGATGCCGGCTGCCCGCGCCATGGCGACGAGGTGCAGCGTATGATTGGTCGAGCCGCCGGTCGCATGCAGGCCGACGACGCCGTTGACGACCGAGCGCTCGTCGATCATCTCGCCCGCCGGCGTGAATTCGTTGCCGAGCGCGGTGATCGCCAGCGCCCGCTTGGCGGCTTCGCGCGTCAGCGCTTCGCGCAGCGGCGTGCCGGGATTGATGAAGGACGAGCCGGGCATGTGGAAGCCCATGATTTCCATCAGCATCTGGTTGGAATTGGCGGTGCCGTAGAAGGTGCAGGTGCCGGGACCGTGATAGGATTTCGATTCCGCCTCCAGCAGTTCGGCGCGTCCGACTTTGCCCTCGGCAAAGAGCTGGCGCACGCGCGACTTCTCGTCGTTCGGCAGGCCTGTGGTCATCGGGCCAGCCGGAACGAAGATCGACGGCAGGTGCCCGAAAGAGAGCGCCGCGATCACCAGACCGGGCACGATCTTGTCGCAGACGCCGAGGAAGAGGGCGGCATCGAACATGTTGTGCGACAGGCCGACGCCCGCCGACATGGCGATCAGGTCGCGCGAGAAGAGCGAGAGCTCCATGCCGGGCTGTCCCTGGGTGACGCCGTCGCACATCGCCGGCACGCCGCCTGCCACCTGCGCCACGCCGCCTGCCTCGGCTGCCGCCTCGCGGATGATCGCCGGATAGGTCTCGAACGGCTGGTGGGCTGAGAGCATGTCGTTATAGGCGGTGATGATGCCGAGATTGGGGATGCGGTCGCCGGCGAGCGCATCCTTGTCGGCGGGGGAACAGACCGCGAAGCCATGGGCAAGGTTGGCGCAGCCAAGCACCGAGCGCGCGACACCCTTGGAAGCGGCGGCGCGCAGGCGTTCAAGGTAGCGCTCGCGGCTTGGTTTCGAGCGTTCGACGATGCGATCGGTGATCGCAGAAATGCGTGCGTGAGCGGACATGGAAAATCCCTGCCTTGTTCGTTGTCTCTATCTGTTTCGGCGGCTCTGGCCTGAATCTCGGTCCGGATGACGGCGGATCAGGGAGCCCAGTAGATCTCGACCGGGGAAGTGGCCCGGCGCAGAACGGCGCGGATCGGCATTTCTGCCTCGTCACCGCTGCCTTCCGCCTTGGCGAGAACGTCTTTTTTGCCTTCGCCCTCAATATGGAGAACCAGGAGTGCGGCATCCTGAAGACTGGAGAAGGTGAAGGTCAGGCGCGGCTCGCCGGCTCCTTCCGCTTCCATGGTGATGATGCCGCGCGGCGTCGATGCATCGATCGCCTTGGCAAGATTGCTGCCGCCGGGAAAGAACGAGGCGGTGTGTCCATCGCCACCCATGCCGAGGATGACGATGTCGAAGGGTGAACTGATCGCCCTGGTCTTCTCGGTTGCGAGCCTTGCCGCCTCCTCCGCGGAGGCAGCGTCCTGATAGAGCGGCAGGAAGCGTGCCGCTTTTGCCTTGTTCTGCAGCAGATTGGCATCGACCAGCAGATGGTTCGAGCGCGGATTGTCGGCCGGCACGAAACGTTCGTCGACAAGCGTGATCGTCACCTTGTCCCAGGCGATGTCGCGCGTCGAAAGCGCCTGGAAGAAGACCTTCGGCGTGGAGCCGCCGGAAACGGCGATGGACGCCGTTCCGCGGGCGGCAATCGCCGCCGAAAGTGTATCGGCGACCTTGTCGGCGAGACTGCCGGCGAGGTCTGCGGCGCTGGCGAAGGAATGCAGGGTCGATGCCATCGATTTCGTCCTAGATTTCGTCATGCCAGGTGCGGCCGTCACGCTCGATCAGCGCGATGGCCTGGCTCGGTCCCCAGGTGCCGGCCGTATAGCCCTGCACCTGCTGGCCGGTCGTTTCCCAACCCTTGAGGATCGGATCCACCCATTTCCACGCGGCTTCCACTTCGTCGCGGCGCATGAACAGCGTCTGGTTGGAGCGGATCACGTCCATCAGCAGGCGCTCGTAGGCGTCGGGATTGCGGACGTTGAAGGCCTGGGCGAAGCTCATGTCGAGCGAGACGTTGCGCAGGCGCATGCCGCCTGGACCCGGATCCTTGATCATCAGCGACTGCTTGACGCCCTCATCCGGCTGCAGGCGGATGATCAGCTGGTTGGCGTTGATGCGTCCGGCCGCCTGGTCGAAGATTGCGTGCGGGATTGGCTTGAAGGTGATGACGATCTCGGACATGCGCCCGGTCAGGCGCTTGCCGGTTCTTATATAGAAGGGAACGCCGGCCCAGCGCCAGTTGTTGATCTCGGCCTTGATGGCGACGAAGGTCTCGGTGTTCGACACGCCGCCTTCGAGCTCTTCGAGGTAACCCTTGACCGGGCCAGTGCCCGATGCGCCGGCGCGATACTGGCCGCGGACCGTCGCCTGCTCGACGTTGGAGGCATTGAGCGGCTTCAGCGCGCGTAGCACCTTCAGCTTCTCGTCACGCACGGCTTCCGAATCCATCGACGAGGGTACTTCCATCGCCGTCAGGCAGAGCAGCTGCAGGATGTGGTTCTGCACCATGTCGCGCAGTGCGCCCGCCGTGTCGTAATAGCCGGCGCGGCCTTCGAGGCCGACCGATTCAGCCACGGTGATCTGCACGTGGTCGATGTAGTTGGCGTTCCACAGCGGCTCGTAAAGTGCGTTGGCAAAACGCAACGCCATCAGGTTCTGCACCGTCTCCTTGCCGAGATAATGGTCGATGCGGAAGATCTGCTCTTCCTTGAAGGCGCGGCCGATCGTGTCGTTGAGCTGCAGCGCGGAGGCGAGGTCGCGGCCGATCGGCTTCTCGACGACGATGCGGGTCGACTTGGTGATCAGCTTGTGGTCGTGGATCTTCTGCGAAATGTCGCCAAAGATGCCGGGCGCGACTGCCAGATAAAAGGCGCGCACACGCTCCTTGCCCTCGTCGAGCAGCTTTTTCAGCTGATCCCAGCCGGCATCCGTGCGGGCGTCGACCGAGACGTAGTAGAGGCGGGCACAGAATTTCTCTACCTCCGCCTCGTCATATTCACCCTTCTTCAGGTGCTCGTTCAGCGCGTCCTTGGCGAATTTGCGGTATTCCTCGTGCGTCAACGGGCTGCGCGAGGCGCCGATCACGCGGGTCGGTTCGCTGAACTGGCCTTCGATCTGGCGATGATACAGCGCGGGCAGAAGCTTGCGTTCTGCAAGGTCGCCGCTGCCGCCGAAAACGACGTAATCAAAGGGCTCAACGGGAATGATTTGGCTGCTCATGAGCTTGTCTCTCAATCAGGCTGGTTGGCGGCCCTTTTAATCTAATCGATTTAAAAAAGCCAGTGTGCAGTGCAATGAATCTCTCAGGAACTGGTTTTAGAGCGAATTTCCGGAAGAGGAAATCCGCAATCGGACTAAAACTTGTCGCGAAGTGCAAACCACGACAAGGCGAGGAAAAGCAACGGCGCCCGCATCCGGGCTCCGCCGGGAAAGGCTGGAATATCGAGCGATGTGAAGAGATCGAGATCGCGAGATTTTCCAAGCACCGTTTCCGCATAGAGCTTGCCACAGTAGTTTGACAGCATGACGCCATGGCCGGAATAACCGCCGATCGAGATGACGCCGGGCATGACCTCGCGCACGAAGGGCTGCCGCGGCAAGGTGATGCCGACGCTGCCGCCCCAGGCATGGGTGATCTCGATGTCCTTCAGGTCGGGATAGATCTCGGCGATCTGCCGGCGGATGTGCTCTGAAATGTCGCGCGGATTGTCCGAGGTATAGGCCTCGCGCCCGCCGAACAGCAGGCGGCCGTCGCCGAATTTGCGGAAGTAGCGCACGACGAAGCGCGAATCGGCCACGGCCTCGCCGCCTTGCAGTATATCGGGATGGCCGTCGAGTGGGGCAGTCGCGCCAATGAAGGAGCGGATCGGCATCACATGGCTCGCCGTCACCGGTTCGAGGTCGCCGATATGGCCGTTGCAGGCGATCAGAGCGCGCTCAGCGGTGATCGTCCCCCTTTCGGTTTCGATCGTCACCTTGCCGCCGCTTTGGCGGATCGCCGTTGCTTTGGTCATCTCGAAGATTTCAGCACCGGCATTGGCAGCGACCCGCGCCAGCCCGACCAGCAGTTTCAGCGGATGAATGTGGCCGGTGCCGACATCGCGCACGCCGCAATGGAAACGCTTCGAACCGAGCCTCTCCTGCGTTTCCTTCTCGTCCATGAAGCTGAGATGCGGATAGCCGTAGCGCTCTGCGGCGATTTCAGCATTTTCATAGTAGTCGCGTTTGTAGCTCGCCTTGTGTGCGACATTGAGCTGGCCGGGCACATAGTCGATCTCGATCTGATGCTCGCGGGCGAAATCGATGAGATGGCGCTTGGCCGCCTCGGCAAGATCGAACAGCGCCTTCGAGCGTTCGTAGCCGACCTTCTCCTCAAGTTCTTCCGGCCACCATCGCTGACCGGTGCCGAGTTGACCGCCATTGCGCCCGGACGCCCCGTCGCCGAAGCGGCAGGCCTCGATCAGGACCACCGAAACGCCTGATTTGGCAAGATTATAGGCGGCCTGCAGGCCGGTATAGCCGCCGCCGATTATGGCGACGTCTGATGTTCTCGAGCCGTCGAGAGCGGGGTAGGTGGGGCGGTCCCCGACGGTTGCCTGATACCAGGACAGCCCGGGCGCGATCGGGCTCTGCCACGTCTCCTGCGATGCCATGATGCTTCCCTCACACGTTGAGCAGAAGGAATTCCCGCTCCCAGGGGCTGATCACCTGCATGAAGGTTTCGAACTCGCCGCGCTTGACGCCGGCATAAAGGCCGATGAACTGCTTGCCGAATATCTCCTCGAAGGCGGGTTCGTCCTCGAGCAGCGCCACGGCTTCCAGCAGGCCGCGCGGCAGGTCGATCGAACCCTCATTGGCCGAATCCTCGGTCGGCGCCGTCGGCTCGATCTGCTTCATGATGCCGAGCAGGCCGGAGGCGAGCGAGGCGGCGAGCGCGAGATAGGGATTGGCGTCCGAGCTCGGCAGCCGGTTTTCCACGCGCCGCGCCTGCGGATCGGAGACCGGGACACGGAAGGCGGTCGTCCGGTTGTCGTAACCCCAGGCATTGTTGACCGGGCAGGACATATCGGGCTGCAGGCGCCGGTAGGAATTCACGTAGGGCGCCAGCATCGCCATCGCGCTCGGCACGAATTTCTGCATGCCGCCGATGAAGTGGAAGAATTCCTTCGAAGCCGAGCCATCGGGATTGGAGAAGATGTTCATGCCGGTCTCGATATCGACCACCGACTGGTGGATATGCATCGCCGAGCCCGGCTGGCCCTGCATCGGCTTGGCCATGAAGGTCGCGTAGATGTCGTGTTTCAGCGCCGCCTCGCGGATCGTCCGCTTGAACAGGAACACCTGGTCGGCAAGTTCGATCGGATTGCCGTGGCGCAGGTTGATCTCAAGCTGCGCCGGTCCCTCTTCATGGATCAGCGTATCGATCTCCAACCCCTGCTTCTCCGAGAAATGATAGACGTCGTCGATCAGCTCGTCGAACTCGTTGATGCCGGCGATCGAATAGCCCTGGCCGCCGAGGATCGAGCGGCCGGACCGGCCTTTCGGCGGGTGCAGCGGATAGTCGGGATCGTCGTTCTTGGCGACGAGATAGAATTCGATCTCCGGTGCCACGATCGGTTTCCAGCCGCGCTCATGATAGAGGCTCATGATCCGCTTCAGCACGTTGCGCGGCGTATAGGGGACTTCGCCACCGTCCGAATCGACGATGTCGCAGATCACCTGCGCCGTCGGGTCGCTTTCCCAGGGCACGACGGAAAGCGTCGAAAGATCGGGCATCAGCTTCAGGTCGCTGTCGCGCGGTTCGTAGCGGAAGCTTTCCGTCTCGTCGGGATATTCGCCCGAAATCGTGTGCCGGTAGATCGCCGAAGGCAGCGCCAGTGAGGTGTTCGAGGTGAATTTCGAGCTCGGCATCATCTTGCCGCGCGCAACGCCGGCAAGGTCCGGCGTGATGCATTCGATGTCTTCGATGCCCCTGTCCCTTAGCCACCGCGCTGCTTCCTTCCAGTTCGCAACGCCACGCAGGGATCCGGGTTCCGGGGGAGTTTTCTTCGAGGCGGGTACGTTTCTGGCAGGCTTGAGCGTCGTCTTTTTTGGGGACATGACACACCGGTTTGTATTGATCGTGACGCCATCATAACCAGACTTTGCCAATTGGCGAGGGGTGGCAAACGTTGACTTTCGCCCTTTGATGGAAAAAGAAGACGCGGGTTTGATCGGGGAAACGGGTTTGCAGCGCAAAAGCGACGTTATCGTCATCGGCGCCGGAGCGGCGGGCATGATGGCCGCCATCCGTGCCGGAAAACGCGGCCGCTCGGTCGTCATCCTCGACCATGCCAGGGCGCCTGGCGAGAAGATCCGCATATCAGGCGGGGGCCGCTGCAATTTCACCAATATCCATGCCGGCCCGAAGAATTTTCTCTCCGCCAACCCGCATTTCTGCAAGTCGGCGCTTGCCCGTTTCACGCCCGCCGATTTCATCGCCATGGTCGACCGCCACGGCATCGCTTGGCACGAAAAGACGCTCGGCCAGCTTTTCTGCGACGATAGCGCCAAAGATATCATCCGCATGTTGCTGGCGGAGATGCGCATGGCCGGTGCAGTGCTGCATCTTGGCACCGAAATATCAGGCGTCGAAAAGACCGAAGCCGGCTTCCGTGTATCGACGAGCGAAGGTCACTGTGAAGCATCGTCGCTGATCGTCGCCGCCGGCGGCAAGTCGATCCCGAAGATGGGCGCCACCGGCTTTGCCTATCGCCTCGCCGAGCAGTTCGGCTTGGCCGTGCTCGAAACCCGACCCGGCCTCGTGCCGCTGACGCTCGATCCCGGCCTGCTGGAAAGCATCGCGCCGCTCGCCGGCATTGCCGCCCCGGCCGAAATCCGCCACGGCAGGACCGCCTTCCGCGAAGCGCTGCTGTTCACCCATCGCGGGCTGAGCGGCCCGGCCATCCTGCAGATCTCTTCCTATTGGCGCGAGGGCGACGAGGTGGTGGTCTCGATCGAACCGGATATCGACATTGCGGCGCATTTGAAGACGGCAAAACAGCTCAATGGCCGCCAGTCGCCGCAGACAGCCCTTGGCGATATCCTGCCGAAGCGGCTGGCACAATTTCTCGTCGAACGCGAAAAGATCTCCGGCAACATGGCTGACCTGCCCGACAAGGCGCTGCTGCGTCTTGCCGCCGGCGTCCAGAACTGGGCGGTCAAACCGTCCGGCTCGGAAGGTTACCGCACCGCCGAAGTGACGCTCGGCGGCATCGACACGGCGGCGTTGGATTCCCGCAGCATGGAAGCAAAAGCCGTGCCCGGCCTTTATTTCATCGGCGAGTGCGTCGACGTCACCGGCTGGCTCGGCGGCTATAATTTTCAGTGGGCCTGGGCCTCCGGATTTGCCGCGGGCGAATGGGCCTAGAAAAGCCGATTCAAGACTTCTTAATAGAGGTGCGCCATCCTGTCTCAATTGGCGGTTTGTAAGGTCGTTCCTAAATTAAGCTTTACCGGCAAGCCGATTTGTTGGATTGTTGTTGTGTCAGAGAGAAGTGAGGTTTCGCCATGAACAGAAACGCACGACGCGCCCGCGCCATCGCAATTGCCGAGGCAAAGCCGAACGCCCGGATGGTCGCCCTGCGCTATCTGATGCTTGCAGCCGGCGCCACCGCCGCCAGCCTCGCGCTGCTGCTCTCGCACTTCATCTGATCGCGTCCGCAGGCCTGGAGCAAACGTTCCGGCATGGTGATCACGTCACCGCGACGACGCGGCCCATAATTTTGCAACTATTTCACTGCCTTGGCTTAACCCGCCATCACTGCTTATCCGAAAATTAATATCTAATCTGACACAATTGCCCGCGAATATTTGGGCATCTCCAAGTTGTTTGGACATGAACTGGCAATGACTGCCGCCTGGCTTCCGGGTTCCCCAATGTAAAATAAGAACAGCTCGATGTGCACCCGGCTGGCGCCATGTGGCCGCCTGCGGGAGGAGTGGTGTATGAAAGGCCCGGAACGCCATGTTGATTGATAAGATTCTTTCCCGCTTCAGGATCAAGACGAAGGTTCTGATCTTCGTTCTGCCTTTCGTCGTCACCATTTCGGCGGTGGGCCTGACCGGTCTCTACGCTTCGGGACTTCTGCAGGGCCGCATGGAAATATCCAACAGCGTTCTGCAGTCGCTCAGCGGCTTCAAGGATCTCTATGGTTCGATGGATGATTTCCTGCGCGTCACCAGCCCTGAGGCGCGCGACAAACTGAGCGCGGATCTGAAGATCCAGCAAGGCGTGCTCGACCAGACGCTGAGCCAGGTCGGTGACGAGGCCGCTGGCCGCGACAGCCTTGCGGAGGCATCGCGCCGCACCAAGGAAATTTCGGGCGTCGTCGACAAGCTGTGGGCCTTGCACGAGCAGGAACAGGCATTGCATGAGCAGATCGACGCGGCCCAGAAGAGCGTGATCAGCACCCGTTTCACCGTGTCCTACCAGGCCGAGCAGTTGCAGAGCACCGTCCAGAGCGACGAGAGCGCCGCCACCAGCACCCTTCGCACGGCCGACCGCCTGCTGAAGGGCGGCGATTTCCTCGGCACCGTCGCCAGCGGCTTCAGCAAGCCGCAGACACCGCAGGACAAGATCGCCTTCATCAACGAACAGATGCCGGAGATCATCAAATCGCAGCGTCTGATCGCCATCTCGGTTCCGAGCAATCAGAAGAATGTCATCGACGCGCTGGCTGCGACCATCGACGGCATCAAGGCGATCGTCCAGACGCCCAATCCGACCGACGAGACCGCCACCGAACTCGGCCGTCTCATTTCGCGCTTCCGCCAGACCTCGACCTATACGCAGCTGACCGCAACGCAGAAGATGCGTGACGCGACCCAGGAATTCGCCGCGCTCGACGGCCGGATTGCCCAGGCCAACTCGGTCCTGCAGGATACGAGGCGTCTCGAAAATTCCGTCTATTCGCTTCAGATCGTTCTTTCCGACTTTCTCGCCGACTCCAGCAAGGAAAATCTCGTGCGCCTGCAGCAGCAGGCCGGCACGCTCGGCAAGGACATGCAGGTGCTGGTCACCAGCGCCAAGGGCATGGGCTTTGCCGAAGGCATATCCGGCGCGATCCAGCCGGCGCTCGACGTCATTTCCGGCGGCGGCTCGAAGATCGTCGACACGATCGGTCAGCGCGTCACCGCCTATGCCGCGGCCCGCCAGGAGCTCGACCAGATCTGGAAAAAGCTGACCGATTTCGCCGAGCTGCAGAAGCAGACGGCCGGCACCGAGCGCACCCAGGCAAACAGCATCTCCGTCATGACCACCGGTCTCGGCATCCTCTTGTCGATCCTCGGCGGCATTGCCTTGGTGCTGACGCTGCAGCGCCCGATCAGCCATATCACCGGCGCCATGCGCCGCATCGCCGAAGGGGCGCTGGATACCAGCATCTCCGGCGAGCAGCGCCACGATGAAATCGGCGACATGGCCCGCGCGCTCGGCATCTTCAAGGAAAATGCCATCTCGAAGATCCGCATCGAGGAGCAGAGCGACGAGGAACGCGCCGCCGCCGAACACGAGCGTCAGCGCAACGACGCCGAAAAGCGCGAGATGGATCGTCAGATCGAATTCGCGGTCAATGCGCTCGCCGCCGGCCTCGAACGCATGTCGCAGGGCGATATCTCGACGACGATCGAAACGCCCTTCATCGGCCGTCTCGAACAGCTGCGCCAGGATTTCAACGGTTCGATGATGCGCCTGCAGGCGACGATGAGCCAGATCCGCGACAATGTCGAACTGATCCAGGGCAACGGCAACCAGATGGCCCAGTCGGCCGAGGACCTCTCCAAGCGCACCGAACAGCAGGCTGCCTCGCTCGAAGAGACCGCTGCCGCCGTCGATCAGATCACCGTCACGGTCCGCTCGTCGGCCGAACGCGCCAAGGATGCCGACCAGATCGTCCGCCAGGCCAAGCGCAGCGCCGACGATTCCGCCGTCGTCGTCAGCAATGCGATCGACGCGATGAGCCGCATCGAAGGTGCCTCGCGCCAGATCGAGCAGATCATCGGCGTCATCGACGAGATCGCCTTCCAGACCAACCTCCTGGCGCTCAACGCCGGCATCGAAGCGGCGCGCGCCGGTGAAGCCGGCAAGGGCTTTGCGGTGGTCGCGATGGAAGTCCGCGAACTGGCCCAGCGCTCCGCCGCTGCGGCGCAGGAGATCAAGGGGCTGATCAACAAGTCGACCAACGAGGTCAATTCCGGCTCGCAATTCGTGCAGGAGACCGGCACGGTGCTCGCCAAGATCAGCGCCCAGATCGTCACGATCAGCCAGCATGTCGAGATGATCGCCCGCGCCAGCCACGACCAGTCCACCGCGCTGCAGAGCGTCAACGCGACAGTCAATCAGATGGACCAGATGACGCAGCAGAACGCCGCCATGGTGGAGGAGACGACTGCCGCCAGCCGCGAGCTGGCCGACGAGGCCGGTTCGCTGCGCAGGCTCATTCAGCAGTTCAAGATCGACGGCGAAGCCACCGGTGCGCCGGTCTATCGCGCCGCCTGATCATCGACCGACCCGTGTTTATTCGAACGGCCCCGGACTTTCCGGGGCCGTTTCTATTTATTCCGCAGAAATCGCGATCTGGTCGGATTGCGAGCGGCCGCGCGGCCATCACGCAGAGATGATCCGTCAGAAAACGAGACCGATGAATACCTCCGACAACCCTGATTTACGGAGAATCTTCCTTAACGCTTTTAGTCTAATTTAACCTTGGTCTATCTCCCGGGGGTCTCAATGCTGCGCCTTTTCTCTACGTCGATCGTACGCCAGATCGTTGCGATCACGCTGTTTCTGCTGGCGATCAGCACGGCCGCCATCGTCGGCGTGACCTATTACAATCTGAGCCACCATGTCATGGACGGGGCTGTCTCCGATGCCAGGGATGCCACCCGCGCGATGGCCGTCCTCTACGGCGCGGCCGATCAGGCTGCAAAGATCGAGCTGAAGGACAATCAGCTCTCCACTGTCACGGAAGACGCTATTCCCGCCCTTGCCGACCATTCGCTGGTCGACCGCACGGCGCAATCGATCGCCGGCGTTGCGACCATCTTTCAAAAGCAGGGCAGCGACTACGTCCGCATCTCCACCAACGTCAAGAAGGAAAACGGCGACCGCGCCGTCGGCACCAAGCTGGTCGCCGAGCACCCCGCCCAGCCGGTTCTCGCCAGGGGCGAGGCTTATTACGGTCCGGCGGAGCTTTTCGGCCGCAAGTTCATGACCGGTTATTTCCCCATCAAGAACGCGTCGAACGCCAATGTCGGCATTCTCTTCATCGGCATTCCGATGGAGCTCTACTACCAGCGCATGTATGAGCTGCAGATGCTGGTTCTCGGCGTCGGCGCCATCGTCATGTTGATCGTCGGCGTTCTCGCCTTCTATGCGATCCGCCTGTCGGTGAAGCCTTTGCAGGCGCTGACGACCAGCGTCCACTCGATTTCCGCGGGCGATCTCGAAGGGGCGATCCCCTGTGTCGAAAAGAGGAACGAGTTCGGCGACATCGGCCGGGCCTTGGCGCTTTTCCGCGACAGTGCCCGCGCAAGACGCGACCTGGAAACCCAGGCTGCCGAACAGCGCGAATTGAGCGATGCCGAGCGCGCCAGGAACGATGCCGACAAGCGCTCGCTCGACGGCCAGATCGACTTTGCCGTCAACCAGCTTGCCGCCGGCCTCGGGCGCCTGTCGCAGGGCGATGTCTCGCAGACGATCGGCACGCCCTTCGTCGGCCGGCTGGAGCAGCTGCGCGTCGATTTCAACGCTTCCCTCTTGCGGCTCCAGGATACGCTGTCCGGTATCCGTGACAGCGCCGCGACGATCCAGCGCAACAGCGGCGCCGTCTCTGCCTCTGCCGGCGAGCTTTCGAAACGCACCGAGGCGCAGGCGGCGAACCTCGAGGAGACCGCGGCCGCGGTGGAAGAGATCACCGTGACGGTTCGTTCGTCCGCCGAGCGTGCCCGTGAAGCCAACAATGTCGTGGCTGCGACCAAGAAGACGGCCGACAACTCCGGCGCCGTCGTCGGCGATGCCGTCGCCGCCATGGATCGCATCGAGCAGGCTTCGCAGCGTATCGAACAGATCATCGAGGTGATCGACGATATCGCCTTCCAGACCAATCTTCTGGCGCTGAATGCCGGCATCGAGGCGGCGCGGGCCGGAGAGGCGGGCAAGGGCTTTGCCGTCGTCGCCCAGGAAGTCCGCGAACTCGCCCAGCGTTCGGCCGATGCAGCGCGCGAGATCAAGTCGCTCATCGAGACATCGAGCCGCGAAGTGACGGCAGGGTCCGAACTGGTCCAGAAGACCGGCAGCGTCCTTGCCTCGATCAGCCAGGAGATCATCGCGATCAGCGGCCATGTCGAGACCATCGCCACTGCCAGCCGCGATCAGTCGGCCGCCCTGCAGGAAGTCAACGGTTCGGTCAACGCCATGGACCAGATGACCCAGAAGAACGCGGCGATGGTTGCCGAGACGACGCAGGCAAGCCGCCTGCTTGCCGGCGAAGCCGATACGCTGATGGCGCTGATCGAGCGCTTCCGCATCGTCGCAGAATCGGCACCGGCTCATCTCGGAACAAGAAGAGTCGCCTGAACCGCGCAGCCGCAGCGGTTGCGGGATTGCGCTACGGCCTTGCGCCGCCTTCCGAGGTGGAGGTCGAGCGACGTCAGCCAGGCGATAAAGCCAATGAGGCGATTGTTTCCGAACTCGGCATAGAATCTGTCCTCGTCCGCCTTGCAACCGCTTCGCTGGGGATAGTGCCGATAGCCGATGGTGCCTGCTATAGTGATCAAGTCGATCATGACAATGTCCTTTCCTGTGTAAGACATCACCTGATCTAGGCGTCGAATTTCTCTTTATAAACGGGAAAAATCCCGCTATGTTTTTCATCAATGAAAAATGCGAGTTGGGATTCCTATCAGCTTTTCCTGCAGGTGGCCCGGCTCGGCGGGCTGACGGGGGCAAGCACCGCAAGCGGGCTCAGTCCTGCGACCGTCGGCCGGCGTATGCTCGATCTCGAACAGGAGATTGGCCGCGCATTGTTTTCGCGCAGCCAGACCGGATACCGTCTGACCCAGGATGGCCAGGCGCTGCTCGATCACCTGCAGGAAATGGAGGCCGCCGCCCGCAAGGTGGCGGCGTGGCGGCAATCCGGCGAGGGCGGCACGATCGTCAGGGTCGCCGCCGGCACCTGGCTCGCCTGGCTGCTGACCGAGAATTTCGCCGCAATCCGCATGCCGGGCGATGCCTTCGCCATTTCGCTCACCATTGGCGAGGCGCGGGCAAGCCTTGCCTATCGTGAGAGCGATATCGGTATTCGCGCCTTCGAGCCTGAGGAGGCCAATCTTGCCGCACGTCTGCTCGGAGAGGTGGCCTATGCCGTCTATATCAGGCGCAACGCCGCCGAGACCGACGAGCGCTGGATTGCCGTTGCTGAGGAAGAGGCGATATCGGCCTATCTGCGCTGGCCGCACGCCCATGCCGCAACAGGGATCGTCGCCACCGTCAATCGGCCGCGTTCGCTGCCGGATCTGGTGCGCGCCGGCGCCGGCAAGACCGTGCTTCCCTGTTTCGTCGGCGATCTCCATCCCGAATTGCAGCGGCAGGGCGGCGAGTTGCCGGAATTGCGCCACCGGCAATGGATCGTCATGAATGCCGAGGACCGCCACCGACCGGAGATCCGGACGGTGGCCGACCGCATGACCAAGCTCATCAAAAGTTACGCCGATCTCTTCGCCGGAAAACGACCGAGCCGCGGCTGAAGCTCGCCTAACCGCATATCCGCGTACATCCTCCCACCGCTGGTCAGCGCGAATCCTGACCATCTGGGAGAAGTAATCGGCTTGCAAGATCGGCAATTCCGATAACTCCAGCCTGCGCAGCGAGTTTAGCGGGTACTATGTTCGATCTTATGGTGGAAGGGACTTGAATGCTGAGATCGCGAACCAGCTCGATATAGCCTTCGGCAAGGCCGACCCCACCTCCGATCACAATCTCTGCGGGGTCAAGTATAAGTTGAATAGCCCGGCAAAGCATGGCGATCCCACGTGCCGATCGTGCAACGATCGCTTTCGCCCAAGTTTCGTCGTTCCGCGCAGCATTAAAAATGTCGGGGGCGGGCATGGCGCCAAATCCCTGTCGCGCGGCTTCTGCCTGCATCCAGCGCCCGGACACTTGGTCCTCCAGATAGGAGGAGCTATCACCAAAACTTTGCATCAAGCCAAAATGTCCGGCAAGGCCGCCGAGGGGCCGGCCATTGACCACGATGCCTCCGCCCACGCCCGTCGATACCGTCAGGAAGACAAGATCGCCGCCTGAACCGGCGCCATAGCGATACTCACCCCACGCTGCCGCCTGGGCGTCGTTCATTGCGAGTGCGCGCACGCCAAACAAAGCCGAGGTTTTGTCGACCAGAGGGTAGTTTTCGGGTATCCCCAGTGTCTCTGGGTTCATGGCGGACCAAAGCCCATTGCGGATGAAGCCCGTCACCGCAAGGCCGATTGCATCATATTTACCATGCCAACGCTCTGCGGCAGCGTGGGCATTGGCGAGCCAGGTATCCGGTCCGTCAGAACGCTGCGTTGGAACGGTCATCTCCTCAAGGACCTCGGCGTCCGACACGAGCGCCGTCATCGTTTTTGTTCCGCCGATATCGATGGCAAGCACCGGCTGCGTCACGCGTCAATCTCCAACATCAGTATGCGGTCAAGCTCATGGGCGGCGTCCCTGTCCAGCACAATGGTCGTATGGGCATGGCGAGCGAGCGCGGAGCCGGGAACGGCATCTGTTATTGGCCCGGCGAGGCTTGCCGCAACTGCGCTGGCCTTCTCGATGCCGGTCGCCAGAACAACGATTCTCCGCGATTCTAAAATAGTGCCGATTCCCATCGTGATGGCATGCGTGGGTTGGCGTGAGCCCGGTGCGAAATAGCGCGCATTGGCTTCCATCGTCGAGGCTGTCAGCGCAACCCGCCGGGTGCGGGTGTCATGCGGGGATCCCGGTTCGTTAAAGCCGATGTGGGCGTTGCGGCCAAGGCCGAGAAACATCAGGTCGATGCCTCCACGCGTTGCAATCTGCGTTTCGTAGCGCGTGGCCTCCGCGCTCGCATCCGCAACTGAACCGTCCGGAATATGGATATTTCTCTGCATGAAATCGATGTGCCGGAACAGGTTTTCACGCATGTAGAAGGCATAGGATGCAGCGTCGGTGCCTGGAATCCCAAGATACTCATCAAGATTGAAGGCGTGGGCACGATTGTAGCAACCAAGGCCGTTTCGAAAGTCCTCAATCAGACGAGCGTACACCCCAAGCGGCGTCGCTCCCGTCGGCAAGCCGAGCGCGCTGTCCGGCTTTTCTTCGACTTGCCGAAGTAGAATTTCCGCGACGATGGCAGAGGCTTCGTCGACTGTATCCTTGACGATGATTTCCATGCTTTTTCCGTTCAATTCAGGCGTTGTCCAGTCGCGGCGTCGAAAAGGGACGCTTTCTCGGCCGCTATCTGCACCTTGATCGTCTGCCCAGGGGCGGTGCTCCCGGTTTCCAGCCTGGCTGTCGCCCTCTGTCCGTTGATCGATAAAGTGACGTTGTCCTCAGGGCCTGTCGACTCGACCAGGTCGACGATGGCGTCATGACCCTCCTCATCGTGACGGGCCAGCTTTATGTGTTCCGGCCGCAAACCAAGGATGACGTCTCCCGAAATGCCTTCGGAAAGTCCTGGCAGCGGAAGAGGCAGTTTCCAATCCTTTCCATCCGTGAAGATCACTGCAGTCCCATCCATAACGAGGCGGCCGCTGATAAACTGCATGGACGGCGAACCGACGAACCGGGCCACAAAGGTGTTGGCCGGTTTGTGATAGATCTCATAGGGTGAGCCGATCTGCTGAATATCGCCCTTGTTCATCACGACAATTCTGGTCGCTAGCGTCATGGCTTCGATCTGGTCGTGGGTCACATAGACCATTGTCTTTCCGACGCGCTCGTGCAGTCTCTTGATCTCGGCGCGTGTCTCGACACGCAACGTCGCATCGAGATTCGACAGCGGCTCGTCAAAGAGGAAAATCTTCGGGTCGCGCACAAGAGCCCGTCCGATGGCAACACGCTGGCGCTGGCCACCCGAAAGCTCGCGCGGCTTCCGCTCGAGAAGCGGTTCAATTTGCAAGAGGCGTGCGACCTCCGACACCCTTTGCGAAATTGTCTCACGCGAGAGTTTGCGCATCCGCAGCGGAAAGCCGATGTTCTGCGCAACCGTCATGTTCGGGTAGAGCGCATAGGATTGGAACACCATTGCGACATCGCGCTCCCGTGTCGGGATGTGTGTCACTGGTCGACCCTCGATCACGATTTCTCCCGAGTCGATCGAATGCAGACCCGCGATCGCATGCAGCAGGGTGGATTTGCCGCAGCCGGAGGGGCCGAGAAGGACGACGAATTCGCCTTCATCGACCTCGACATCAATCCCTTTCAGCACCGAGATCGGGCCATAGGATTTGGTGATTTTCCGTAGGGAAAGCGACTGCTTGCTGGCCTGGATCATGCCGGTCATCCTTTTATACTTCCGAGTGACATGCCACGTACGACCTGGCCTTGAACCAACATGCCGAGAACGAGCATCGGCAGCATGACAAGCGTTGCGGCTGCCGTCAGCGGTCCCCACTGCACCCCCTGAAAAGTCAGGAACGAGGTGATGCTGACGGGCAGTGTCTGGGTGTCCCGCCCGGTCAGGACGAGGGCGATGAAGAACTCATTCCAGGTAAACAGCACACACAGGATCATCGTCGCGACGATGCCGCCCTTGGCGACCGGCAGGAACACGTTCCAGAAGATTGTCAGTTCGCGCGCACCGTCCACTTTTGCCGCGTCGCGCAGCTCCTTTGGTATGTCCTCGAAGAAGGTGATGAGCAGCGATATGGCAAAGGGCACATTGATGAAGGCGTAGACCGCAATGATCACCCAGTGATTGTTGAGCAATTTCAACTGCGCGGCTAGAAAATACGTGGGAATGATGAAGATCAGGGGTGGTGCTATCCTGAGGCTCAGCACGAACTTTTCATTGCTGCGGCGCACCGGTTCTTCCTGTGCCACGAGCCCATAGGCGACAAGCGCACCGATCGCCACCGATATCGCGCTTGCCGTAATGGAGATAAGGACGCTGTTCATGAAGGCACGAATGAAGACGCCATTGTTGAGAACGCGCTGGTAGTTCTCCCAGGTCGGTTCGAAGAACCAGACCGGTGGGATCGCAAAGGCGTCCTTCGTCGTCTTTACCGATGTGACGACCACCCAGTAGAGCGGAAACAGCACGACCACGATGAGGGCGAGGATGGCGATATAGAAGGCCATTTTGCGCATCATACGGCTCCCCGCGCTTGAGCCTTGAAGGCCAGGTTGTACAGCAACAGCAGCGCGACATTGGTGAAGATCGTCAACACCATGGCAACGGTCAGGGCGTAGGAAATGTCGAAATTGGTGAATGCCGAAATATAGCCGTAGAGATTGAGTGTTTCCGTCGATAGCGCTGGCCCGCCGCGGGTCATGATGTAGAAGATGTCAAAGGTCTTCACACTGTCGATGGCGCGGATGAGGGCGACGACAAGAAGCGCACGGTGAAGCGCGGGCAAGGTGAGGTGCCAGAGAACCTGCCACTCCCGAGCGCCGTCGACACGCGCGGCGTTTTGCGGATCGCCCGGCAGCGCTTCCAGTGACGCCATCGTCAAGAGCACGACAAAGGGTGTCCATTGCCAGATGTCGGCAATCATCACTGAGAACAGGGCGACGTTTGGATTGCCAAGCCAATCGACCGGACCGAGATGAAGCAGGGACAGGAGGTAGTTCGCCATACCGCTCGACGGGTCGAACATGAAACGCCATGTCAGCCCGACGACGATGGGCGTCATGACGATGGGCACGAGCATGATAGCTCGCGCAATCCTCTTGCCATGAAATTCCCGGTCGAGCAGCAAGGCGACGAAAAGGCCGATGATCAGTTCAATGGTCGTGGCCACCACCGTGAAGAGGACCGTGCGCCAGAGAGCATTGAGGCCGCGTGGGTCGAGCAGAAGCCGCAAGTAGTTGTCCAGCCCGATGAACTGTTCCTGCCCTGGCCGCATCAGACTGATATTGTGCAATGTCAGCCACACGACATAGATCGTGATGACCACCGAGACCGCGCCGAAAAAGGCAATCACCGGCTGATAGAAAAGCTTTGTCGCGTCGTTGAGCATAATGATCCCCGCAGTGTAGCCACGTCCGGAAATCCGGACGTGGCGCCCGTTTGTTAGCGGGCGAGTGCTGCGTCGTTGGCCGTGTTGGCTTCCGCCAGTGCGTCCTTTGCCGAAGCGGTGCCGGCGAGCGCCTTGGATACGGCGATACCAGCATTGTTGATGATTTCGTTCGCAGCAGTGACAGTCGGCAAATATTGCGGATTGCCCTGGTTGATCGAAGCCAGCATCGCTTCCTTGAAGGCTCCGTAGCGCTTATTGAATTCATCCGAATTCAACGCAGCTTCAGACGTGACACCGGAGTTGGGCGCGATGCTAAACGACTTGATTTGCTGCTCCTTCGCCGTTGCCCATGACACAAATAGCCATGCCGCTTCCTTCTGGGCGGAGGCCGAAGTGATATAAAGGCTGTGCACAGCGAGGGACGATGAGCCACCCTTCAATGCGTCGGTCTGTTTGGGAACCGGCACGTAGCCAACCTTGCCGACCACTGACGACACAGCCGGGTCCTCGTTGAATGCTCCGTTGACCGTTGCATCCATTGTCATGCCGGCCTTGCCCTGCTGGAACAGAACGTGGTTTTCTTCCCAACCGAAATTGGCAGCACCGACGGGACCGTAGTCGCGTAGGACTTTTGCAAAAGCATCGAGCGAGGCGGCGGCCTCTAGCGTTCCAAGGGCTGATTTCCCATCCTTGGTGAGGAATTCGCCGCCGTAACCCCACAGCCAGCCGGCCCAGACATAGACGTTCTGGATACCTTGGGCGCCACGCATGGTAATGCCTGCGATCTCGCCGTTGGACTTTTCCTTGATGGTCTTGGCGGCGCTGATAACCTCGTCAAAAGTCTTCGGCGGGGTGAGACCGTATTGCTCGAACAGATCCTTGCGATACATCAGGAACGTGCTCTCGCCGTAAACCGGCAGGCCGTAAAGTTTGCCGTCGACAATATTCGTGTTGAGGTAGCCGGGCACGAAATCGGCGCGGTCCAGATGTTTGGGCAGCTTTTTCGCCAGATCGTCGAGTGGATCGATATAGCCGGCCTTAACGAAGCCCGGAATATAGATGATATTGTTCTGGACGACATCGTAGCGGCCAGAGCCGGAGGAGAACTCCAGGAGCATCTTGGCGGTGATGTCGGATTCCGGGATGACCTCGAGTTCCACCTCGATGCCGGTCTCCTTGGTGAACTCCGGTAACAGCTTCTGAATGCCGTCGGTTGTCGGGTGGCCTTCCATCAGAACCGCAATATGCGTTCCCGCATAGGGCTGATCGGCGTTCTCAGCCATTGCCGGCAAGGCCGATGAGGTCGCAAGTGCAAGCGTGAGTGCAAGTAGTTGGCGTCGTTTCATGTCATTCCCCTTTTTTGAACTATCCATGCGTTGCATTGAATTGCTTGATCGATGATGCGCTAGAGTCTCTCCACCTCGCCGCTTTCCGCCGAGCGGATGAGGGCTCGGGTCAATTCCAACGAGCGAATGGCTTCCTCGCCGCTGGCCACCTGAGAGGGGCCGCCGTCAAGCCATTCGAGAACGCTGGCAAGCTGGAGCTTGAGGTCGCCGCCAACCCGATTTTCGACGATCGGCCAATGCTGGGTGTCGATCTCGCGCGATGTCTGGTTGTCTGCGAAATAAAGGCCGCTATCGCCGCACTGCACTTCGAATGAACCCTCGGTGCCGATGAGTTCCATGCGTGCGTCGATCATGTGGCGAGCGCCGGCAGGCAATGACCAGGCGCTTTCAAACGTCACGACGGTTCCGCCCGAGAAGCGTACGACCGCCGCGATCGTATCCTGCGTGCCAAGCGATCCGAGGAGAATGTCAGTCTGCTGGGCGTAGACGGAAACCGGAGTCTGACCCTCGAGCATCCAAAGCACCATGTCGACATCATGCACTGTGACATGCAGTGCGAGCGGCAAGGTGCCGCCGTAGCGCTTGGGGCCTTCGGTGCGGGCGCTGTTGCGGCGGGCATAGATGTGAATAGGCGTGCCGATCTTGCCCGACGTAATCAGCTCGCGCGCCTTGTAGTAGCGTGGGTCGAACCGAAGCAGATAGCCGACCCCGAGCTTGACGCCTGCCGCCTTGCACGCCGCGACGATCTTGGCAGCATCTTCCATGGTCGAGGCGATCGGTTTTTCAACGAAGAGATTTATGCCCTTTGCCGCAATGGCGAGCGCCGGATCGAGATGAAGGTGATCCGGGGTGCAGATACTGACCAGATCAAGCTCTTCGGCAGCCAGCAGTTCCAGGTGGGAGCTGTAGGCTTTGACGTTGCCGCGCAACCCACCTGCCAACGCAGCGGCGCGTCCGATGTCGCTATCGACGACGGCGACGAGTTCAGCGCGGGGTTCGTTTGCGAAAATCGAAGCATGCATCGAGCCCATGAAGCCGGCTCCGATCACGGCAACGCGAAATTTCCTTGTCATCTGCTTTCTCCATTGAATTCAGGCGTTGTGCGCGCGCGCACCGGCCACAGCATCCGCAAACCGCCGCGTGATCACATCCGGACGGGTGATGGCAGAACCGACCACGACAAATGCTGCGCCATATTCGATGGCTCTGCGTGCATCGGTTGGTTCCCAGATGCGGCCCTCGGCCACAAACGGGATGCCCGCGCGGAAAAGATCTTCCATCAGCTTAAAATCCGGCGCCTCAGTCTGTGGCGAATAGGGCGTGTATCCAGACAGGGTCGTGCCCGCGAAGTCGGCACCTGCGGCAACCGCCGCCCGCCCTTCGTCCAAGGTGCTGATATCGGCCATGGCGATCCGGCCCGCCTGATGCACCGCCTCGACAAGGGCAGCGACGCTGCAGGGTCTTGGTCTTGCCGTGGCGTCAAACGCCACAATGTCTGCGCCCGCCTCGCAAAGCTGGCGAACGTCTTCCAGCGTAGGTGTGATGTAAATTTCTGAATCCGGATGCTCGATCTTGGTAATGCCGATGACGGGGACGTTGACGGCATTTCGCACGGCGGACACATTTGCGACACCCTCGATACGAACCGCCTTCGCGCCGCCCAACACCGCCGCCTTGGCAAGTGCCACAATGTGATCTGTCGGCTGCAAGGGGCTGCCGTCAGCCGCTTGACAGGAAACGGCAAGTGTTCCGCGCAAGGCTTCAAGGATGCTCAAGTTCCAATACCCTTCGTCTCAAATTCGAGGTCACGGTATCATAGTGAAATAAACCGTCAAGAAATTATTTATGATGAAAATTTCCGCCAAACCGTAAGAGCAAAAAATCGACCCGGCGAAAAGGGCGCTCGCAGGGGTCTTAAACGTTACGGTCGGTAACGCTTTGGGCGGTGTCGAGAATGGTAATAAGGCGGTCCGGCTCAGCCATCGTCATATAGGACGCCAGAGCATCGACAATCAGTAACTGGCTGATCTTCGAGGGAAAGGCGCCCCCCGTAAGCGGTGTCTCTGGCCAGGATGCCAACAGCACATGCGTGCACGTGGCTGCCAGCGGGCTTTTCGATCGATTGGTGATCCCGATCACGCGTGCGCCTCTCGCATGCGCAAGCTCGGCAATCTTGACTGTATCGAGGGTCGAGCCCGAACTTGAAATCAGGAAATAGACATCAGCGGGATTTGAGGTGGCAGCAGCCATCGTTGCCAGATGCGCGTCGCGGGCGATATGTGAATGCACACCCAGGCGTGCGAGCTTGTATTCCAGATATTGCGCTGTGATCGCCGAAGCGGCGACGCCAAAAATCTCGATGTGTTTTGCCTGCAGCAATTCCTGGGCAACGGCTTGTATTATGCTACGGTCGAGCAGCCGCTCGGTTTCATCGAGGGCCGTTCTTGCTGTCTCCACAAGGTTCTGAACCGGATCTCCCGTTGATATCGGGACGCTGGTTTGGCTCTGTGTCGCCAACTCCTGCGCCAAAGCCAGCTTGAAATTTTGGAACCCAGTGAATCCCAGTTCACGGCAGAACCGCATCACGCTGGCTTCCGAGGATTGCGCGTCTTCTGCAAGCTCGGTGATACTTTTGTAAAGCACCGCCTGCGGGTCTTCCAACGTGTAATCTGCGACACGCTGTAGCGCGCGCGTCATGTTCGGAGCGCGTGAGCGAATGCTCGCAACGAGAGCCATATGCGGTGTCGGATTCACGTCATGTCCTTAAAAATGTTCTCCGACCCAGGGGGGCGGGCCGGAAAATATGCGGTCGCATGCCATTACGCCATCACGATCACCGTTTATCCACCCCGCTCTTGCAAGAAAACTCGCGGAGCGAAAGCCGCTATAGAGAGTTGCAAGATGTTCACTTGCGATTTTCACGATGGGTGAGCCGGCTTCATGCGTTCGGCAATACGGTGAGCCGTTTTCGATGGAGAGCGATAGCGTCTCGACCTGATCGCCCTTCATTATCTCCAACGTGACCTGCTCGGTCACTGAGTTGTAGCCACGTGCCAGAAGCGCGTCCCTTGCGGAAAGGACCCGCATTAGAAACTCCTCCTGATGGACGAGACGCCATCCCTTGTCCGGCATCGCGAAAACCAACTTGTCCTGCGCTGAACCGTGCCACCGCACCCGCGGGTATACGGTCGAGAATGTCCCCAAAAACCGCAATATGCACCGAGCCGCCCGTCCCGACAGCGCCGCCCAATCCCGGATGATCATACATTCGGGATTGATCGTATCGATGATCACATACGCAGCGTCCTCGTCGAAGACGTAAATGGATGTCGGGGGATCCGGCCACGTCAAAAGAAGGGACCATTGTGCCGCACTACGCTGCAGATTACCTGCCTCCACCACGCATTGTCGCTCATGGATAGAGGCTAGGGTCGGCAGCGCGGCAGGCAGCGTCATCTGACGGCAATGGTACTTTTCCTTGATTTTATAAAGCTCTGACGTTTCCGCTTCGTAGACAATTTCCGATCCGGCCAATTCATATCCGCCTCTTCGATAGACGGGGCGGGTTGATGCAAACAAGGTTGTCAGGAGGGCGCCTCTGCTGGCAGCGATCGCACCTGCATCCTCCAGGATGGCATCTGCGAGACCCAGGCCGCGATATTCGGGTAGAATGGCCACATGTGCAATGTTGCATGCTGGCACGGCTCTACCACCGAACCAGTGCCCGGTGGCGATGAGAGCGAATACCGCCGCCGGCCTATCCTCATGGTCGGCGATATAGAAATTTTCGAGGCCCACCTTGCCCACATAGGCTTCAGTCTGTTGCACCGTAAACCCGAAGGACGTTGCGTAGGCCTCTACGATGAAATCCGCATCTTGTGTTGCTGCAATACGTGATGTCATGTTTCGCCTTGGTGATAATTGCCAGAAAAATTGAAACTCTGAAAAATATTTTTATATGAGCGATGCGGAGCTGTCGAGGGCCACCGCAGCTGATCTGAACGGCCCTTAATTTTCGATCCGGCAAAGGTTAACCGATGCGGCACTGTGACCACGCATCGTGCGACCCGGCGCGCAAGCCCCAGATCGGGATGAGTTTTCGAAAAGGATGAGCGCCCACGCGTCTCTCTGACGCGCAGGCGCTTTGATTGAGCAATGGGGCCGACGTCATCGGCCCCGCTACTGGCCGCTCTTCGTCAATGTCGGTTGGTGACGACGACGGGGATCAGCAGGTCGCCCCAGTGGCCGTCGCCGCCATGATGACGGGCCGAGCGCACCAGTTCGACCGAGACGCCGGCCTCGACGGCCTTCATGACCGATTGGTTCAGCCGGTGCAGGTCGTTGGCGAGCATGCGGATCGTCGTCTGCTGATCCTCGCTCATGCTGCTTGCCTGCTCCTCGGCCCGTTCCCTGACGCGTGTAATGGATGCCATGATCTTCTCCTCCTCTTCGAGTTATTCCGCAGCCGGTTTGAACTGCGCATGTTCGGTCGAGCCGTGCATCGCTGTCGTCGAAGACCGGCCGCCGGTGATGGCGAGCGAGACGGCGTCGAAATAGCCGGTGCCGACCTCGCGCTGATGTTTGGTAGCGGTATAGCCATTGACCTCGGCGGCGAATTCCGCCTGCTGCAGCTCGGAATAGGCCGACATCTGCCGCTGCCGGTAGCCGCGCGCCAGTTCGTACATGCCGTAGTTCAGCTGGTGGAAGCCGGCGAGCGTGATGAACTGGAACTTGTAGCCCATTGCGCCGAGTTCGCGCTGGAACCGTGCGATCGTCGCTTCGTCGAGATTCTTCTTCCAGTTGAAGGAAGGCGAGCAATTATAGGCGAGCAGCTTGCCGGGATGGACCTTGTGCACGCCTTCGGCAAAGCGCCGCGCCTGGTCGAGGTCCGGCTTCGAGGTCTCGCACCAGATGAGATCGCAATGCGGCGCATAGGCGACGGCGCGCGCGATACAGGGCTCGATGCCGTTTCGCACCTGATAGAAACCTTCGACCGTACGGCCGGCATCATAGTCGACGAAGGGCTGGTCGCGTTCGTCGATGTCTGACGTCAAGAGCTTTGCCGCTTCCGCGTCGGTGCGGGCGATGACCAGCGTCGCAACGCCCATGACGTCGGCGGCAAGCCGCGCGGCGTCGAGATTGCGGATATGGGCGGCCGTCGGGATCAGCACTTTGCCGCCGAGATGCCCGCATTTCTTCTCCGAGGCGAGTTGGTCCTCGAAGTGAACGCCCGCGGCACCCGCCTCGATATAGGCCTTCATGATTTCGAAGGCGTTGAGCGGTCCGCCGAAACCTGCTTCCGCATCGGCAACGATCGGCGCGAACCAGGTCTCGACGGAAAGTCCCTGGGCTTCCGCGGTCTCGATCTGATCGGCGCGCTGCAGCGTGCGATTGATGCGTTTGGCAAGTTCCGGACCGGCATTGGCCGGATAGAGGGACTGGTCGGGATACATCGCCGATGCTGTATTGGCGTCGGCCGCCACCTGCCAGCCGGAGAGATAGATCGCCTTCAGCCCGGCGCGCACCATCTGCATGGCCTGGTTGCCGGAAAGTGCGCCGAGCGCATTGACGAAATCCTCCTGGTGCAGGAGCCGCCACAACCGGTCAGCCCCCATTTCGGCCAGTGTATGACGGAGCGCCACCGAGCCTCTGAGCCGCTGCACGTCTTCGGCCGAGTACGGTCTCTCGATGCCGTCGAAGCGGCCTGCTGATGTGTTTGGGACAAGGTTGTAAAAATCCGTCATGCTGCTCTCCTCACTAAAAGCCCGACAAAGGGTGCTGCGTGACAAGATTGACAATTCGGTGCGTTATGACCAGAAAAACCTTTGATTTCCGGGGTGGAAAGAGGTTAAGATGAGGAGGATTGACAGAGTGGCGCTGTGAATTTGTAAATGTTTGTAAATATGGCGCTCCTTGCCTGTCAAAGGATGTGACATGGCGGAACGGAAGATATTCGCAGGCCCGAAAGTCAGGCGCATCCGCAATGCGCTGGCGCTGACGCAGACCGCCATGGCCGAGGCGCTGGAAATATCGCCGTCCTACCTGAACCTGATCGAGCGCAACCAGCGACCGCTGACGGTGCAACTGCTTCTCAAGCTTGCAAGCGTCTACAGGGTCGATCTGGAAGAGTTGCGGGGACAGACCGGCGGCAGTCTCGGCCAGCTCAAGGAGGTCTTTGCCGATCCGCTGCTGTCCGGCGAACTGCCGGGTGATCAGGAATTGGTCGAGGTGGCCGAGGCCGCACCCAATGCCGCGAGCGGCATGATCAAGCTCTACCGCGCCTATCGCGAGCAGGCGGCAAGGCTGTCCGATCTGACGGCGCTGATGGCCGCCGAAGGGCATGCGCCGGTCGCCGCCGGCCGCTTGCCGCTGGACGAGGTGCGCGAGACGCTGGAGCGCAGGTCCGGCTATTTCGGACAGATCGAGACGGCGGCGGAAACCTTTGCCGCAACGCTCCCCGGCGGCCTCGATCTTGCCGCCGGGCTGAAGGATTGGTTGCGTTCCGAGCGCGGCATCGCGGTGCGTGTCTTGCCCGTCCATGTCATGCCGGATCTGCGCCGCCGTTTCGATCGCCATTCGATGCGGCTTTTCATCTCGGAGCGCTTGTCACAGGCCGACCGTGCGCATGAGATATCAATCGAGGCCGCGACTCTCGCTTTGCTGCCGGCAATCGATGCCGAACTCGCCGATCTCTCGCTCTCCTCCGCCGAGGCGCGCCGCATCGCCCGTTTTGAGCTTGCCCGCATCGCCGCGCTGGCACTTGCAATGCCCTACGAGGCCTTTCTTTCGGCGGCGAAAGCGACGCGCTACGATATCGATATTCTGCGTGCGCGCTTCGGCGTCTCTTTCGGCCATGCGGCTGCGCGCCTTGCCATGCTGCAGCGCCCAGGCGCGGCCGCCATTCCCTTCTTCCTGATCGAAATCGATGCCGCCGGCCACCGGCTGCGCAGGGCGGGCGCCCAGGGCTTTCCGCAGGCCCGTTTCGGCGGCGGCTGTCCGAAGCTCAATATCCATGCCGCCTTCCTGCAGCCGGGCCAGATCCTCGCCGAAACGGTCGTCATGCCTGACGGTGCATCCTTCCTGACGGTAGCCCGCACGCTGGAGGGACCGTGCGTCGAATTCGGCGAAAGGGTCAGGCGCACCGCGATCCTGATCGGCTGCGATGCTGCCCTTGGCGAGGGCGTGGTCTACGGGCAGGCGATGGCGCTCGATCCGGTCGCGATCGGTCCGGCCTGTCGCCTTTGCGAGCGGCGCGGCTGCCTTTCCCGGGCCGAGCCGCCGGTGACGAGACCGCTCGGGCTCGACGAGATGGTGGCAGGCCTTAGCGCCTTCGATTTCCAGTGATTGTGAAATCATTGAGGGCGCAGGATTTTGCGCTTGTGGGCTGTGAAATTCCTTCTTAGTCTGCGTCGAAAACCAGAGGGAAAAGATGCTCCGGGTGCGGAATCTTTGAACAAACAGGAGAAGTCATGAGGTCAACCATCCTATGCGTGACGGCCGCCGCCGTTACCGCACTCCTTGCTGCCGCGCCGGCCTATGCGCAGGAGCGCGTGGTCAACGTCTACAACTGGTCGGATTATATCGACGACTCCATCCTGACCGACTTCACCAAAGAAACCGGCATCAAGGTCGTCTACGACACCTTCGATTCCAACGAGACCGTGGAAACCAAGCTGCTTGCCGGCGGCACGGGTTATGACGTCGTCGTTCCCACAGCCGACTTCCTGCAGCGCCAGATCCAGGCCGGTGTTTTCCAGAAGCTCGACAAGTCGAAACTGCCGAACATTTCCAACATGTGGGATGTGATCCAGCAGCGCACCGCCGAATATGACGCCGGTAACGAACACGCGGTCGATTATATGTGGGGCACGGACGGCATCGGCTACAACGTCAAGAAGGTCGCTGAAATCCTCGGTCCCGATGTCAAGCCCGGCCTCGAAGTGATCTTCGATCCAAAGGTCGCCGAAAAGTTCAAGGATTGTGGCATCTACGTTCTCGACACACCGAAGGACGTCATCTCCACGGCGTTCCGTTATCTCGGCCTCGACCCCAACTCCACAAAGGCTGAGGATTTCAAGAAGGCCGAAGAGCTGCTGACGGCCGTCCGCCCCAATATCCGCAAGTTCCACTCGTCCGAATATATCAATGCGCTTGCCAACGGCGACATCTGCATCGCCTTCGGCTATTCCGGCGACATGCTGCAGGCTCGCGACCGTGCGGCCGAAGCCAAGAACGGCGTCGAGGTCAATTATTCGATCCCCTCGCAGGGCGCCCAGATGTGGTTCGACATGATGGCGATCCCCGCCGATGCGCCCCATGTCGCGGAAGCCCACGAGTTCCTGAACTACATGATGAAGCCTGAGGTCATCGCCAAGGCGAGCGACCACACCTTCTACGCCAACGGCAACAAGGCTTCGCAGCAGTTCGTCAGCAAGGAGATTCTGGAAGACCCGGCGATCTATCCGACCGAAGAGGTGATGAAGAACCTCTTCACGGTCAAGCCGTGGGATCCGAAAACGCAGCGTCTGGGGACGCGCCTCTGGACGAAGGTCGTCACCGGCCAGTAATTCAGCCTTGGGCCCGGACGGAAACGTCCGGGCCTTTCAATTACCGGCCGGGGTGGAGGCCGGCAGAACCTTGTATTTCGGGGAATAATATGAAGTCTCTCGGCAATATCCGCCGCGCTTTTGCGCCTTGGACCGATCCGTCTGCAAAACCCTTCATTGCTTTCAAGAATGTCACCAAGCGCTTTGGCGATTTTACCGCCGTCGACGATCTGTCGCTGAACATCTACCACCGCGAGTTCTTCGCGCTGCTCGGCGCTTCGGGTTGCGGCAAGTCGACGCTGCTGCGCATGCTCGCCGGTTTCGAGCAGCCGACCTCGGGCGAAATCGTTCTCGACGGCACCGACATGGCCGGCACGCCGCCCTACAGGCGGCCGGTCAACATGATGTTCCAGTCCTATGCGCTTTTCCCGCACATGACGGTCGAGAAGAATATCGCTTTCGGCCTGAGGCAGGACGGCATGTCGAAGGACGAGATGGCCGAGCGTGTCTCGCAGATGCTGAAGCTGGTCAAGCTGGAGCAGTTCGCCTCCCGCAAGCCGAACCAGCTTTCCGGCGGCCAGCGCCAGCGCGTGGCCTTGGCCCGTTCGCTTGCCAAGCGCCCGAAGGTGCTGCTGCTCGACGAGCCGCTCGGCGCACTCGACAAGAAGCTGCGCGAGGAAACCCAGTTCGAACTGATGGACCTGCAGCAGAACCTCGGCCTCACCTTCGTCGTCGTCACCCACGACCAGGAAGAGGCGATGACCATGGCCGACCGCATCGCCGTCATGAGCCACGGCAAGGTCGTGCAGGTGGCGACGCCGGCGGAGATCTACGAGGCGCCGAATTCCCGCTTCGTCGCGGATTTCATCGGCGACGTGAACATCTTCGACGGCAAGGTCGCCTCATCGGGCAACGGTACCATCGAGATATCAATCGACAGCGGATTCAGCGTGCGCGTCGCCGCCGCCGAGACACCTTCGGCCGGCAGCGCCGTCGGCTTCGCCATCCGGCCGGAAAAGATGCGGGTCGGGCGCACGCCTCCCGCCAACGCTTCGGTCAACGCCGCCAGGGGTGAACTCTGGGACATCGCCTATCTCGGCGACATGACCGTCTTCCATGTAAAATTGCAGAGCGGCACTGTCGTCAAGGCCTCGTCCCTCAATGCGCAGCGCTCCGTCGACGACCCCTTCACCTACGATCAGGAAGTCTGGGTCTCCTTCGATGAGAACGCCGGCATTCTGCTGAAGGATTGACATCATGGGCAAGCTCACGTCCGGCCTCTACAATCGCCTCGTCATCGCCATCCCCTATACTTGGCTGCTGCTCTTCTTCCTGGCGCCCTTCTTCATCGTTTTCCGCATTTCGCTGTCGACGACGGCAATCGCCATGCCGCCTTACGAGCCCGTCTTCTCGCTTGCCGACGGTTGGGCCGGGCTCTGGAGCAAGATCGGAGAGCTCTCCTTCGACAACTACAGCTACCTCACCGAGGACTCGCTCTATTTCAATGCCTATGTCTCGAGCGTGGTGATTGCCGGGATCTCCACCTTCCTCACGCTGCTGATCGCCTATCCGATTGCCTATGGCATGGCACAGGCGCCGCGCACCATCCGCCCGACGCTGGTGATGCTGGTCATCCTGCCGTTCTGGACAAGCTTCCTGATCCGCGTTTATTCCTGGATCGCGATCCTGAAGCCGGAAGGGCTTTTCAACCAGCTTCTCCTGTCGCTGCACATCATCGACAGCCCGCTGATCATCCTCAACACCAATACCGCCGTCTATATCGGCATCGTCTATTCCTATCTGCCCTTCATGGTGCTGCCGCTCTATTCTGCTCTGGAAAAGATGGACGGTACGCTGATCGAGGCGGCGCAGGATCTTGGTTGCACGCCGATCAAGGCCTTCTGGCGCGTCACCTTTCCGCTGTCGATCCCTGGCGTGGTGGCCGGCTGCATGCTGGTCTTCATTCCCGCCGTCGGTGAATTCGTCATTCCCGACCTGCTCGGCGGTTCGCAGACGCTGATGATCGGCAAGACGCTCTGGAACGAATTCAATGCCAACCGCGATTGGCCGGTCTCCTCGGCGGTAGCAACGATCCTGCTGATGATCCTGGTGATCCCGATCGTTTTCTTCCAGAACGCCCAGGCCAAGGCCGAAGAGCGGGGGAAATAAGTCATGCTGAGATGGACCCGTTTCAACATCATCTCCGTCACGCTCGGCTTTGCCTTTCTCTACCTGCCGATCGTGCTGCTGGTGATCTTCTCCTTCAACGAATCGAAGCTCGTCACCGTCTGGGGCGGCTTCTCCACCAAGTGGTATGTCTCGCTGCTCTCGAACCAGGGCCTGCTCGACGCCGCCTGGGTGACGATCCGTGTCGGCCTGCTGTCGGCAACGGCCGCAACCATCCTCGGCACGATGGCGGCGCTGACGCTGGTGCGCTACACGCGCTTTCGCGGCCGCATGCTGTTTTCGGGCATGATCTACGCGCCGCTCGTCATGCCCGACGTCATCACCGGCCTGTCGCTGCTGTTGCTCTTCGTCGCGATCGGCTTCGACCGCGGCTTCTGGACCATCACGCTGGCGCATACGACGCTGACCATGTGCTTCGTCGCCGTCGTCGTGCAGTCGCGCCTGTTGAGCTTCGATCAATCGATCGAGGAAGCGGCGCAGGATCTCGGCGCGCCGCCGGTGCGGACTTTCTTCGAGATCACCCTGCCGATCATCGCGCCGGCTGTGCTCTCCGGCTGGATCCTTGCCTTCACCCTGTCGCTCGACGATCTGGTGATCGCCAGTTTCACATCGGGGCCGGGCGCCACCACGCTGCCGATGAGGATCTACAGCCAAGTGCGCCTCGGCGTGACGCCTGAGATCAATGCGGTGTGCACGATCCTGATCGCGATCGTGACCGTTGGTGTCATCTGCGCCTCGGTCGTCACCAAGCGCCGTGAAATTCAGCGCCAGCGGGACGAGCGTGCGGCAGCCGCCGGCGCTTGAGCTAGAGCAATTCCAGGAAAAGTGCGAAGCGGTTTTCCGTCCGGATTTGCGTGAAAACAAAGAGATAGAGCATTGCCGAATTCGAAGAAAACGGAAATGCTCTATTGCGCCTGAGGCGTATTGCCGAAAAGCGGAACCGGCGAGATCACCGGGTTCGGCCAGGAACCGCCGATGAAGAACGGCAGAAGCGGCAGCTCCGCCGCCTTGGCCGGATCGGTTGCCGCCAGCGATCCGGAAAGCGCCAGCCCGTTCGACTGATAGGTGATGACGCCTGAAAGCGTCAGCGTCTGTGTGGCGCCGGCGATGCGGGCGTCGTGCATTTCGGCGGAGCCGTTGGCGAAATCGGCCTGAAGGTTGAGCTGGTTGAAGGCGAAGGCGCCGCCTGCCGCCGCGCTCAGCGGAAAGAACGGTTTTTCGGCCGCCTGCGTCCGGAGGGCTGCAGCATCGATGCCGGGAATCGTGCCTTCCCCCGTCCAGAAGTGCAGCCTGCCGGTGACATCGGCAAGACCGGTCGTCCAGATCGCCTTCGGCGACTGCAGGTCGAGATCGAGCGATCCGGTTGCAAGCGGCAGCGGACCCTTCAGCTGCAGGCGCTCGGCAAGGGCTGCGAAATCGGCATTGCGGATCGACAGCTGCAGCTTGCCGCCGCCGTCGAAATCGCGCTGCGTCGCTTCCAGATGCGCGGTCATTTCACCGCCTTCGAACTGGCTGTCGCCAATATCGAATTTCGCCTCGCCGCCGGCAACGATCATGCTGGCGCCGACATCGGAGAGCTCGAAGAGACCCATCTGCGCGCGCCGCGCCGAAAGCCTGACGTCGACATCCAGCACCCGCAGCGGTCCGCTGATGCCGGCGGAGATTTCCTCCGCCTCGCCGGCTGCGAGCCTGAGCGCGAAGGCGTCGAGGAAGGGCTTGAGGTTCATCTGATCGAAGGCGAGCGTGCCGCCGATTTTCGGTCGTTTGCCGGGTTGGGTGAAAAGGTCCATCACCCCGGTGGCGCTCGCTTCGTTCAGCGAGAGGCTGAGATTGTTGAAGCGCAGCCCGTTGCCCGACGACATGATGTCGGATTCCAGCGAGGCGCTCTTCAGGGTTGCGATGCCGGGGATCGATCTGCCCGACCATGTCAGAAGTGCGGGCACATCGGGAATGCTGGCGGTGATATTGCCGGAAAAGGCCGAAAGGCTGGCGATGCTGGCAATGCCCTGGAAGTGGGCGGTCAAAAGGTTTGATGTGAGCGACGTCCGTGTCTCGGCATTCCTGCCGGCAAAGGCGAGCAGCGGCTGGCGCGAGGCGAAATCGACCTTCAGGTCCTCGCCGTTGATACGGGCGATGACCACCGCCGAGATCGCGCCGGATAGTCTCGGCCAGGCGATATCGGCGGTGACGCTGTCGAAATGATAGGTCGTGGCGGACTTGATGTCGGTGACCACAAGCGTGCCGTCCTCGACGGTCACCGCGCCGATCTCGGCATCGAGATCGGGATCGAGCACCTCAGCTCCGTTTTCGTAACGTACGCCGCTGATCGCCCGTGCGAGCAGGCCGGCATAACTCCAGTCGATCAGCCCTTTTTCGTCGCGCGTCAGCGCCAGGTTGGGGCGCACCAGGTGGAATTCATGGAAACTCGTCCGGCCTCTCAACGCGTCGATGAGGCTGAAATCGGCCGACAGGCTTTCAATGCTGCCGAGCAGCTTGTCACCGCTTTCGCGCGGTTGGCGGATGGTGATCTGGTTCAGCGTGATGCGTGGCGTCGGCCAGAATTCGAGAACCGGACTCCCCTTGATCTCGGCATGGTAGCCGGTCCATTTGGACAGCGTGTCCTCGATGCCGGAGCGCACGAAACCGGTCGAGATGAGATAGGGGGCGGCAACTCTGAGCGCCACGAAAAGCGCCAGCGCGATCAGCAGGAACACCGTCGACAGGCGGGCGAAGGCCGGAAGCCAGCGCGAAACGGGTCCGATCTTCCTGCGCCACCTGCGATGTCTTGACGTGCTCATGATCTCCGCCGGCAAATTCAGCCGGTCATCCCGTTATGCGCTGATTTCGCCGGATATAGGAAATATCAGGCATATGCAAATCCCTACAGCGCCGCGCGTCTTTTCAGACGCGCAAAGGACGCTGTAACACTTTCAATTAACTAGTTGGAGCATGATGTCGTCCGAAAATCGCTCACACTTTTCGACATCATACTCTGGGCGTCGGATCGCGTCGGTTCCGCGCTTTATAATGCAATGCAGCATGATATAAGGACGGCATTGGGGAGGAGGATTGAATGCAGGATAACAGACCACTTTGGGTGCCCTCGGCGGATGCCGTTGCAAAAAGCCCGATCCATGCCTTCATGGAGCGCTGCAATGCCGATTTCGGGCTTTCTCTTTCAGGCTTTGAGGATCTGCATGCATGGTCGGTGGCCGAGCGGGAGAATTTCTGGTCGACCGTCTGGGATTTCTGCGGCGTCAAGGGAGAGCGTGGCGCAGAGGTGCTTGCCAATGGCGACCGCATGCTGGAAGCCCGCTTCTTTCCCGATGCGACGCTGAACTTCGCCGAAAACCTGCTGTCGGGCCGCGGTGAGGGCGATGCGATCATCTTCCGCGGCGAGGACAAGGCCGAGGACCGCTGGTCGTGGGACCGGCTGCGCGTGCTGGTCTCGAAGCTGCAGCAGGCCTTCGCAGCACTCGGCATCGGCAAAGGCGACCGTGTCGCCGCGATGATGCCGAACATGCCGGAGACTGTCGCCGCCATGCTCGCCGCCGCCTCGATCGGCGCCATCTGGTCGTCCTGTTCGCCTGATTTCGGCGAGCAGGGTGTGCTCGACCGCTTCGGCCAGATTGAACCAAGGCTGTTCATCGCCTGCGATGCCTATTGGTATTCCGGCAAGCTGCAGGATGTCGGCGCCAAGGTCGCCACGGTCGCAAAAAATCTGGGTGTGCCCACGGTCATCGTCCACTATGCCGGCGACGCGGAGGCCGTGGCGCGTAAGACGCCGGGGGCTTTAACGCTTGAGGCCTTTGTCGCGCCCTATGAGGCAAGGGAGGTCGAGTTCACGCAGCTTGGCTTTTCGCACCCGCTCTACATTCTCTTTTCGTCGGGCACGACAGGCGTGCCGAAATGCATCGTGCATTCGGCCGGCGGCACGCTGCTGCAGCACCTCAAGGAGCAACGGCTGCATTGCGGCCTGCAGGCGGGCGAGAAGCTGTTCTATTTCACCACCTGCGGCTGGATGATGTGGAACTGGCTGGTCAGCGGTCTCGCCAGCGGCGCGACGCTCTGCCTGTTCGACGGCTCGCCCTTCGCCCCCGATGGCAACGTGCTGTTCGACTATGCCGAGGCCGAGAAATTCGCCATCTTCGGCACCTCGGCGAAATATATCGACGCGGTGCGCAAAGGCGGGCTGACGCCGCGCGTCAGCCACGATCTCTCCAGCCTGCGGCTGATGACGTCCACCGGTTCGCCGCTGTCGCCGGAAGGGTTCACCTTCGTCTACGAGGGCATCAAGGAAGACGTACAGCTCGCCTCGATCTCAGGCGGCACCGATATCGTCTCCTGCTTCGTGCTCGGCAATCCGCTGCAGCCGGTCTGGCGCGGCGAGATCCAGGGGGCCGGCCTCGGCCTTGCGGTCGACGTCTGGAACGATGACGGCAAGCCGGTGCGCGGAGAGAAGGGTGAACTGGTCTGCACCAAGGCCTTCCCCTCGATGCCGGTGATGTTCTGGAACGACCCCGATGGCGCCAAATATCGCGCCGCCTATTTCGACCGGTTCGACAATGTCTGGTGCCACGGCGATTTCGCCGAATGGACGGAGCATGGCGGCCTTGTCATCCACGGCCGCTCGGATGCGACGCTCAATCCTGGCGGCGTTCGCATCGGCACGGCCGAGATCTACAATCAGGTGGAGCAAATGGAGGAGGTGGTCGAGGCGCTCTGCATCGGCCAGGACTGGGACGACGACGTGCGCGTCATCCTCTTCGTTCGCCTTGCCCCGGATGTGACGTTGACCGAGGATCTCGTCAAGGCGATCAAGACCCGCATCCGCACCGGCGCCTCGCCGCGGCACGTGCCGGCGAAGATCATCGCGGTTGCCGATATTCCCCGCACCAAATCCGGCAAGATCGTCGAGCTTGCCGTGCGCGAGGTCGTTCACGGCCGGCCGGTGAAGAACCAGGAAGCGCTTGCCAATCCAGAGGCTCTGGGGCTCTTCGCCGGGCTAAGCGAGCTGAAGGATTGACAGCGATCGTAGATTACGAGCTTTCACCCTTGATCAATTTCCTGTCATGGAAACCTTTCGTTAAGAAAGGTTTGTCAAAGGTGAAGCTAACTTGGGGGCCGCACATGAACGATGCGGCCTGGGGCCTTCCGGCCTCCGAAACATGACGTCGATCGACTGAGCTCTTGTTGAACAGCACCAAATTTCAAAGGCGGCCTCTTGGCTGCCTTTTCTTTATCAACCGGCCAGCACCCGCTGCGACGGGAAGGTGATCTCGACGAGCGTGCCCTCGTTCGGCGCCGAATTGATCGAGAAGGTCGCCCGGTTGGCATCCACCATCGCCTTGGTCAGCGGCAGGCCGAGCCCGGTGCCATCGCCGCGATGACGCGATTGGGTCGAGGAGACCTGCCGGAACGGCTTCATCGCCTGGTCGAGCTCGCTGCGCGTCATGCCGATGCCGGTATCGCGGACCCTCAACACAACGCTGCCATTCGCCTCATAGGACGTCGAAACGACGATCTGCCCGCCTGACGGGGTGAAACGGATGGCGTTCGACAGGATGTTGAGTGCGATCTGCTTGATCGAGCGCAGATCCGCCACGACCTCGGGTACTGCATGCGACAGCGCCGTGCGGATGATGACGCGCTGGCTGTTCGCCTGCGGCTGAACCAGAGCCACGGCCTCGGAGACCGCCTCATTGAGGCCGACGGCGGCAAAATCGAGATCCATCTCGCCGGCCTCGATCTTCGAAATGTCGAGCAGGTCGTTGACGATATCGAGGACATGCCGGCCGGAGCGGCCGATATCGTTGGCATATTCGATATAACGCGGATGGCCGATCGGCCCGAAGCGCTCACCGGCCATCATGTCGGAAAAGCCGATGATGGCATTGAGCGGCGTGCGGATCTCGTGGCTGACTCGGGCGAGGAAATCGGTCTTGTGGGCGTTGGCGGTTTCGGCCGCACCCTTGGCGTTGCGCAGCTCGTCCTCGGTGCGCTTCCACTGGGTGATATCGCGGATGACGGCGCAATAGCCGTTGGAGGAGGTGAGCTGGCCCATCGTCATGAACAGCGGCACGAAGCCGCCGGCGGCCTCACGGCCGATCACTTCGCGCCCGTCGTTCAACACGCTTGCCACGCCATGGTCGGAGAGGCCGTTCAGATAGTCGATGACTGCCTTCTGACTCTCATGGGCAAACAGCATGACGAAGGGTTTGCCGCGCGTCTCCTGTTCGTCGTAATTGAAAAGCGCGCTGGCCGACCGGTTCATCGAGCGGATGTCGCCCTCGATGCCGATGACGACGACGCCGTCGGTCGCCGTTTCCAGGATCGAGCGCAATTCTTCCACTTCGACCTGAAGCTTGGCGACCTTCTCGACCATCCGCTCGGGGCGGCCTTCGGAGCGGGCCTCGGACCGGTTTACGTCGCCGCGGCCATCTTCCTTGCCTTCCACCGGCATCAGCGCCAGCATCAGGGCGTTGGCGTCTTCCCAGCGCACCGATTGCAGCCGCGCGGTCACCGGCGCCAGCGTATCATCGGCCTTGACGAGCATCATGGTGCCGGAGCCTGCGGCCTTCTCCTCGAGTTCGCGACGCTGAAGCAGGGCTTCGATGCCGCCCACTTCGCGCAATGCGTCGAGCGTGCCGTAGCCCGTCAGCCGCATGAATTCCGGATTGGCATGGATCAGCGCATCGCCGATATGGATGAGCACGGCAACAGGCAGTTGGTCGACCGTTCCCACCGAAAGCCCGTCCGTCATCTTGATGCGCGGCGGGATGAAGCTGGTGAGAACCTCGATCTGGCTGGCCGTCTCCTCAAGCCCTTCCGTTGCGTCGTCCTCGGCGATGACAGCCGGTTCTTCGGCGGCGTCATCATCTTCGCGCTCCGCCTCGACGGCATTCTCGAAGATCGCCTCCTGCGACGCGATCTCCTCGACCGACGGTATGTCCGCCTGGTCGGTGGTGGGTGTTTCGGTCTCGAACGCTTCGGGTCCGGATGCTTCTTCGAAACTGGAGGTTTCGGTGGCGTTGGGTTCCATCGGCGCCGGGGCGGCAGGCTCGTCCTTGTTGGCGCCGAAGGCTTCGAGGCGTTTGGCGATCTCGCGGAAATTGGCGTGTTCGGCGGCCGTCAGCCCGGCACCGCTGTTGTGGAGCTGAACGATCTTGTCGGAGAAGCGGCGATTGGGCGTTTCCGAAATGCGAAGTGCCGGCGGTTCTTGCGGAAGTTCCGCTACCGGCTCGGCGGCGGAAACGTCGCCGGCATCGGCGCTGCCTTCCACCTTTTCTGCAGCAATTTCCTGGGCAGGTGTCTCGATGGTCGCCTGCTCGGTGGCAATCTCTTCCGGCGCTGGCTCTTCCGGCGCTGGCTCTTGCGGCGCTGGCTCCGTCTGCGACGGCTGATCCTCGACCTCTTGCGTCAGCGCGGGTTCGATCAGGGGATTTTCGAGCGCTGTCTCCGCTTCGCGTACCACCTCGGCATTGGTCTCGGCGGGTGGGCCGAGGCTCGCTGCATCATGGCCGATACCATCAGGGCCGAGCGTCAGGCCAAGCGCAAGCGGATCTTCCTGCGCATCGGAAAGCCGGACGACGCCGAAGCCGCGGAAACCATCGAAGTCGCGGTTGCGGGTATAGGTCGGCAGTGCCGCCAGATCGACCGGAACGACGAGGCTGGTGCCTTCGACCGGCCAGAGGATCGTCTTGCCCGACCATGTGTCGCGGCGGGCCAGCGCCTCGGAAAGCTTGCCGTCAGGATCGAGATTGAAGAGGGCGGCGACATCGCCGAAGGCAGAGCCGATGATGTCGGACGCATGCGGACCGACGGCCTCGGCAAATTCGTGGCTGACTTCGTTGAACCGGCCTTCGGCGTCGATCTTCCAGACGAAGCGCGTAGCGCGGCTGTTCGGTCTGAAGACGAAGCCGGGCTCAGCCTCAAGCTGAGGGGCAGGGGTGGCATCGGCGACCACAGGCGTTTCAATGGCTGGCTCTTCGTGGACCGCTTCCGGCGTGTCTTCGATAGGCGTTTCGTTGGCCTCAACAGGCGGTTCCGCCGCCGTCGCCGTTTCCACCGTCTCCGCAATGGAAATCACATCGTCCTCGATGACCGCCGCGGGCTCGGTGGTCTCATCCGCGCTGCGATCGATCATGCCGCCGTCGCTCTCCGGCTCCGCATCCGCGGCAGGATTCGTCTCTTCAATCGCCTCGTCTGCGGATGCCGCGACTGTCTCGGCTGGCTGTTCGCTTTCGCCGGCGATCTCCTCGAGAGCCTCCTCGACCTCTTCGATCCCCGAGACCGCGTCGATGATTTCGGTGAAGCCTGCGGCGGCGACAGGTTCGTCCTGAAGCACTTCGGCCGGCGGCACGCTTTCTTCCTGTGCGGACGTATCGACCGGCTCGAGCGTGGGCGCATCGACTGGATCGAGCGCGGGCGCGTCCAGCGGGTCGAGATGACCGATCGCGGTCTCCACCGCAAACAGCAGATTGAGCGCCGGATCGTCGCTGAGCTTGCCGACCGCGGCCGGAAGATTGCCTCTGGCGGTGGCGACAGGTCGTTTCACCAATCGGTCGGGATGCGCGCCGGCAAGGTTGATCAAGGTCTTTGCCGTCTGCTCGGAGATCCCGAGCGAGGCAAAGCCCGGCGAAGCCGCGATGACCTCGCCATTGGCGCCGATCACCGCCATATGCGTGTCGGGATCATCGAGCCCCTGCAGCATCTGGGCGGCCGATGCGCCGGCCGCGAGTGGCTTTGCCGAGACCGGCACCGAAAACAGGATGGCCTTTTCGCCCTGGGAAAGGCGGATCAGTTCGGCCGCCGCCTGCACCTGTGCACGCTGGAAGCCCTTGGCGATGCGGATCATCAGGCTTCTGTTGTCACCGATATCGGTCAGCTGGCGCGCGGCGGTTTCCAGCTGGCGGAAGGTGATGTCGGTGCGGTCGACCCCCTGATCGAGCAGGTCATAGACTGCCGAATGGCCGAAAAGCTCCGCACCCGCACCGTTCGCCCAGAGCAGGCGCGCAAGATCGGCCGAAAACAGCACCATGGCCTCGCCGCGTGAAAAGCGTTCCCGCACCCGTGCATGCACGGCGATATCGATGAACGGATATTGGACTGCGGGCATGTTCGAACCTTGTCGCTGTCGGCCTTCTTAGATTAACGGCTTATTAATAACTGCGGGGCGCATGCCGGTCCAGAAGAGGAGGGGGTTTTCGGCCGGAAAGGTTAACGTCTTGTGCACTGCACAATAATTGTTGCAATGCACAATGAAATGTCTTATATAAGCATCATCCAACTAACGCAGGCAGCGGCTGCCTCAACCCAAAGGATGCGACCCATGGCTACCATAAAGACCGACGACGTTTTTTCAATTGCTTCTTTCGACCCATCCAAGTTCACGGAATCTTTCCGTGAATTCGCCGAAAAGGGCGCTCAGCAGTCGAAGGATGCCTATGCCAAGCTGAAGACCGCTGGCGAGGAAGCCGGCAAGACGCTCGAAGCCACCGTCCAGACGGCACAGGCCGGCTCGGTCGAGATCGGCCTGAAGGCGATCGACATCCTGCGCATCAATTCCGAGAACTCGCTGTCGCACTTCGAAGCGCTGCTCGGCGTCAAGTCGCCGGCCGAATTCTTCGAGCTGCAGACCTCGTTCATCCGCAAGCAGGCCGAACTCACCGTCGAGCAGGCCAAGTCGATCCAGGAAACCACCAAGCAGGTGGCCGAAAAGCTCGCAAAGCCCTCCAAGGACGCCGCCGAAAAGGCCATGGCTTCCTTCAAGGTTGCCTGATCGGTCCTTACCGATCGGAGATAAAAGGCTGGACCTCGCGTCCAGCCTTTTTGTATATTGACGAGGAATGGGACTTGAATTCCTCGCCAAGTCCTCGTATGTGACCCCCGTCGCGCCAAGCGCGATATATGCGGTTGTAGCTCAGTTGGTTAGAGCGCAGGTTTGTGGCACCTGAGGTCGGAGGTTCGAGACCCCCCAACCGTACCATCTCCCCACGATCAGAATGAAAACCTGGTTCCTATCGTTTCGATGGAACCCATGTCGCGCCGGGGCCGTTCTCCATGTTAACGGGAGAATATGCATGTCGAAGACCCTGCTCTACGGTGCGACCAAGATCGACGTGACCAACAGCGCTTATGCGCCGGTCGAAAGCCTCGCCCAGTTCCAGTGGAAGAACCGCGTCTTCGTTGTTTTCGCCGACAGGGATAATTCCCGCGCCGCCCGGCAGGAAAATCACTTGCTGGCCGATCGCTCAGCCCTCGATGATCGCGACCTGGTGGTGCTGAAGATTTCCGGCGCCGGCGTTCGACCACTCTTCGGTGCGGCTGACGGCCTCGACGGTGAGGCCATCCGCCGTGATCTCGAGGCGCCGGAGGTCGGCGAATTCGCCGCTTTCCTTCTCGGCAAGGACGGCACCGTCAAGCTCAAGGCCAGCGAGCCGATTACCGATGGCGAGCTCTTCGCCATCATCGATAGCATGCCGATGCGTGCTGCCGAATCGCTGAAGCCGGACAAATAGCCCCGAACGTCGCGTAAACTGAAATCATGAAAGGGAGGCGGTCATGTCCGTGCCCAACGAACCCATTCCCGACCAGCCGCCGATGCCCGGGCCCGGCTGGAAGCCGGTACCTCCGATCAAGGAACCGGAGCCGGACAGGCTGCCTGACGAAGCACCGGTTCCCAATCCTGACGAGAACGACGAGCCGGCAAAGCACACTTTCGAGACTTAAAGGAAAATGTGCCGCTCGGCGCTGACGAGTTCCTGGAGAAAATCGGCGACGGTCCTGACGCGCATGAGGTCGCGCGCCGTTTCGTGATAAGTCGTCCAGTAGGCGCGCCGGATCGAAACCTCCGGCAGAATGCGCTGGAGTTCCGGATATTGCCTGGCGATATAATCGTGCAGGATGCCGATGCCGGCACCTGTTCGTACCGCCTCCGTCTGTCCGATCGCCGTCGAAATCTCGAAGCCCGCATCCCAGCTCCGCATGACTGCGCCGGAAAAATTCAGTGACGCGGTGAAGATCAGGTCTTCGACATAGCCGATGCGGCGATGCGCCTTGAGCGCGTCGACATCGGCGGGCGCTCCTTGTGACGCCAGATAATCCCGCGAGGCATAAAGGCCGAGCGTGTAGTCGGTGAGCTTGGAGGAGACGAGCCGGCCTTGTTCGGGCCGCTCCAGCGTGATGGCGATATCGGCCTCGCGCAGCGAGAGTGAGAAAGAACGCGGCACCGGTACGAGCTGGATCTTCAGCTCCGGATGGCGCTCGATCAATCTGCCCATGCGCGGCGCAAGAAAGGAAACGCCGAACCCATCAGGCGCGCCGACGCGCACGGTCCCGGCGATTGCCGTATCGGTATGGCCGAGGCTGGCCTGTGCCGCGAGCATTTCCGTTTCCATCCGCTCTGCGGATGCCAGGAACACTTCGCCTTCGGCCGTCAGCTCGCAGCCATTCGTGCGGCGGATGAAAAGCCGCGTCTTCAGCGCCTCTTCGAGAGAAGTCAGTCGACGCGAGAGCGTGGCGTGATTGAGCCCGAGCCGCTTCGAAGCGGCAAGGATCTGCCCGGTGCGGGCGACGGCGAGGAAAATACGAACATCGTCCCAGTTCATGGCTTGGCAAGCATTGCGATCGGATCGACCTCGATAAGTGTCAGCGATGTGACCATGTGCGCCGTCTGGTTCTTGTACTTAAGGAAATGCGGTGTCCGCAGATGTGCCTCGTATGCTTCCTGGTCGGCGTAGACTTCAAGGATACGGATCCGGTTTGGGTTGTCCCTGATGGAAACGGCGCTCAGGGAAAGGACGCCGTCTTCCAGCGCGACGGCTGCTTCGATTTCTTCCGTAAGCAATGCGCAATAGGTTTCAAGCGTGTCCGGATCGATCTCCAGCTCCGCCATTCTGACAACGGGTTTCCGGCTCATCGGTTTGACCTCCCCCAGGGTTTGACTTGTCGGCGTTTGACTTGTCGGCGTGCGGTGCCAAATTTGAAGCAGCCGCAGCGCCTAATACAACGACAGGGCTATAATTTACGCACAACGGTTGCTTATATCAGCGCATTGATTTGTGCAAATTGAAGTGCGATTGTCGGCCATCGAAAAACAGGAGGAACACCCATGCATGAGATCGGTCATTTCATCGGCGGCAAACATGTTGCCGGCACCAGCGGCCGCGTGAGCAATGTCTACAATCCGGCGACTGGCGAAGTGCAGGCGACGGTCGCACTCGCAAGCGTCGAGGAACTGCGTGCCGCCGTCGAAAACGCCAAGGCTGCGCAGCCGAAATGGGCTGCCACCAATCCGCAGCGCCGCGCCCGCGTCTTCTTCAAGTTCGTCGAACTCCTGAACAAGCACATGGACGAGCTTGCCGAAATCCTCTCCAAGGAGCACGGCAAGACGATCGAGGATGCCAAGGGCGACGTCATTCGCGGCCTCGAAGTCTGCGAATTCGTCTGCGGCATTCCCCATCTTGCCAAGGGCGAGTTCACCGAGGGCGCAGGCCCGGCGATCGACATGTATTCGATCCGCCAGCCGGTCGGCATCGGCGCCGGCATTACCCCCTTCAATTTCCCCGGCATGATCCCGATGTGGATGTTTGCACCGGCAATCGCCTGCGGCAACGCTTTTATCTTGAAGCCCTCCGAGCGTGATCCCTCCCTGCCGATCCGTCTCGCCGAACTGATGATCGAGGCCGGCCTGCCCGCCGGCATCCTCAACGTCGTCAATGGCGACAAGGGTGCCGTCGACGCGATCCTCACCGATCCCGATATCGGCGCTGTCTCCTTCGTCGGCTCGACGCCGATCGCCCGCTACGTCTATGGCACCGCGGCGATGAACGGCAAGCGCGCCCAGTGCTTCGGCGGCGCCAAGAACCACATGATCATCATGCCGGATGCAGACCTGGATCAGGCCGTCAATGCGCTGATGGGCGCAGGCTACGGTTCGGCCGGCGAGCGCTGCATGGCAATCTCGGTTGCCGTTCCGGTCGGCGAAGAAACCGCCAACCGCCTCGTCGAGAAGCTGGCGCCGAAGATTGAATCCCTGCGCATCGGCCCCTATACCGACGACAAGGCCGACATGGGCCCGCTCGTCACCAAGGAGGCCTATACCCGTGTTCGCGGCCTGATCGACCGCGGCATCGAGGAAGGCGCCAAGCTCGTCGTCGACGGCCGCGATTTCAAACTCCAGGGCTATGAAGACGGCTATTTCGTCGGCGGCTGCCTGTTCGATCACGTCACGCCGGAGATGGATATCTACAAGACCGAAATCTTCGGACCTGTCCTCTCCGTCGTTCGCGCCAACAACTATGAGGAAGCGCTGTCGTTGCCGATGAAGCACGAATACGGCAACGGCGTTGCAATCTACACCCGCGACGGCGATGCCGCCCGCGATTTTGCCTCGCGCATCAATATCGGCATGATCGGCATCAACGTTCCGATCCCGGTTCCGCTCGCCTACCACTCCTTCGGCGGCTGGAAGGCCTCGAGCTTCGGCGACCTCAACCAGCACGGGACGGATTCGATCAAGTTCTGGACGAAGACCAAGACTGTCACCGCCCGCTGGCCCTCCGGCATCAAGAGCGGCGCCGAATTCGTCATGCCGACGATGAAGTAATCTTCACAAGCTTCCAATCTTCAATCTGCAATCCGGGGGCCTTTCGGCTCCCGGATTTTTCGATTCTAAGTTGTTGATTTTTGCCGGATTTGCTTTCAGATGAGCTGCCGGTCGCGTGATTCCCGTCATGAGCCGGTGGGCTTGTTACGCTTTGGGGGAAGCAAATATGGATAATCGAGTGTCCGCGGGCGCCGCGGCGAACGCATTCGAGCGTGCAAGGTTCACCGGCACGGCATCGGAATATTTCGGCATCTGGATCGTCAACGTTCTTCTGACGATCGTAACGCTTGGCATCTATTCGGCCTGGGCGAAGGTGCGGCGCAATCGTTATTTCTACGGCAACACCGTCCTGCTCGGCCGTAGTTTCGAATATCACGCCACCGGCATGCAGATCTTTATCGGCCGCCTCATTGTGGTGGCCTTCGTTATCGTTGCCAACATTCTGGCGGTGATTCATCCGCTGTTCTCGCTAGTAACCACGGTCCTCATCCTCATCGCACTTCCCTGGCTGATCGTGAGGGGCCTTCGTTTCAACGCCCGCGTAACCAGCTACCGCAACGTCCGATTTGATTTCACCGGCTCCGCCGGCGGCGCCTTCGTCTCCGTCATGCTCGGAAGCCTCGTCGCCGTCCTGTCGCTGGGTTTGCTTGCGCCCTTCGCCAGCCGCTGGCTCAACCGCTACATTTTCAACAATCTCCGCTACGGCAACCGGCCTTTCGATACCGATCCCAAGCTCGGCGCGCTTTACGGCGCGCTTGTCATCCCGGCCGTGATGGTCGTGCTGGGCGCGGTCGTGCTCTCTGCCTTGATTGCGATCATAGTCGTCGGGATACAGGCTTCTGATGCCAGCTCGGTTGAGAGTGATCCACTTATCTTCATGGTGGTGTCGGGAATGTATCTGGTCGTCTTCGGCCTCATCATCATCTACGGCCTTGCCGGTCTCATCTATCGGGCGGCTGTCCACAACATCGTCTGGTCGTCGACACGGATCGACGGCCGGCATGTCTTGCGGAGCGATCTTTCCCGTGCACGCTATGCCTGGATCGCCATATCGAACGTCGTGGTGACGGTGCTTACCCTCGGCCTGATGCGCCCTTGGGCGGCGGTTCGGCTGGCGCGTTATGTCACCGAGCACACAGCGATCCGCATCGAAGGCGAGATCGGCGAGGTCTTTACGCAGTTTGAAGCCAGCGGCACTGCCGTCGGTTCGGAATATATGAGCATGGAAGGGCTTGATTTTGGTTTCTGACGGAGAAACCATCGCGACGGGGGAATGGTATCCGCCGCATTCGAGCGCCGCCGTTCCCGCCCGCCTGCTGTCGCGGGGCGGGCGCCTCATCGCCGTGACCGCGGAAGATGCGGCTCTTTCCGATGGCGCCATCGGAAAGGTCTCCTTTACGGCGCGCGTCGGATCGATCCCCCGGCGTGCGGTCTTTACCGACGGTTCGGTCTTCGAGAGCGCCGACAATGACGCAATCGATGCCTTTCTTCGCGCTGGCGGCAAAAGCGGATGGGTGCATCGGCTTGAAGAGTTTCATCCCCGCATCTTCGTCTTCGCGGTCGCGGTCGTTCTGCTTGCCGTCGGAATCTATCGTTATGCGCTGCCGGCGCTCGTCGAAGTCGCCATCTTCGTGACGCCGCCTGTCGTCTCTGAGATGATGTCCTATGGCGCTCTCAACACGCTTGATACGACGGCGCTGTCTCCAAGCCACATAAAGGAGATCCGGCAGGCCGAAATCGCCGATCGCTTCCGAAAGGTGGCGGCCAATGCCGAAGGCGGCGCCGACCGCTATGTCCTGAATTTTCGCAATGGCGGTTTGATCGGTCCCAATGCCTTCGCGCTTCCCGACGGCAATATCGTCCTCACCGACCAGTTGATCGAATTGGCGGGTGGCGACGACGAGATGATAACAGGCGTTCTCGCACACGAGATCGGCCATGTCGAATACAAGCACAGCCTCAGGCAGCTCTATCGGGCCGCGGGCGTCGCCGGTCTCGTCATGCTGATTGCCGGCGATATCGGCTCCGGCGTCGAGGACATCCTGACGCAAGGCGGCGGCCTGCTCGCATTGTCCTATTCTCGCGGTGCCGAGGCTGAGGCCGACCGGCGCTCGGTCGAACTGATGCGCAAGGCCGGCATGGATCCCGTCGCGATCGCCAGATTTTTCGATCTGCTGGAGACCAAGCTCGGCGACCACTCCCGCACCAGCATGCTGTCCACTCATCCAGGCACGCCCGAGCGCAAGCAGGCGATTCTGGATTACGTCGAGATCCTGAAGCGGGATTGACGTCGCGGCAAATGGCCTCATAAGCTGAATGCGAATTTCATATTTTGGAATTGTTCAAAACTAGCAAACCGCCTATATAGGTCTGAACAGACGAGTCAGGAGAATGGCATGCGGTTGACGAAGCAGACCAACTATGCGGTTCGCATGTTGATGTATTGTGCTGCCAACGACGGACACTTGAGCCGGATTCCGGAAATCGCCAGGGCCTATGGCGTTTCCGAGCTCTTTCTTTTCAAGATCCTCCAGCCGCTCAACAAGGCGGGTCTGGTCGAAACCGTGCGCGGTCGCAACGGCGGCGTGCGCTTGGGCAAACCGGCCGCCGACATTAGTCTTTTCGACGTCGTTCGGGTGACGGAAGACAGCTTCGCCATGGCCGAATGCTTCGAGGATGACGGTGAGGTCGAGTGCCCGCTGGTCGACAGCTGCGGTTTGAATTCGGCGCTGCGCAAGGCGCTCAACGCCTTCTTTGCAGTGCTTTCGGAATACTCCATTGACGACCTCGTCAAGGCGCGTCCGCAGATCAATTTCCTTCTCGGAATCACCGGCGAGCCGGCATATCGCAAACCCGCGATCGTTGCCCCCGCCGCCTGATTTAAAGATCAGAATTTGCTTCTGAACCGCGGTTGCCCTGGCAACCGCGGTTTTTGTTTTTGCAGGCGTCTCATCGGCCTCCGAATGCTGGGAAATGCCGGTTGCATGTCGCGATGGGCGCGCTTTTATACCAAATGCGACAAAATTTTGGTCATTTTTGTCCGAATATTTCCAAATGCGGCTGATTTTTGACTGAAAATTTCTAAAATTGTCCAGCTGGAAAATTTTTCTGCATAGCCCGTTGCTTTCAGTAGATAAATATCGTTCCATCAACCGTCGATCGAGATGCATTCTACGATCTCCAAACATCAAGAAGAACAACCGGGAAACAATATTATGAAAAAGATCTCTGTCCTCCTGGCAGCGACGGCCCTGATTTCCGTCATGGCGACGTCGGCCTGGTCCAAGACCCTTGTTTATTGCTCCGAGGGCTCGCCGGAAGGCTTCGACCCGAGCCTCTACACGGCAGGCACGACCTTCGACGCGTCGTCGCGTACGGTCTATAGCCGTCTCGTCGAATTCAAGCATGGCGGCACCGAGATCGAGCCGGGCCTGGCCGACAGCTGGAGCGTTTCGGCCGACGGCAAGGAATACACCTTCAAGCTTCATCCGGGCGTCAAGTACCAGACCACCGACTTCTTCACGCCGACGCGTGACTTCAATGCCGACGACGTCATCTTCTCGTTCGAGCGCCAGCTCAAGGCTGACAATCCGTGGAACAAGTATGTCGAGGGCGGCTCTTACGAATATGCTGCCGGCATGGGCTTCCCGGAGTTGATCAAGTCGATCGAGAAGGTCGATGACCTCACCGTCAAGTTCACGCTCAACCATCCCGAAGCGCCGTTCCTCGCCGACCTCGCCATGGACTTCGCCTCGATCGTCTCCAAGGAATATGCCGACAAGCTCGCCGCCGACGGCAAGATGGCGCAGCTGAACCAGCAGCCGCTCGGCACCGGCCCGTTCACCTTCGTCGCCTATCAGCCGGATGCCGTTATCCGCTACAAGGCGAACGAAACCTATTTCAAGGGCAAGGAAAAGATCGACGATCTGGTTTTCGCGATCACCTCTGATGCTGCCGTCCGCGCGCAGAAGCTGAAGGCCGGCGAATGCCACCTCATTCCGTATCCGAATGCGGCTGACGTCGCCGAACTCAAGAAGGACGAAAACCTGACCGTGCTCGAGCAAGCCGGCCTGAACGTTTCGTATCTCGCCTACAACACCTTGATTGCTCCCTTCGACAAGGCCGAAGTCCGCAAGGCGCTGAACATGGCGATCAACAAGCAGGCGATCGTCGACGCCGTCTTCCAGGGTGCCGCAGCCGTTGCCAAGAACCCGATCCCGCCGACGATGTGGTCCTATAACGATGCCGTCGTAGACGACAAGTACGATCCCGATGCGTCGAAGAAGATGCTGGCAGATGCCGGCGTCAAGGATCTGAAGATGAAGATCTGGGCGATGCCGGTTTCGCGTCCGTACATGTTGAACGCGCGCCGCGCCGCAGAATTGATGCAGGCCGACTTGGCCAAGGTCGGCGTCGATGCGGAAATCGTCACTCATGAATGGGCCGAATATCTGAAGCTCTCGTCCGACAAGAATCGCGACGGTGCCGTCATCCTCGGCTGGACCGGCGACAATGGCGACCCTGACAACTTCATGGATACGTTGCTTGGCTGCGACGCTGTCGGCGGCAACAACCGCGCTCAGTGGTGCAACAAGGAATTCGACGATCTGATGACGAAGGCCAAGCAGACGGCCGACGTCGCCGAGCGCACGAAGGCCTATGAACAGGCTCAGCTGATCTTCAAGAAGGAAGCTCCCTGGAATACGCTCGACCACTCATTGGTCTTCGTTCCGATGAGCAAGAAGGTCTCGGGCTTCTTCATGGACCCGCTCGGAATTCACCGCTTCGACGGTGTGGACATTTCCGAATAATAAAAAATCTGTAAACTGCCCGGTCAACGCCGGGTGCGGCCGGCGGTCAGGTTCCCCTGACCGCCGGAAACTATTGGAAAACCTGCTATGTTGCGTTTTTTCATCGGCCGCCTCGCGGTGCTGATCCCGACATTCCTTGGCGTTTCGCTAATAGCCTTCTCGTTCATCCGCATGATCCCCGGCGACCCCGTCATGCTTTTGTCGGGTGAACGTGTGATGGCGCCGGAACGTCACGCCCAGATCATGCACGATCTCGGTTTCGACAGGCCCATATATGTGCAGTATTTCGATTATCTCGGAAAAGTGCTGCAAGGCGATCTCGGCACCTCGATCGTCACCAAGCGGCCCGTTCTCGGCGAGTTCTTCACATTGTTCCCGGCAACACTGGAGCTTTCGCTCTGTGCCATCATTATCGCCGTCTGTCTTGGCGTGCCCGCCGGCGTTTTTGCGGCCGTCAAGCGAGGCACGTGGTTCGATCAGAGCGTGATGGGTGTTGCCCTCATCGGTTATTCCATGCCGATTTTCTGGTGGGGTCTGCTGCTCATCATCTTCTTCTCCGGCTATCTCGGCTGGACGCCGGTTTCCGGCCGCATCTCGCTGATGTATTTCTTCAAGCCGGTCACCGGATTCATGCTTGTCGACAGCCTGCTGTCGGGCCAGAAGGGAGCCTTCGCCTCAGCCGTCAGCTACCTCATTCTGCCGACCATCGTGCTGGCGACCATCCCGCTCGCCGTCATCGCGCGCCAGACGCGTTCGGCGATGCTCGAAGTTCTGGGTGAGGACTATGTCCGCACCGCGCGCTCGAAAGGCCTGAAGCCGCTGCGCGTCGTCGGCGTGCATGCGCTGCGCAACGCAATGATCCCTGTCATCACCACGATCGGTCTGCAGATTGGCGTTCTTCTAGCCGGCGCCATCCTCACCGAGACGATCTTCTCCTGGCCGGGCATCGGCAAATGGATGGTCGATTCGGTCTTCAAGCGCGATTATGCCGTGGTCCAGGGTGGTCTTCTGCTGATCGCCGGCGTCATCATGCTGGTCAATCTGATTGTTGATGTTCTCTATGGCTTCATCAATCCGCGCATTCGTCATTAGGAGCGGTCCATGAGCACGGTCACCGTCAAAACCGGCCAGCCATCCGCTCTTGCGGAGTTCTGGCATTATTTCTCCCGCAACAAGGGCGCCGTCATCGGCCTCGTGGTTTTCACCATCATCCTGGTCGTCGCAATCCTTGCGCCGCTCTTTGCGCCACATCAGCCGAACGAGCAGAACCGTGCGGTGCTGCTCGCCGTGCCGTTCTGGATGGAGGCGGGCAGCGCCTCCTTCCCGCTCGGAACGGATGCTGTCGGCCGCGATATCCTCTCGCGCCTGATCTATGGCGCGCGGTTCTCGCTCTTCATCGGCGTCGTCGTCGTCACGCTTTCGGTCATTTCAGGCGTCCTGATCGGCCTCGTTGCCGGATTTTTCCGCGGCAAGATCGATACGGCAATCATGCGCCTGATGGACATCATCCTGGCTTTCCCGTCGCTGCTGCTGGCTCTCGTTCTGGTGGCCGTGCTGGGACCCGGTCTCACCAATGCGATGATCGCGATTTCGCTGGTCAACCAGCCGCATTTCGTCCGGCTGACGCGGGCCTCGGTCATTTCAGAGCGTGAGAAGGAATATGTGATCGCCTCGCGCGTCGCCGGTGCCGGCACCTTCCGGTTGATGTTCAAGACGATCTTGCCGAACTGTCTTGGGCCACTGATCGTTCAGGCGACGCTCGCCTTCTCGGCGGCGATTCTCGATGCCGCCGCGCTCGGCTTTCTCGGCATGGGCGCCCAGCCGCCGACACCCGAATGGGGAACGATGCTGGCCGAATCCCGTGAGTTCATCTCGCGCGCCTGGTGGGTGGTGACATTCCCGGGTCTTGCCATCCTCATCACCGTTCTCGCCATCAACCTGATGGGTGACGGCCTGCGCGACGCGCTCGATCCCAAACTGAAGAGGTCGTGATGTCACTCCTCGAGATTGAAAATCTGACGGTCGAATTCCAGACCTCTTCCGGTCTCTTCCGGGCCGTCGACGGCGTATCGCTTGCCTGCGACAAGGGCGAGATCCTGTCGGTCGTCGGCGAATCCGGCTCGGGTAAATCCGTGGCCATGCTGGCCCTGATGGGGCTTCTGCCCTGGACGGCGAGGATCACCGCCGACCGGATGCAGTTCGATGGCAAGGACCTGCGCGGCATCTCCGCCCGCCAGCGCCGCAGGATCATCGGCAAGGATATGGCGATGATCTTCCAGGAGCCAATGTCGAGCCTCAACCCGTGCTTCACCGTCGGCTTTCAGCTCGGCGAGACCCTGCGCTTTCATATGGGCCTCAACCGCAAGGAGCGCCGCCAGCGCTCGATCGAACTGCTCAACCTCGTCGGCATTCCGGCGCCGGAAGAGCGCCTGTCGAACTTCCCGCATCAGATGTCCGGCGGCATGAGCCAGCGCGTCATGATCGCCATGGCGCTCGCCTGCAATCCGAAGCTCCTGATCGCCGACGAGCCGACGACTGCGCTCGACGTGACGATCCAGGCACAGATCCTCGATCTGCTCGTTCGCCTGCAGAAGGAGCAGGGCATGGCGCTGGTGCTGATCACCCACGACATGGGGGTCGTTGCTGAAACCGCCGAACGCGTGCAGGTGCAATATGCCGGCCAGAAGGTCGAGGAACAGCCGGTAAGGGCGCTGTTTCGCGATCCGCATCATCCCTATACCGCAGCCCTCCTCGCCGCCCTGCCGGAGCGCGCCAAGGTCGGCCAGCGTCTTCCCTCGATCGCCGGTGTCGTTCCCGGCCAGCACGGTCGCCCGACAGGCTGTCTCTTCGCGCCGCGCTGCGGCTTTGCCACGGTCGAGTGCGATCGCGGTGTCGTCCGTCAGGGACCGGAGCTTGGACTGGCGCTCTGCAACTATCCTTTGAAGGACGGCAAGCCGCTCGGGCACCCCGGCATCATGGCCGTTGAAACTGCAGGAGATCTCGTATGACGGGCGCTGTTCTCGAGGGCAGGGATCTCGCCCGCTTCTACACCGTCAACCGCGGCCTCTTCAAAGCCGATGCCACGGTCAAGGCGCTGAACGGCGTCAGCTTCAGCCTGCATTCCGGCAAGACGCTCGCCGTCGTCGGCGAATCCGGCTGTGGCAAGTCGACGCTCGCCCGTCTGGTCACGATGATCGAGAATCCGACATCGGGGCAATTGCTGATCGACGGCAAGCCCGCCCATGTCGGCGATCGCAGCCTGCGCAGCCAGGTGCAGATCGTCTTCCAGAACCCCTACGGCTCGCTCAACCCGCGCCAGAAGGTCGGCTCGATCCTCGAAGAGCCGCTGAAGATCAACACCAGTCTCGACGCCGCCGCCCGCCGCCGCAAGGTGGAGGAGATGATGGCCCGCGTCGGTCTGCGGCCGGAGCATTATGGCCGCTATCCCCATATGTTCTCGGGCGGCCAGCGCCAACGCATCGCCATTGCCCGCGCCCTGATGCTGCGGCCGAAGGTGCTGGTGCTCGACGAACCGGTTTCGGCGCTTGACCTGTCGATCCAGGCGCAGGTGCTGAACCTGTTGATGGACCTGCAGAAGGAGATGGGGCTTGCCTATCTCTTCATCTCGCACGGCCTGTCCGTCGTCCATCATATCGCCGACGAGGTGATGGTAATGTATCTCGGCCGTCCTGTGGAAACCGGCCCGGCCGCCGAGGTTTTCGCCCGGCCGCGCCATCCCTATACGGCAGCCTTGCTGTCGGCGACGCCGATCGCCGATCCCGATCGCGAAAAGACCCGCATTCGCCTGCAGGGCGAACTGCCTTCGCCGTTGAAGCCGCCGTCGGGTTGCCACTTCAATCCGCGCTGCTGGAAGGCACAGGACTATTGTCGCCAGGTTTCTCCCGAACTAAGTGGAGAGGGTGCACAACAATATGCCTGTCACTTCCCGCTCGATTGAGCGGGAAGGCAAGCTAAGGAGGAATCATGTCGGAGCAGATGAACAAATCCCATGCGATCATCGTCATGGGAGTCAGCGGCTGCGGCAAATCCTCCGTCGGCGAGAAACTCGCCGAAGCCCTGCACCTGACCTTCGTCGAAGGCGATGCGCTCCATCCCGCCGCCAATGTCGAGAAGATGTCGAAGGGCATTCCGCTGACCGATGAGGACCGGATGCCCTGGCTCGACCGCATCGGCGAAGACATGAAAGCCTCGATGGAGAAGAGCGAGGGCATTATCGTCTCCTGCTCGGCGCTGAAGCGCATCTATCGCGACAGGCTCAGGGCTGCTGTCGGCGGCAATCTGTTCTTCGTCTATCTCGAAGGTTCCAAAGCGTTGCTGATGAAGCGGATGGGCGAGCGCAAGGGACATTTCATGCCGGCCTCGCTGCTCGAAAGTCAGCTGGCGACGCTGGAACCGCCGACCGGCGAGCTGGGCGTCGTCACTGTCGATATCGACGACACGATCGAAGGCATCGCGGCAACGGCGCTCAAGAGCCTTGCAGCGCTCGGTATCACGGGTTGAAACGCCGCGGCGAATAGGCCGCAATATCGATGAACGGCGCCTCACCGGTGATGAGTTCGGCAAGCACGCGGCCGGTCACCGGCCCGAGCGTCAGCCCGTGATGGGCATGGCCGAAGGCAAACCACAGGCCCTGATGGCGCGGCGCCTTGCCGATAACAGGCATCATGTCTGGCGTGCAGGGCCGCGCGCCCATCCAGGGCTCGGGATCGAGCCGGTCTCCAAGCGGGAAGATGGTGCGCGCCACGGCTTCGGCGCGGTCGAGCTGGACCGGCGTCTTCGGCGCGTCGAGCGTTGCAAACTCCGCCCCTGTCGTCAGGCGTATGCCGCGGCGCATCGGCGCCAGGAGATAGCCGCGTTCGGCATCGAGCGTCCAATTGTTGAGCACGGCATTGCCCTCGGCGGCATAATGCATGTGATAGCCGCGCTTGACGCCGAGCGGGAATGAATAGCCGAGCCGGCGCGTTGCAACGGCCGCCCAGGGGCCGAGCGCTATCACCGCATCCTCTGCTTCGAGCGGACCTTCCCTCGTCAGGATCTTCCAGCCGGAGCCGTACGGGCCGAGCGAGGCGGCGTCACCCGTGACGAAGCGGCCGCCGATACTTTCGAAATAGCGGCGATAGGCCGATGTCAGCGCATGCGGGTCGAGCACCGACCAGGGATCGCGCCAGCGGATGCCGCCGGCGAAATCGCCGGTAAGATGAGGTTCCATGCGGGCGATATCGGCCGGACTCAGGCTGTCATACTCCACGCCGAATTCATTCTGCCAAAGTGCTGCCTCCGAAAGAGCTCCGTCGCGCTTGGCTTCAGTGCGAAAAATCTTGATCCAGCCGTCCTTGCGGATCAGCCCTTCGGCCTGCGACGCCTCGATCAGGTCCTTGTGTTCGGCAATCGAATTTTCGATCAGCGGCGCATAGGCCCGGGTAATGATCGCGTGGCGGCGCGCATTGGAATTCCACCAGTAGCGGGCGAGAAAGGCGATCTGGCTCGGCAGTGTGCGCAGGTGATAATGCGCGTCGATGCGGTTATTCAGCGCATAACGCAGCAAAAGCCCGAGCTGCTGGGGAAAGCCGTAGGGTGCCACACCTTCCCGCTGGATCAGGCCGGCATTGCCGAACGAGGTTTCGTTACCCGGATCCTTGCGGTCGATCAGCGTCACCTGCCTGCCGCGCCGCTGAAGATGGATGGCCGTGGAGACCCCGACGATGCCGGCGCCGAGCACGATTGCGTTTTTCGTCATTTCCGCTTGCATTCCGCTTTGTCTGTCGGGGTGAAAATGCCCGTGCCGATACCGCGACGCAAACGGAAAATCGCATTCATTTCAAAATCATTGCGCTTTTCAGTGCGGCATTTTCAGCCTTCACGCGGACATGGAGGATAAGCGCGTTGAGAAGTGAAAAGACGATCGCGTAAAGCGGCAGGCCGAAGGCGAGGGGAAGGACGGCGATCTCGCCGACGACGATCGCATAGTTTGGATGCCGGAGGAAGCGATAGGGCCCTGATCTGACGAGTGGCGCGCCGGGCAGGATGATGATGCGCGTCGTCCAGCGGCCTTTCAGCGTCGCCAGCACCCAGAGCCGCAACGCCTGCAGCCCCATGAATACCAGAAACCAGAAGAGCGCGACCGGTCTACCCGGTGCAAGCAGCCAGAGACCAATAATCCAGCCGGCATGAAGCGCCACCATGGTGGGATAATGCTCGGGTGCCACCTCTCTGGCGCCTCTGGCAAGAAGCGCCGCCGTATTGTGCCGGGCGAGCACGAGTTCCCCCAGCCGCTGCAGCGTTACGAATGCCAGAAGCGCGATTGACGGCCACATCATGCCACCCTCCTGAGCGTCACGCAGCTGGCCGAAAAGCCCGGCCCCATGGCGATCATCGCAGCGCGCGCCGGCAATCCGGCGCGGATCGCCCGCTCCAGCACGAAGAGGATGGTTGGCGAGGACATGTTGCCATATTCGGCCAGCACGGCGCGCTCGTGATCCAACGTGCCCGGGACCATCGAAAGCGCGCTCTCCATCGCGGCCAGCACCTTCATGCCGCCGGGATGGCAGATGAAGCGGTCTATATCCTCCGGTTTCAGCCCGTTTCGGGCCAGAATGGCCGTTACCGCTGGGCCAAGCTCCCGCTCGGCAAAGGGTGGCAGCGATTGCGCCAGCACGATGCCGAAGCCGCCGTCATCGATCTTCCAGCCCATGATATCGAGCGTGTCGGGAAAAAGATGCTCGCCGGTCGATTCCACTTCCGCCAGCCCGTCTTCGCCTGATCGCAGCACGCAGGCGGCAGCGCCGTCGCCGAAAAGCGCCGTTGCGATGATGTTCGGCCGCGTCAGCTCGTCCAGCCGGAAGGCGAGCGTGCAAAGCTCGATCGAGACGAAAAGCACAACAGTGCCCGGCCGGCTCCGCGCCAGTCGCGAGGCGATCGCAAAACCTGACACGCCGGCGGCACAGCCAAGCCCGAAGACCGGCACGCGTTCGATATCGGGTCTGAAACCCATTCTGCGGCTAAGCTGCGCATCAAGGCTCGGTGTCGTAAAACCGGTGGAGGAGACGGTCACGACACAGTCGACATCGCCAGCCTCAAGCCCTGCCTGGCGAAGAGCCGAGCTGGCAGCCTCGACGAAAAGCCCGCCCGCCACCTCTGCAAAGGCCTGCATCCGGTCTTGCCAGCCATGCGGCTCGTCGAACCAGGCAAGCGGCCGCGCCGCATGGCGCTTGTCGATGCCGGCGCTATCGAAGACGCGGGCAAGATGGCGGAAATCCTCGAAGCGGTCGGCAAACAGCCGGGCCGAGGCTTCGAGCGCCTGTTTTTGGAAAATGACATGTTCGGGTGTGGCGACGGCGAGGCTGACGAGTTTCACGGTATCGGTCACAGAATTCTCCTTGTCCCTCCGGCGGAACGAAGGAAAACACGCGGACGCCCAAATTATTCAGCTCTGAAGCTTCACGAAAGGGTGAAGAAGGAAATGCAAGCAGCAGCCGAATAAAGCTGGATGCAGCGGTGTTCTCTCGTCGCAACGTCACTTTCGAGGAGTTTCCCCATGACGATCATGACAGTCCGCATCGCTTCCATCATTCTCGGCGGCTGCCTTGCCGCTTCTGTTGTCTCCGGCCCGGTTTTTGCGATCGGCGATGATAGCAGCACGACGCCGGTCTGCAAGAAGGGCGAGATCTACGACCAGAAGACGAAGAAATGCGTCAAGCAGCAGAGCGCCAACGTCTCCGACGAGAACCGTGCCGACTATGCCTATTCGCTGGCCAAGGCCGGCCGCTATGAGGAGGCGCTTGCCGTGCTCGACACGGTCAAGGACCAGAACACTGCCGAAGTACTGAACTATCGCGGTTATGCCACCCGCAAGCTTGGCCGCACCGACGAGGGCATTTCCTATTATCTGCGGTCGGTGAAGATGGACCCGCAATATGCCAAGGTCCGCGAATATCTCGGCGAAGCCTATGTCATCAAGGGTCAGCTCGATCTCGCCAAGGACCAGCTGAAGTCAATCAAGGCGATCTGCGGCACCGGCTGCGAGGAATATCAGGATCTGAACGCTGTCATCCTCGACCCGTCGAAGATCTGATCGGCAGGCAGGGCGGGAAGATTTGAACCGCGAAAGGGATGTGAGAATGTCGGTCGCGCGCAGCATATTTCCTGCCTATAGTCGCGCGAGAATGGAATCGCCGGTTCGTCCGGCGGTTCCGAAGAGAGCAGGATCGGCGGAGGCGGCCATCGCGAGCGAAGCGGATATCAGGAGCGGCCTGACGGAAAATCTGGCAAGGCTCTGGCGTTATGGTCTCGTTCTCTCGCACCGGCGCGATGTCGCCGACGACCTCGTGCAGGCTACCTGCCTTCGCGCGCTCGAGCGCGCCGATCAGTTCATCCCCGGTACCCGGCTCGACCGCTGGCTGATTTCGATCCTGCATTCGATCTGGCTGAACGAGATCCGCTCGCGCCGGGTGCGCCAGGGCCAGGGTTTCGTCGATGCCGGGGAGACGCTGACCTTCGACGGCGCCCACGACACCGAAACGCATGTGATGGCGAACCAGGTGCTGAAACAGGTGAATGCGCTGCCCGAGGCGCAAAGGACGGTGGTTTTCCTCGCCTATGTGGAAGGACTTTCCTATCGCGAGGTTGCGGGCATTTTGGATATTCCGATCGGAACCGTGATGAGCCGGCTGGCGGCCGCCCGCGCCAAGCTCTCCGACGCCGGACCGGAAGGGGGACGGCAATGACGAAGAAACACACCATTCCCTCCGACGAGGACCTGACCGCCTTCATCGATGGCGAACTGACAGCCGAAGAGGCTGCTCGCATCGAGGCCATTGTGAACGAAGACGAGAGCACCGCCGAACGGCTGGAATTCCTGGCGCGCGCCAACCTGCCCTTCGAGCAAGCCTTCGCCCCGCTGCTCGCCGAAGCCCCTCGCGAGAAGCTGGAGGCGATGCTCGCCGCCATCCCGGCGCAGCAAAGCGCCAGTTCCGCCTCCACGCCCGCATTCGCCAGCCGCCGCCGCTTCCTCGGCGCGCTCGCCGCCTCGCTGGTCGCCGGCATCGCCATCGACCGCGCCGTCATCGGCATTAGCAAGGGCTTGTCGGCAAAGGACGAAAACAGCGAATGGCGCGCCGTGGTCGCCGATTATATCTCGCTCTATACCGCCGAAACGCTCGCCGGCCCCGTCCCCGGCAGGGAGGATCAGGCCGCCCAGCTCGCCGGTCTTGACGAAAAACTCGGCCTCTCACTCTCCCCCGAAGCCGTCTCGCTCCCAGGCATCGATTTCAAACGCGCCCAGTTGCTGCAATATGACGGCAAGACGCTCGCCCAGATCGCCTATCTCGACCCCGAGACCGGGCCGATGGCGCTCTGCATCGTCAAGTCTGACAAGGGGCCGAAGGCACCGGACCTCGAAAGCCGCAAGGGTATGAACGTCGTCTATTGGTCGAATGCGACGCACGCCTTCATGCTGATCGGCCGCATCCCCGTAGACCGGGTGCAGGAATTGGCGGAGAACGCCCGGAGCAGGCTTTCAAGCTGACCAGCTCAGCGGGATTTCAGCTTCGCCCATTTTTCTTGGGGAGCGCGTTTGATCTCCAAATTGCGCTTTGAACAAGGACATCGGCTTCACCACGGTCGGACAGGACGCTGTCGTCAAGCTCGAAGCATTTCCCTTCACTACGGAACGATCGCAGCCCACGTCACCAAGATTGCGGCAGATGCGATCCTCGAACCCGACGCGGCACGATAGCCGGAGACGACCTGCGGCGGCGCCGAAACAATGCGGGCCTCTCGCTTTCCCGATATCACCAAGCCTGAGGCTTATTAAATTTCAGCAGATGACCGTAACGTCAATTTAAGTGCCGCCGTGGCAGCAATTGCGAAGGTTCGAACGGGCGAGCACAGGATCCTGGAATATGTCTTCTGGCCTTTGGTAGAGGTTGCGGCGGAAGCGCTTCATGAGCGTTAGTTACTAAGGTCAAAAACTTTTCCGAAGCGAAATAAAGCTTTTAGTTGAATTTTCCTCTGATTTCGGGCAGAGGGAAACTGGCATTAGGCGCGGCCGAATGGCGTGCGCAAACGGGGACTTTATGACGGACGTTAATAATTGGACCACGTACGTCTTCTCGACTGGGGATCAGAAGGTAGACGGGCTCTTGAGCAACTTTGCCTGGGGCGGAACGATAACCTATGCGTTTCCCACGAGCTCGTCATCGTATGCCTATGGTGACGAAAAATACCATTCTTTCTCTTCAATTTCGTCCCAGCAGCAGTCTCTCGCCTTGTACTTTATGGAGCAGTCTTACGGGAGTGCGGCAAATGACGGTTTCTCCGTCGAGGGATTCACGAACGCCAACTTTGAGGCGGGAAGCGCGGGTACCGCAACGGTGCGGTTCGCTCAATCGTCTCTGCCTGACACGGCATGGGCCTATTTACCAATTGCCGGCTGGCCGGGTGGTGATGTCTGGTTCGGGACGGGATATGCTGGCACCGAAGATGATCTTCGCTTTCCGAGGTTCGGCAACTATGCGGGCCATACCTTGGCGCACGAGCTGGGTCACGCTCTCGGACTGAAACATGGTCACGAAGGGGAGATAGTCGTTCCGAACGCCTACGACTCGCTCGAATATACGATCATGACCTACCACACATATGTCGGAGACAGTTTGAGTGGGTACAAGTATGAGCATGATGGCGCGCCACAAAGCTTCATGATGCTCGACATCGCCGCCCTGCAGGAGATGTATGGTGCGGACTATACCACGAACAGTGGCAATACGGTCTACAAGTGGAATCCGAACCAGGGCATCACCTATGTCGACGGCGTTGCGGCCATCACGCCCGCTGCCAACAGGATCTTCGCGACAATCTGGGACGGCGGCGGTATCGATACCTACGACCTGAGTGCCTATACGACGGGCCTCAAAATCGACTTGCGAGCAGGGGGGCACTCGGTTTTTTCCCAGGGTCAGCTGGCCGATCTGGGCGGAGGTCCGAATAATGGCTATGCCCGCGGCAACATTTTCAACGCCCTTCTTTATCAGGGCAATGTTGCATCGTTGATTGAGAACGTTCAGGCCGGCTCCGGCAACGATTCGATTATAGGTAATGAGGCGGACAATACGCTCTGGGGCAATGCCGGAAATGATTCGCTTTCCGGCGGTTCCGGCAATGACACATTGATCGGCGGAACGGGCAACGACACCTATATTGTCGATGATCTGGTCGACGTGGTCACCGAAGGGCTGAATGAAGGGACCGATCTGATCAGGACGGTGCTTTCTTCCTATGCCTTGACCATCAATGCCAATGTTGAAAACCTGACCTTCACCGGCACTGGCGCTTTTACCGGAACTGGAAGTAGCCTCGCCAACACGATCACCGGCGGCGCCGGCAACGACACGCTGGATGGCGGCGCCGGCAACGACACGCTGATCGGCGGTGCCGGCAACGACATCTATGTGGTCGACGCTGGCGTCGATTTTGTGGTCGAGAGTGCGAACAAGGGGACGGACACCGTACGGACGGCGCTTTCAGGTTATATTCTCAGCAACAATGTCGAGAATCTGATTTACACGGGATCCTCCAGCTTCACCGGCACCGGCAATGCGCTGGCCAACACAATCACCGGCGCCGCCGGCAATGATGTGTTGGATGGTGGGGCCGGTGCCGATAGCTTGATCGGCGGAACGGGCGACGACACCTATGTCGTTGACAATGCCGGCGACAGCGTTGCCGAAAACGCCGCCGCGGGAACCGACACGGTTCGCACGATACTGGCCGCCTACACACTGGGAGCCAATGTCGAGAACCTCACCTACATCGGAACGGCAGCCTTTGCCGGGACAGGCAATAGCCTTGCCAACACGATCACTGGTGGTGTCGGTAATGACATCCTGAATGGCGGGGCAGGTGCTGACACGCTGATCGGCGGAGCGGGCAACGACATCTATGTGGTCGACAGTGCGAGCGACGTCGTCACCGAGTTGGCCAGTGCCGGCACCGACGAAATCCGCACGTCGCTTGCAGCCTATTCGATCGCTGCACTGATCAATGTCGAGGACCTGAGCTACACGGGATCGGCCAGCTTCACCGGCACCGGCAATGCGCTCGCCAACAGGATCACCGGCGGCGCCGGCAACGACACGCTTGACGGCGGCGCCGGCAACGACACGCTGAACGGCGGAGCGGGTAACGACATCTATGTGGTCGACAGTGCGAGCGACGTCGTCACCGAGTTGGCCAGTGCCGGCACCGACGAAATCCGCACGTCGCTTGCGACCTATTCGATCGCTACACTGATCAATGTCGAGAACCTGAGCTACACGGGATCGGCCAGCTTCACCGGCACCGGCAATGCGCTCGCCAACAGGATCACCGGCGGCGCCGGCAATGACACGCTGAATGGCGGAGCAGGTGCGGACAGCTTGATCGGCGGAGCGGGCGACGACACCTATGTCGTCGACAATGCCGGTGACAGCGTTGCCGAGAACGCCGCCGCGGGAACCGACACGGTTCGCACGATACTGGCCGCCTACACACTGGGAGCCAATGTCGAGAACCTCACCTATATCGGAACGGCAGCCTTTGCCGGGACAGGCAATAGCCTTGCCAACACGATCACTGGTGGTGTCGGCAACGACACGTTGAATGGTGCGGCTGGCGCCGACACGATGATCGGCGGTGCGGGCGACGACACCTATATCGTCGACAATGCCGGCGACAGCGTTGCCGAGAACGCCGGCGCGGGAACCGACACGGTCAAGACCGTGCTGGCAAACTATACGATCGGCAACAATGTCGAGAAGCTGAGCTACACGGGATCCGCCGACTTCACCGGCACCGGCAATGCGCTCGCCAACACGATCATCGGCGGCGCTGGCAACGATCTGCTGGACGGCGGCGCCGGCAATGACACGCTGAACGGCGGTGCGGGCAACGACATCTATGTGGTCGACAGTGCGAGCGACATCGTCACCGAGTTGGCCAGTGCCGGCACCGACGAAATCCGCACGTCGCTTGCAGCCTACTCGATCGCTGCACTGATCAATGTCGAGAACCTGAGCTACACGGGATCGGCCAACTTCACCGGCACCGGCAATGCGCTCGCCAACACGATCACCGGCGGCGCCGGCCATGACACGCTGAATGGCGGGGCAGGTGCCGATAGCTTGATCGGCGGAGCGGGCGACGACAGCTATATCGTCGACAATGCCGGTGACAGTGTTGCCGAAAACGCCGCTGCGGGAACCGACACGGTTCGCACGACCGTGGCAAGCTATACGCTTGACGCCAATGTCGAGAACCTCACCTATATCGGAACGGCAGCCTTTGCCGGGACCGGAAACGATCTCGACAATGTAATCACAGGGGCGGCCGCCGCTGATACGCTGTCAGGCGGCGACGGCAACGACACGCTGAATGGCGGGGCAGGCGCCGATAGCTTGATCGGCGGTGCGGGCGACGACACCTATATCGTCGACAATGCCGGCGACAGCGTTGCCGAGAACGCCGCTGCGGGAACCGACACGGTCAAGACCGTGCTGGCAAACTATACGCTTGGCGTCAATGTCGAGAACCTCACCTATGCAGGAACGGCAGCCTTTGTCGGGACAGGCAACAGCCTTGCCAACACGATCACTGGTGGTGTCGGCAACGACACGCTGAATGGTGCGGCAGGTGCTGACACGCTGATCGGGGGAGCGGGCGACGACACCTATATCGTCGACAATGCCGGCGACAGCGTTGCCGAGAACGCCGGCGCGGGAACCGACACGGTCAAGACCGTGCTGGCAAACTATACGCTCGGCAACAATGTCGAGAAGCTAAGCTACACGGGATCCGCCGACTTCACCGGCACCGGCAATGCGCTCGCCAACACGATCACCGGCGGCGCTGGCAACGATCTGCTGGACGGCGGCGCCGGCAATGACACGCTGAACGGCGGTGCGGGCAACGACATCTATGTGGTCGACAGTGCGAGCGACATCGTCACCGAGTTGGCCAGTGCCGGCACCGACGAAATCCGCACGTCGCTTGCAGCCTACTCGATCGCTGCACTGATCAATGTCGAGAACCTGAGCTACACGGGATCGGCCAACTTCACCGGCACCGGCAATGCGCTGGCCAACACGATCACCGGCGGCGCCGGCAATGACACGCTGAATGGCGGGGCAGGCGCCGACACGATGATCGGCGGAGCGGGCGACGACACCTATATCGTCGACAATGTCGGCGACAGCGTTGCCGAAAACGCCGCCGCGGGAACCGACATGGTTCGCACGACCCTGGCAAGCTATACGCTTGGCGCCAATGTCGAGAACCTCACCTATATCGGAACGGCAGCCTTTGCCGGGACCGGGAACGATCTCGACAATGTAATCACAGGGGCGGCTGCCATCGATACGCTGTCAGGCGGCGACGGCAACGATACGCTGAATGGCGGGGCAGGTGCCGATAGCTTGATCGGCGGTGCGGGCGACGACACCTATATCGTCGACAATGCCGGCGACAGCGTTGCCGAGAACGCCGATGAAGGAACCGACACGGTTCGCACGATACTGGCCGCCTACACACTGGGAGCCAATGTCGAGAACCTCACCTACATCGGAACGGCAGCCTTTGCCGGGACAGGCAATAGCCTTGCCAACACGATCACTGGTGGTGTCGGCAACGACACGCTGAATGGCGGGGCTGGTGCCGATAGTTTGATCGGCGGAGCGGGCAGCGACATCTATATCGTCGATGATCTGGCCGACGTGGTCACCGAAGGGGTGAATGAAGGGACCGATCTGATCAGGACGGTGCTTTCTTCCTATGCCTTGACCAATATTGCCAATGTCGAAAACCTAGCTTTCATCGGCACCGGCGATTTTATCGGCACCGGCAATGCGCTCGCCAACACGATCACCGGCGGTGCCGGCAACGATCTGCTGGACGGCGGCGCCGGCAATGACACGCTGAACGGCGGTGCGGGCAACGACATCTATGTGGTCGACAGTGCGAGCGACATCGTCACCGAGTTGGCCAGTGCCGGCACCGACGAAATCCGCACGTCGCTTGCGACCTACTCGATCGCTGCACTGATCAATGTCGAGAACCTGAGCTACACGGGATCGGCCAACTTCACCGGCACCGGCAATGCGCTGGCGAACACGATCACCGGCGGCGCCGGCAATGACACGCTGAATGGCGGGGCAGGCGCCGACACGATGATCGGCGGAGCGGGCGACGACACCTATATCGTCGACAATGTCGGCGACAGCGTTGCCGAAAACGCCGCCGCGGGAACCGACATGGTTCGCACGACCCTGGCAAGCTATACGCTTGGCGCCAATGTCGAGAACCTCACCTATATCGGAACGGCAGCCTTTGCCGGGACCGGGAACGATCTCGACAATGTCCTGACCGGTGGGGCAGCTGCGGACAATCTCAGCGGTGGCGTCGGCAACGACACATTGATTGGTGGTGCGGGTTCCGACACGATGTCAGGCGGGACGGGTGACGACATTTATGTCGTCGATATTGCGACCGACCTTGTGATCGAGAATGCGAACGAGGGGACAGACACGGTCCAGACGGCGCTTGCCAGCTATACGATTGGCAACAATGTCGAGAACCTCACCTACACGGGATCGGCCAACTTCACCGGCACCGGCAATGCGCTGGCCAACACGATCACCGGCGGCGCCGGCAACGACATATTGGACGGTGGCGTCGGCGCCGATACCTTGATCGGTGGGGCAGGCAACGACACCTACATCGTCGACAATGCCGTCGATATCGTCGCCGAGAATGCTGACGCGGGGACCGACACGGTTCGCACGACACTGACGAGCTATACGCTTGGCAGTGATGTCGAGAACCTCACCTATATCGGAACGACGAACTTTGTCGGAACAGGGAACGATCTCGACAATGTAATCACAGGGGCGGCCGCGGCTGATACGCTTTCCGGCGGCGTCGGCAACGACACGCTGAATGGCGAAGCAGGTGCCGATAGCTTGATCGGCGGAGCGGGCGACGACACCTATGTCGTCGACAATGCCGGCGACAGCGTTGCCGAGAACGCCGCCGCGGGAACCGACACGGTTCGCACGACCCTGGCAAGCTATACGCTTGCCGCCAATGTCGAGAACCTCGCCTATATCGGAACTGGTGCGTTTGCCGGGACAGGCAACGCGCTGAACAATGTCCTGGCTGGAGGTGCCGGGGTCGACACGCTAAATGGCGGCACGGGCGACGACACCTATGTCATCTCCACCGGTGACATCGTCATCGAGAATGCCGATGAGGGTATCGACACGGTGCAGACGAATCTGACCGCCTATACGCTGGGGGTCAATGTCGAGAACCTCACCTATGGCGGCACGGCCGCGTTTACCGGCACGGGCAATGCGCTCGACAACATCATCAAGGGCGGTGTCGTTGCCGATAAGCTCACTGGCGCTGGCGGCAACGACACATTGATTGGCGGTGCTGGTTCCGACACGATGTCGGGCGGGACGGGTGATGACATTTATGTCGTCGATATCGCGACCGACCTTGTGATCGAGAATGCGAACGAGGGGACAGACACGGTCCAGACGGCGCTTTCAAGCTATACGATTGGCAACAATGTCGAGAACCTGAGCTACACGGGATCGGCCAACTTCACCGGCACCGGCAATGCGCTGGCGAACACGATCACCGGCGGCGCCGGCAATGACACGCTGAATGGCGGGGCAGGTGCCGATAGCTTGATCGGCGGAGCGGGCGACGACAGCTATATCGTCGACAATGCCGGTGACAGTGTTGCCGAAAACGCCGCTGCGGGAACCGACATGGTTCGCACGACCGTGGCAAGCTATACGCTTGACGTCAATGTCGAGAACCTCACCTATATCGGAACGGCAGCCTTTGCCGGGACCGGGAACGATCTCGACAATGTAATCACAGGGGCGGCCGCCGCTGATACGCTGTCAGGCGGCGACGGCAACGATACGCTGAATGGCGGGGCAGGCGCCGATACGCTGATCGGCGGTGCGGGCGACGACACCTATATCGTCGACAATGCCGGCGACAGCCTTGCCGAGAACGCCGATGAAGGAACCGACACGGTCAAGACCGTGCTGGCAAACTATACGCTTGGCGTCAATGTCGAGAACCTCACCTACATCGGAACGGCAGCCTTTGTCGGGACAGGCAATAGCCTTGCCAACACGATCACTGGTGGTGTCGGCAACGACACGCTGAATGGTGCGGCAGGTGCCGACACGATGATCGGCGGTGCGGGCGACGACACCTATATCGTCGACAATGCCGGCGACAGCGTTGCCGAGAACGCCGGCGCGGGAACCGACACGGTCAAGACCGTGCTGGCAAACTATACGCTCGGCAACAATGTCGAGAAGCTGAGCTACACGGGATCCGCCGACTTCACCGGCACCGGCAATGCGCTCGCCAACACGATCATCGGCGGCGCCGGCAACGATCTGCTGGACGGCGGCGCCGGCAATGACACGCTGAACGGCGGTGCGGGCAACGACATCTATGTGGTCGACAGTGCGAGCGACATCGTCACCGAGTTGGCCAGTGCCGGCACCGACGAAATCCGCACGTCGCTTGCAGCCTACTCGATCGCTGCACTGATCAATGTCGAGAACCTGAGCTACACGGGATCGGCCAACTTCACCGGCACCGGCAATGCGCTGGCCAACACGATCACCGGCGGCGCCGGCAATGACACGCTGAATGGCGGGGCAGGCGCCGACACGATGATCGGCGGAGCGGGCGACGACACCTATATCGTCGACAATGTCGGCGACAGCGTTGCCGAAAACGCCGCCGCGGGAACCGACATGGTTCGCACGACCCTGGCAAGCTATACGCTTGGCGCCAATGTCGAGAACCTCACCTATATCGGAACGGCAGCCTTTGCCGGGACCGGGAACGATCTCGACAATGTAATCACAGGGGCGGCTGCCATCGATACGCTGTCAGGCGGCGACGGCAACGATACGCTGAATGGCGGGGCAGGTGCCGATAGCTTGATCGGCGGTGCGGGCGACGACACCTATATCGTCGACAATGCCGGCGACAGCGTTGCCGAGAACGCCGATGAAGGAACCGACACGGTTCGCACGATACTGGCCGCCTACACACTGGGAGCCAATGTCGAGAACCTCACCTACATCGGAACGGCAGCCTTTGCCGGGACAGGCAATAGCCTTGCCAACACGATCACTGGTGGTGTCGGCAACGACACGCTGAATGGCGGGGCTGGTGCCGATAGTTTGATCGGCGGAGCGGGCAGCGACATCTATATCGTCGATGATCTGGCCGACGTGGTCACCGAAGGGGTGAATGAAGGGACCGATCTGATCAGGACGGTGCTTTCTTCCTATGCCTTGACCAATATTGCCAATGTCGAAAACCTAGCTTTCATCGGCACCGGCGATTTTATCGGCACCGGCAATGCGCTCGCCAACACGATCACCGGCGGTGCCGGCAACGATCTGCTGGACGGCGGCGCCGGCAATGACACGCTGAACGGCGGTGCGGGCAACGACATCTATGTGGTCGACAGTGCGAGCGACATCGTCACCGAGTTGGCCAGTGCCGGCACCGACGAAATCCGCACGTCGCTTGCGACCTACTCGATCGCTGCACTGATCAATGTCGAGAACCTGAGCTACACGGGATCGGCCAGCTTCACTGGCACCGGCAATGCGCTCGCCAACACCATCACCGGCGGCGCCGGCAACGATGTGCTGAATGGCGGGGCAGGCGCCGATACGCTGATCGGCGGTGCGGGCGACGACACCTATATCGTCGACAATGTCGGTGACAGCGTTGCCGAGAACGCCGCCGCGGGAACCGACACGGTTCGCACGGCCCTGGCCGCCTACACACTGGGAGCCAATGTCGAGAACCTCACCTATATCGGAACGGCAGCCTTTGCCGGCACGGGCAATGCGCTGAGCAACGTCCTGACCGGTGGGGCAGCTGCGGACAATCTCAGCGGTGGCGTCGGCAACGACACATTGATTGGTGGTGCGGGTTCCGACACGATGTCAGGCGGGACGGGTGACGACCTTTATGTCGTCGATATTGCGACCGACCTTGTGATCGAGAATGCGAACGAGGGGACAGACACGGTCCAGACGGCGCTTGCCAGCTATACGATCGGCAACAATGTCGAGAACCTCACCTACACGGGATCGGCAAACTTCACCGGCACCGGCAATGCTCTCGCCAACACGATCACCGGCGGCGCCGGCAATGATGTGCTGGATGGTGGCGCCGGCGCCGATACCTTGATCGGCGGGGCAGGCAATGACACTTACATCGTCGACAATGCCGTCGATATCGTAGCCGAGAACGCTGACGCGGGGATCGACACGGTTCGCACGACACTGGCGAGTTACACGCTTGGCAGTGATGTCGAGAACCTCACCTATATCGGAACGACGGACTTTGTCGGAACAGGAAACTCGCTGGACAACCTAATCGTCGGCGGTAGCGGGACCGACACCATTGCCGGTGGCGCCGGCAACGACATCCTCGTTGGTGGCGAGGCGGCAGACTTGTTCGTTTATTTGTCGAACTGGGGCCACGACACGATCATAGACTTCATGGCAACCGGCACGGCGCACGACACGATCAGAATCGATCACAACATTTTCGCCGACTGGGAATCGCTTTTTGCTGCATCCAGTCAGTATGGCAACGATACAATCGTTACAGCCGATATCGACAACACCATAGTGTTGAGGAACGTAGCCTTGACGAGCCTAGACTCGGGGGATTTCCTTTTTGCGTGAACCCAATCGGACCTCCTGGTACCCCGGGGGGAGATCGGGCATGCTGCGGCGGAGCGGATGACGGCGATTGCGGACGGGTTCGGGGAGGGTGGCGGTGTGAAACCGGCTATCGACGGCGGCGTGGATTTACGCTTATAAATCCTGCGATCGATTGCGCATCAGGAACTGGCCCAACCGGTTCACGATCTTAAAGACCCAGAACATTGATGTTGAGACCTTCAGGCCGTGGTCGGCAAGGGCGCACAGCACCTCCTTGTTCTGACGCGATATATTTTGAACGTTCTTGTTCGTGGCCCCCCCTAAGCGCATCCTGACCAGGACTCGCGGGATATAGATTGTTCTGATCCGCGCGACTTCCAAAAATCGCATCATAAGCTCGACGTCGGCTGCAAGCCGATAACGCAGATCAAACCGCCCGAACTGTTCATAAATGCTACGGCGAACATAAAATGTCGGATGCGGTGGACACCAGCCACGGGCGAACGAACCGGACCTGAACGTACGCGATTTCCAGTAGCGGATCTTGCGGTCGATATGCCGGTTGGAAACATAGACGAGATCGCCGTAGCAGCCATCATACGCTGGATCTTCCAGCGCGGCCGCCACGGTTTCGAGGGAGTCGCTGCTCTCGAAAGTGTCGTCCGCATTCAAAAAGCCGATGATGTCGCCGCTCGCAAGGCCAATCCCCTTGTTCATCGCCTCATAGATACCTCCGTCCCGTCCCGAAAGTACGCGGCGGTTGTCCGCCGGCGCCAAAGCGATGATGGCGAGCGTGGAATCGCTTGAGCCCCCGTCAATGATGATGTGCTCGAAATCGCGGTAGGTTTGCGTGTCGATGGACCGCAACGTATCGGCAATGGTCCGCTCGGCGTTCCAGCAAACGGTGATGAGGCTTATCCGGGGAATACGTGGATCGGCAGTGTCTGCAGCCATCTTGACGGGTGTCTTGCTTACATTTTAAGGGGCGAAATCTGGCCAACCCGTAGCAGACGGAAAGGCGGCGTCGCAATCCAGTACTGCAGATTATCCTTGATCAATGCAGGAGATCCCGAAGAAAAAGCCGCGCAAGGCCATCTTTCTAGCCGGGGCCTCGAGCACTCGGCTCCATCCTGCGACCCTCGCCAGTTCGAAGCAACTTCTTCCGGTTCTTGACACGCCATATGTCATTGTATCCAGGCCTCGCGGCGTGAGCTTGAACTGCACCCATGCCTGCATATCCGCTCCCATGCAGTCGGAGCGTTATGTTGAATTCTCCTACCTGCGATCGCCTGACCTTGCGGGAGAGCGGGGTGGAATTTCTAGATCGGCCTCAGCACGAAGAGAAGGCTGTCGCCCTTGCCTGCGGCATCCAGAATTCGATTGCCCAATCCCATCACCATCCCGGCCCCACGTGCGCCACGCGATAGGGCTACGTTCTTCAGTCGAGTGAAGAACGGTGGCCTGACTTGGATTGCATCAGCATTGTGCGTCCAGGTGGATGATGACTTGCCCTCCTGCTTCCGCTCGCGTGCGGTGCGTAATTGCAGGACCGACCAGAGATTAGGCGTAACCGTTCTGACGTTTTCGACCTTGTAACCAAACTTGCCGGCGAGCTTGGTAAAAGAGGTGCGGTTGAAATGATTTTGGTGATAGGGAATGTGCCAATTGATCCAGCGGTCTTTCCAGATCTTGTGATGAAACGAGCCCGTATTGGGGAACGCCATGATCACGCGGCCCTGGGGGGTGAGACGTTCTCTTACCGCCTGCAGCATGGCCGAGGGATCCGGCACATGTTCGAGCACCTGATTCAATACAATCAGGTCGAACTTCATGTCGGGAAAAGGCAGATCGTAAATGTTGCCGATATGGACTTGCAAACCGAAGTGATCGGCAATCGTCCGTACATTCGGATCGGCCTCAATCCCCCAGCTTTCGATACCCTTGTTCCTCATTTCGAGCAGCGAAATGCATGAGCCGCAACCGACATCCAGTACCTTCTCACCAGGCTGCGCCAGATAGTGGCCTTGGTGATCGGTGCCGGCCATCCAACGATTGAAAGCGGCGAAAGGCTTGTTTACCAGCGCAGCTTCTCGCTCTATGGCGGAGAAATCGACTTCCCGGCGCGGATAATAGGTGCTGTAAAGCCCAGGCAGGTCTTCTTCCGTCAGCGGCGGTGTTGTCGTCATATGACCGCAAGACACGCACCTCTCGATCGAATATACACCGGGGCAGCCGTATCGATCGTCGGATATGCGCTCGATAAATGTTTCCATATTCGAACCGCAGGCAATACACTGCATCTGATGATCGCTCTTCATTGCGTCGTTATTGTCCTTTTTCATTTCTTCGCTCGCAGAGTGTGGGCCGTCCGGATAATCATGAAGGCCGCCATGCGCAATGGCGCTGTCAGCCGTTGCAAAGGCGTGCCGATCAAAGAATAGAACGCGGCCCGCTGAAATACATTGTGGGGCGAGCGCCGGCCAAAATGCTTCTTCCACGAAGACGTATTCGACACGTGAGCGCCGTAGACTGGCGGTGAATAAACTATGGCTTCGCTGGAAACAAGGAGTTGTACGCCCGTTCGTGCGAAGCGCATGGATATTTCGTAATCGGCCATATAATGCGGCAGGAAACGCGGACGCATGGTTCCATGTCGTTTGAACAGTTCCGCGGGAAACAACGTTCCGCGACCGCTGAGCGCGTCCGCCTTATAGAGCGGCTTAGGATTCCGGCGCTCCTCTTCACTCAACTCGGCAAGAATGTCCCATACCGCAATACGATTTATGTTCAAGCGCGGTCCCACGCCCGTCAAAGGTGGGTCGCTCTCCTCCTCATGAACGACGCTGCCGACAATGGCATCCCCATTTTCGCGTGAACACCGTATCAATGTCTCGACATAGGTCGGGCCAAACCACGTGTCATTGTTGACGAACAGGATGTAGTCTTCGGGACCGCAGTCGGGCAGAACCCGCTTCAGACCGACCTCTATGGCTCCGCCCCACCAAAGATTGCCGTCGCCTCTTATGCTCGTCACGTCAGGCTGCGCCGCGAGGAACTCAGCCGTTTCATCGGTTGAGCCGTCATCAATGACGACAATTCGAATACTGTCGACAACGGTTTGGGCCCTCAAGGCCGCGATAACTTTGCGAGTGTGCTCAAGTCGGTTGAAGACCGGAATTAGGACCTTTACGCGCATCAAATATTGTCGTCTTTCCTTACGAACCAACAGAAATCTGGCCGTTGCGCAAAAGACACATCGGCGACAGCGAACCGCGCGTTTGTTCTATCAACCAGTACTGACGCAGGATGAAGGCGCTTCATTCTTCGAACCAAGCTTGGAAAGGCCGCCTCTCAAATTCGTCCAGTGCTCCGCCGGGTGTGGAATTGACGACGCGGATACCATTCGCTTTGGCAATATTTGCGATGGCTCGATACTGCCGCCACAGCCGCGCCAGCTGCTGAAACTCGTCGTGACGGCTCCTTGTCAGGGTGCCGTCCGCATTGACGGTGAAATCTTTTCCCTTTTGCACCTTGAGGTCGAACGCATATTGGTAGGTTGATGACAGGAAACGATCGTGGTCGACGCCGAGCAGGATGATCTCTTTGAAACCAAGATACATCGCTATCATCAAGGCCATCACCGGCACCGACTCGACACGAGGGACCGGTTGAGAGATATCGACGATTTCCTCTGATGTTCTTTCGTCGAAGCTTTCACCGAGCACGAGATACCGAACCGTTCGCCCTGAAAACAGATTGTGTTTTCGAACGAGCTCCGCTTCAGTAGAACTGAGAAACAGTTCCGCGGCGCCCAAGTGCGAATGCATCTCGTTAAACCAGTCGATCACGTCCTCCGATGTCATCGTCACGTAGGTAATCTGCGGGACACAATGATAACGAGACTGGAACTTGCCAAAATCGGAGTGCAAATAGCCGTTGGAAACGGTTATAACGGCTTCGCCATGAAGTCGCGACAGATCCAAGCCCTTGACGCTCGGGCCGTTCCCTAAAATAAAACAGCGGCCACCCTCGTGCTGACCAGCAAGCTGTCTATTTTCTGCCAGTGATCTCGCGACATCAGCAGAGAATTTGTGGCGAGTACTTAGCCTGCGCCTCAACTCATGCACACCATAGGGGAGCAGCATGGAGCCAAAGGTCAAAATCTTCCTCAAAGCTGCAGCCACTTCACCACCTCAAAAACCTCCGCGTATTTTACACCGATGCGCTGGCCGGCGTTCTCGGCTTCGTTGCGGAAGAAGCTCACCCATTTCCGCCCCGTGCGCTCCATCTCGGATTCATGGGCAAGGATCGCCTTTTCCTTCTGGTCCCAATGGGAGGTGATGTCGACGTAGAAATTCCCCCTGAAATCGACGGTCGAATGGTACCAGTTGCTGCGGTACATCAGCAGACGAGGCACATGGCGGCAGCTGTGCAGCGATGCGCGCGACAAGGCCAGGTGGTCATGGTGGATGTCTCCGACCCAGTGGGTGTAGACCATATCGATCTTCAGATCCTGCACGAGCTTGAGGATCTCGATATTCAGCGGATCGACGAATTCGATCTGAAGGGTTTTGAACTCACCACAGAACATCTTTTGGACGCCGAGAATGTCCATCGCAGCATCCGCTTCCGCCCTGGCGACCTGGCTGCTGCGGACGGACTGGTCATACTGGTTGGAAAAGCCGGATACGGTCGCGACATAGACATAAACCGTGTCGCCGTTTGTAGCGTGACGCGCCAATGCACCGCCACAGCCTAGTTCCACGTCGTCAAAATGGGCACCGATCGCGAGAATATTCATTTGCAACTCCAGAGCAGGTCACGCGTGCCTGCAATACCACAATTCAGCAGTGTGTCGAGGATGCTGAGATAGGGCATGAACTCGCCGAAGGGCTGTGGATAAACCGGATGGACGAAATGCTGCCATTCGATTTCGATCCCGGCTGCCTCGAACAGTTCAGGCTGCATATAGCCGCGCGCGCCGAGACCTGAGAGATAACGTGTTGCTCCTACCTTGCGCAGCAGTTCGATAAGCAATTCGTTCTTATGCCCCTCCGGGCTTAACGCACTCGACCGCACTGTTGGCATGGTGATTTGAAGCATATCCAGGATGCCTTCGAGGAAATGCATGTTGAAATCGGCCAGCAGATCGAACCGCTTGCCGTAGAGAGCCTCGATGCGCGGAAAGACCTCGCTCCAACCGGCGGACTTGCGATAGTTTTCGCGAAGCAGGGAAAGGTTTTGGTCAATCCATTCGGTGCCGGGCGCCATTTCCACCTCGTTGATCCGGGTGCCGAGCCTTGGCTTTCTGATTCCGACGGTGAGCCACCGATCGCCCTGTGCCGTCTTTATTTTATCACGATGCGTCCAGCTCTTGCTCGTGCCATGGACAAACTGAACGTGATCGAGAACGATATAGAGGTTGGCATTCAAAAAACGCTGAAAAAAGCCGAGATATGAAGCGAAATCCGGCTGGTGAATAACCGCTGTGATGGTCATGCAGCCAGTCTTTCAAGCAAATCGGCAACGCGGCCGACGCCGCCAAGGTCAACCTTGGCCATGGCAGTCTCGCTCATGGTCCTGATGGGGATCGGCTTTTCCAGGATGCCGAGATCGAACGCCGAGTGATGCCCGGCAAAGAACGCCGCTCCTAACCCCTCGAGTGCACGTCCGACCGGGATTTCGAAAGGTTCGTTGGCGATCACCACACACGGCAAGCCAGCCGCACAGGCTTCGAAAGGTGTAACACCGCCGCCGGTAATCGCCAGATCGTGCCCATGCATCTCTGCCGCAAGCGACGGCACCTGGTTGAGCAGTTTGAACCGATCGGGTGCCGCGGTCGCGACGACCTCTTCAAGCTCCGCCATGTGCTGGAAGCTCGGGCCTGTAACGATCGTGACGGGAAAAGACTTGCTGCTCAGCCATTTGGCGACGCGGACAGTCACGCCGTAGGTATCGGCGCCGCCGAGCGTGACCAGGATCGACGCGAGGCTTTGCCGAAGCCTGCGAAACGCCGCGATTTCCGGATTGAGTATCATGTACTCCACCCCCAGCCGAACATCCTTGCCCTTGAGATCCTCCGTCTTTTCGAACAGGAGAGCGCAGATGTTGATGTCGGCAAGTTCCGCGCCATCGCCACGATCATCAAAGGTAACGAGCTTGGCGCCCAAACGCTTGATCGCTTCACTGTGGGATCGCTGCGTATTGAGGCGGTCATTGATCCAGACCGAGGAACTTGCATCGGGTTCGATAAAGCCATTCTCCCATCCGGTCACGGAGGCGAGACCATAAAGCGCCACGTCAAAGCCGCGCTCCCGGATGATCCTCAACGAATTCGGATGATCGTTCGCTAGAAATAGGACCGGATGACCGCGCGAACGCAGTTCGGTGGCGAGTGTCAACGATCGAAACAGATGCCCCATTCCGCGTGCATGCGAACTTTCTATGCAGAAGACGAACATAGTCTGATCGCTTCTTCTGTCCCGAGCCAGTTCCCACCCCCGCGCGCTGTAAGAGCACAGGCACGTCTCCAGTCTTCTTCAGTATCTACCGTCAGGCGCAGTTCGGGGGATATTTTGGCCGGCGGCACGTCGAGCTGGCCGATCTTGAACAGTTCCGGCCGGTCGGTGAAGTATTCATTCACGTGCTCGCGATGGTGCGGCAGTTTTCCCTCGCGATGACTGCGCGACAGCGCTTCGAAGGTAAATATTTCGGCGCCGACGCCTATAGGCAACTGGCCGAACGCATGCGTGTAGTCGAATCCCTGTCTTTGGTGCAGATCGATCAGCCTTTCGAGCTCCTCGATGTCAGTGAAAGGATTATCCGCGGTCAATCGAACAATGTCGGACATTCCGAGCGATTTTGCGCATTGAAAATAACGATCGAGAACATCGGCTTCGTCGCCACGAAAGCAGCTTACGCCGTGCTCAAGGCACCAGGCTTCGATCATATCGTTCTCGCCGGCCGATGATGTTGCAACGACAATCCTGGCAGGCCGCGTCAACATCTGAAGCCTACCCAGGACATGTCCGAGAAGCGGCTTGCCGGAAATGTCGCGAAGCACCTTTCCCGGCAATCGGGTCGATCCCATCCGCGCCTGGATAATGATGCCAAGCGTCACGCCAGATCGCTCCACTGGAGAACGGCGTCCGCATCAAGATCCTTTACGAGCCGTCGCCCCGCAAGAGTTTCGAGATGCTTAGGTTCGACTCCCGTCCCAGGTCGTTTGACAGAGATATCGCCGGCAGAGATGACATGGCCGGCTTTGAGCGGTCGATTGACGACAATGCTTTTGCGGTTGTTCAATCTTGTCGTCGCTTCACTTGCTGCCGGCTCTTTGCGACCACTGCCCTTCATGATCTCGAACGCACGTATCGCATCCACAAGCCATTTCATTTCCGCCGGATCGGCGGAGAGTATGTGGTCGGGACCGTCGGCGGCTTTGTCGTAGGTGAAATGCCGCTCTATAACCCGTGCCCCCATCGCGGCAGCACAAAGGCTGGCGACGGGGGACAACGTATGGTCGGAATAGCCAACGTCGAGATCCGGAAACGCCTCCATCATCGTTTGCATTGCGCGCAGGTTCACATTTTCCGGATGCGTCGGATAACTTGTGATGGCGTGCAGCAGAATGAGCTTCTGATTACCCGCCTCCTTGATTGCGGCAACGGATTCCCGAACTTCGTCGAGCGTCGACATCCCCGTCGACAGGATTATCGGCTTGCCCGTTTTTGCCAGATAGCGGAGAAAGGGAATGTTGACCGCATCGTCCGAACCCACCTTGTGGGCACCAACCCCACACTTCTCCAACAGATCGACATCCGTTTCGTGTGAGGGCGACGAAAACCAGTCCAGCCCATGCTCCTCGGCATAGCGGAAAACCGCTTCGTGAAGCTCGTGACCGATTTCATACTTACGGAAAAGCTCGAATTGCGAGGTAACGCCGGTGTTTTCCATATCGAACATGGCGTTGCGGCTCGACAGGGTCTCTGCGCGATAAGTCTGGAGCTTGACAGCATCCACGCCGGACGCCTTTGCCTCGTTGATCAGCCGTCTTGCCTGATCAAAAGTCGTAAAATTCCCGCCGATTTCGGCGATAATATAACACCGGTCAGGTCGGTAGTTCCGGAACATCTGCTACTCCTGCAATTCACTATACAGCCGGCGTTCCAATAGCGGTAGCACAGCGACGTCATCCCGCACACGACCAGTATACGACTCCCGGCTGCTTCTCTATTTTCCGATTTCCTGAGCCCGATCCACGTAATTTCGGACAATCACTTTCCGGCCGCAGATTTCGGTCGGCTCGTCATCCGTCAGGCGAGGCAGGTAGCATCGGCGGCATACTTCGCTTTTCAAGAAGCCCTGCGGTTCTTTGTGCAAGGCGCGGACTGCATTCATTTTTTCGCCGTGCCAAATCTGGTGTACCGTCTCCATCGTCGCGTCACCAATGACTTCGCGATTTTCCTCGTCGTTCGAGCACTTCATCACAAGCCCGTCGGCGCCGATAACGAGGCGCTGGTATTGCTGAGGGCAGGTGAAGTTATCCAGATATTGAACGTCAGAATCGTTGCCGAGATAGTCGATCAGCGGGTTGAAGGCGACAAGATCCACATGAGGCGCAAAGGTTTCATAGTAGAGATCCGGATTTTCCCTGATCGCCGGCCAGATGCCCTGCACCTTGATGACCGGACGGTGGAGCCCGCGCTCGTCTTTGTACTTCTTGATGTCTTTGATCTTGTCGAGCAGGGCCTCGAACTTGATCGGCTTGCGGATTTTCTCGTAGGTCTCACCGGTGCCGTCGATTGAAACGGTGATCCAGTCGATGCCGGCGTCGACAAGCTGAGCGAAATAGTCTCTGTTGAGCTTGAAGCCGTGCGTGAGGGTCGAGACTTCCTTGATCCCATGATCCTTGGCATAACGCACACAGTCGGCGAAGCGCTTGTGCAGCGTGGCCTCGCCCCGCAGCGACAGACGGATCGCAGGAACTTTGCCGCCGATCTCATCGATGATGCGGCAGTAGAGATCCCAGTCCATCCGCGTCGTGTTCACACTTTTCTTGAACTCGTCGCTGATCGTATAGCACATCGGGCAGCGCAGATTGCAGATCGATGCCAGTTCAAGATCGACCAGCAGCGGATAGTCCGAAACCTGCTGGGTCAGGGCATATTCTGACCATTTGCGACGGTAATCTGCGTATTCGGCTTCCCACCCTTCGCCCCGGAATTTGTCGAACGCGGCTTCGCGCTCGACCGTGTCCATCGAGTAGTTGCCCTTGTTGATCGGAACGTAACGTTCGTTCAATTTACGACTCCTTCATCATCGCGCGCATCCCGGCCGGCAGATCCCATTCCGGCCGCCATCCGAGAATGGTGCGAGCCCGCGTGATATCGGCCCGCACGTCAGGTATTTCATTCCGCCGAACTGTGCAAGATGACACTACAGGTAGAGCAGTGCCGGCAGCTTCTTGCAAGATGTCGATTATTTCCTGCACCGAATACGACATTCCGGAGCCGATATTGATGCAATGGTAGCCTTCCGCGACGTCCATGGCCTTGGCAAAGGCGCTCAGGACATCGTCAACGAAGATATAGTCTCGCCGGGGACTGAGATCCAGGACCTGTATTTCCTGCTTCGCCCGTATCTGGTTCAGAAGCGTCGGTATCAGAAATTCGGGTCGCTGCCCTGCGCCGTATATATTGAAAAGACGCAATACCACCACCGGTATCTGCTCGTGCGTGGCGGCGAACTCACAAAGCTGTTCGGCAAGATGTTTGGAAAGGGCATAAGGGTTGTTCGGCCTGACCGGATCGCTTTCATGGATCGGCAGCCGGTCAGGCACCCCGTAAACATAGGCGCTTGCGAACACGAGTTTGGCCTTGTGTCGCTTGCACCAGTTCAAAGCGTGTTGCGTTCCGAGGACGTTGGCGGCCGTGAAACTCGGTCCTTGGCTCCAGCTATCTGGAACAAATGTCCTGCCGGCAAGGTGAAACAGCGTGCGTGCGGCGGGAAGCTCCTGCCAAACCTTTTCTTCGCTTATGTCTCCATGCGTTCGGTCAAGCGCGAGCACGTCAAAACCAGCTTGCTCAAGCCGTCTGACCAGACGACTCCCAAGAAAACCGCCAGCACCGGTGACGATGGCATCAACCATTCAAGAACCTGGACCGCATGGATTCGAACTGCTCGATCGCCAAGGCATAATCGTCAGGCCGTCCGATATCGAGCCAATAGCCTGCAAAATCTCGAACCGTGGCCGGCTTGCCGGCCGCAAGAAGATCAAGCATCAACTGATCGAAGCCGTAGGCACCACCTTGTGGTATGTGCTCGACGGCCCTCGAAGACACCATGTAGACGCCCATGCTGACTTTGTATTCGGCCGTCGGTTTCTCTCGAAAACCGGTCAACAGCCCGGCCTCGCCGGTGTCAAGAACGCCATAGTCTATGCGATGCTGACGCGTCTTGGACGAGATCGTGAATATATTCCCGTCGCGGACGTGAGCATCATGAAAATCGGCATAGTTGAGATCCGTCAGAATGTCGCCGTTCATCACCAGGAAATTCTCCGGCAGATCCTTTATCAGCCGCAGCGGCCCCATGGTGCCAAGAGGTTCGTCCTCAAGCGAATAGTCGATGCGTACACCCCACTTGTCGCCATCCTGGAAGAAAGCCTTGATCAGCTCGGCCTGGTGGTTGACGGCAAGCGTTATATGTTGAAATCCGCCTGATATCAGCTGACGAATGATCACCTCAAGAATAGGATAGTCGCCGATCGGCATCAAAGGCTTTGGAAGCACGACGGTATAGGGCCGCAACCGCGTTCCCATTCCGCCGGCCAGAATGACTGCGCGCCTAGACATTGAAGATATCCGCCTTGTATCTCGCCAGATTCTGTGGCTGACGCAGCCAGTCGATCGTCGCTTTCAGACCATCTTCCAAGCTGTAACGCGGCGAAAATCCTGTCAGAGACTTGATCAGGCTGTTGTCGCAGCACAAACGTTCCACTTCGCTGTTTGCCGGACGCAAACGCTGTTCATCGCATTCGATCTCGACGCTGACGCCGATGATATCGGCGATCAGCCGAACGGTATCGCCGATCGATATCTCGCTGCCCGAGCCGATATTGACCGTCTGGCCGATGGCTTCGTCGCAGGCCGCGAGCGCCAGAAAGCCGTCGCATGTATCCTGCACGAAATTGAAATCCCGGGTGGGCGAGAGCGCACCAAGCTTCAGCGTCGTCCGTCCGCTCAGAAGCTGTGAAATCACAGTCGGAATTACCGCCCTTGCGGATTGTCGTGGGCCGAAAGTGTTGAAAGGCCGTGCGACCGTCACCGGCAGGTCGAAGCTCGAATGATAGCTGTAGGCCATCGCGTCAGCACCGATTTTTGACGCCGAATAGGGCGACTGTGCCTGCAGCGGATGACTTTCGCTGATTGGGACAAAGCGAGCCGTTCCGTAGACCTCGCTGGTCGAGGTCTGGATGACGCGGCCAACGCTTGCATCGAGAGCGCCCTGAAGCACATTCAACGTGCCATTAATGTTGGTGTCTACATAGCTGGACGGCGCCTGATAGGAATAGGGAATAGCGATGAGCGCGGCCAGATGAAATATCGTGTCAACGCCTTTAGCGACGGCACGCATTTGCGCCGGGTCGCGAACGTCTCCAAGAATGACCTCGAACTTGCCGCGGTATTCAGACTGGTCCAGCCAGCCCCAGCTGGAAAACGAGTTGTACTGGCAGAGGGCGCGGACTTCCACGCCTGCCTTGACCAAGGTTTCAACGAGGTGAGAGCCGATGAAGCCGTCCGCACCGGTCACGAGTACTTTCTTCATTTCAATAAGCCTTCAGAATCGCGGAGGTAGAGCATCTTCACATCCCAGGGGAGCTGGATCGCCGAAATCGACGGTTTTCGCTGCTGCCCCAGCATCTGGATGATCCCGACATTGTCTTCGACTTCGAACCGAATACCCTCAACCACCGAATAGATCGAAAAACGGCTGGAAATGCCGGCGCGGAGATAAAAGGTTCCAGTGTTCAACAAGCCAGCCGGAATGACGACTCGTGCCCGATAATAACCTGGGGACCGGGTGTCGAGGCGGCTTACGTCGAGTTCCGGATCAGACAGGCTGATGACCGAGGAATAACCATCCTCCATCATGATCTGCAGCCCGACGGAAAGCCCTGTCAGTGGCTCGCGCAGTTCATACTCCATCTCGATGATAAAATTCTTCGTGAGTTCAACAGTTTGTGCTAACTCGCCATCTTCCTTTCGGATGGAAAGGCGAGAGATCACCGCCTTGCCGTCGACATCCTGTGGGTCGATTTCAAAATCTATCTTCCCGCTCAGTTCAGGCCGGTCGAGATAGGCGCGAATGACATCGGACGTACTGCCCACGGCAGCTACGCGACCGTCGGACAACAGAATGGATTGAGGGCAAAGACTGCTTACAGCTGTCATATTATGGCTGACGAACATGATTGTTCGGCCCGCCTTGGTCACCTCCCGCATTCGGCCCATACATTTGTTCTGGAAGTTGACGTCGCCAACTGCCAAAACCTCATCGACAAGAAGTATTTCGGGTTCCAGATGTGCCGCAACGGAAAAGGCAAGTCGAACATACATGCCTGAAGAGTAACGTTTGACTGGGGTGTCGATGAAATCGCCGATTTCTGCGAACTCGACGATTTCATCGAACTTCCTGCGAACTTCGGAGTGTGTCATTCCAAGAATGGCACCGTTTAAGTAAACGTTTTCGCGGCCCGTGAGTTCGGGGTGGAAGCCGGTTCCGACTTCCAAGAGGCTCGCAATCCTGCCTCGAATGCCAATATAGCCCGAGGTTGGACGCGTTATGCGAGACATCAGCTTCAGAAGGGTCGACTTGCCTGCCCCATTGCGACCGATTACGCCAACGATATCGCCGCGGGAGATCTCGAAGGAGACATCATCCAGGGCGTGAAAAATATCGTTCTTAAGCCGAGCCTTGTTCTGTCTGTCGGAAGCGTAATCCGACACGGAGGCATTGGGGTCCGGCAGATTGCGGAACCGCGCCCACCAGCTTTGGAGGTCGCGGTACAAGGTGCCGTGATTGATGATACCCAAGCGATAGTGTTTGCTGACATTCTCGGCGCGTATAACGATATCATTCATCAAACGGTATCCATAGCGGTTGCCTCAGCCCGCGCAAAAAGTATCAAGCCGCCAAACATAATAATCAGAGTGGCCGCGACATTCGCCAGGCAAATGCTCAGAGGAAGCGGCGACGCGTCGAAAAGTGCCCAACGGAATACCTGAACCGGAGTCGTCATCGGATTGAGGTAGTAAAACCATTGATATCGTTCGGGAACCTGGCTGAAAGCATAGACGACGGGTGTCGCATACATCCAAAGCTGCGTAACGAAACCGACGGCATAAACCAGATCACGATATCGAACTGTCAGCGCGGAAACCAAGAGTCCCATTCCCACACCAAGCGTTGCAACATATAGCAAAATCAATGGTGTCGCGAAAACGAAACGCAAGCTGATCACAATATCATCCTGACTAAGCCAGAGAACAAAAGAGATCGTAAGCAGCAGCGTGAATTGGATGGCAAATGCGACCAGGCCGCTCATCGCGACTGCGAGTGGTACGACTAGCCGGGGGAAATACACTTTTCCAAACAAGTTCGAGTTTTTCGAAAATGTTTCTGAGTTATTGGTGAGGCAAGCTGAGAAATAATTCCAGATAATGGTGCCGGACATATAAAAGACAAGCGGGGAAATTCCATCGGTCGAGAGATTGGCAATCTTTCCGAAGACGATGTAATAGGTGACCGTCGTCAGTATCGGTTGTATGAGATACCAAACCGGTCCAAGCACGGTTTGCTTGTAGAATGTCGTGAAATCCCTTTTGAAGAACATCCAGATAAGTTCACGATATTTCCACGCGGTCGTCAGCCCGACGCTGATGGTGCCGGACGGCTTGATGACTATATCCCAGGGTTCGGTGCCGCTTTCCCCTTCCTGTTTTGTCACGTGACCTGTCATATTAATGCGCTCAAACTCTCCGTTAGCCGTTACTCGTGCCATATTTTCTACGGCCTCAGGGGACTGCATGGACCAACGCCATGTATCATGCGACTCGATCGAGGACACGCCCCAAAATTTCTCTCAGACGGTGGTCGAAATCTTCTTGCTTCCACAAGGAAGCTCTTTCAAGCCCCTTTTTGATCAAAGAGGAACGTAGGTCTTCATCTTCCCACAGGCGGCTCATTGCCCCTTGAATTTCCGCGACGGATTGCGGCGAGAAATAGAGAGCCGCGTCGCCGCACTGTTCACGCATACCATACTTGTCCGATATCAAAACGGGGCAACCACACACCATCGCTTCAAGCGGCGGAATGTTTGTCGGGCCGAAAAAAGTCGGCATGACCAACCCTCTGGCACGACGATAAAACCCAGCCAGATCCGAATCCGGTACATAACCGACGAAGTGAACAGCTTGGGATAGCCCAAGCTCGCTTGCTGTCGCTTTGACGGCCGCATATTCGCGCTTTGTATTGCCCGCCAAGACCAGTTCCATGTTCGGATGAGTCCTGCGCGCGGCTGCCAGCGCTTGTATGAGCCGCAAGTGATTCTTGTGAGGCCAGAATTGCGCCGGATAAAAATAGAATTTTTCCGGAAGCCGGTAGCGTTCGGCGAAGGCGGGCGTCTCGACCGAATCCGTAAGATAGTTCGGAGCGATATAAGGCAGCGGATATATGTGATCTTCTGGCGTACCGTAGCTTTCCATGACATGCCGCCGCCCGGTTTCGGAATCGACGAGCACGGCAACGCCCTGGTTCACAAGGTGACGGAACCGGCTTTCTCTCAGTTGAAAGCGCAACCAGCTTCCGGCTTCTGGAAAGCTGCGTTCATATCTGTGCATCAAATCGTGAATGGTTGCGATCGAGGGCTCCTTGATCTGCCAGGTCAGGGCGTCTTGAGCCGGAAAAATCCACAGATCACATTGGAGAGATGTCAATTCCCGCACGAGTGGGTTCACCCATCTCGCGATGTTACGCGCTACGGAGCCGGGCAGAACCATGAACAGCTTGGCAAGTGTCTCGCCCCGCTTCCAGTGCTGCAGCGGGACGGTCTTCAGCGGGCTGGCATCAAGTTCAGAGCGCCAGGCTTCGTCCCCATAGGCAACGATGACCTCCACGTCCGTGCCGTCGATTGAAGACAGGGCCTGCACAAGGCTTTGCGCATACTGGAACATACCACCGGCATGGCGGCCTACTCCGAGATAGAAACCAATCCTCTTCCGGCGCAAGGTAATTCGGTCGTCCAAATGTATCGCCAACAGTCAGCCCGCGTTCTTGCGCGCTACGACACAGACGCCCCAGGTTTCGGTCCCCGGCGTCGAACTGGACATCCACTCTTCGGCAATCACACGGCTCATCCCCGCATTCGTCAGGAGGCGGTTTATCTCGTTCAGGAAGAGGTAGCGCATGCGGTGGGTTTCGCAAACCATTTCGGTCTTGGCGCTCAGCTTCTCCGTCGCGAAGATCGTGTAATTGACATCCACGACGTTCTCGGCGTCATGCACGACCGACTCTGCAACGCGAACGACGGAAATCTCATCGTTTTCCAAGCGTTTGACGCGGGTGCTCGGCCGCTGCCAAAGGACTGCTGGTCCGTACCAGAAGTCGAATATGAAAATTCCTCCATCTTCGAGATGGTGGGAGACAGTCTCCATCATCGCTTCGAGATCGGCATCGGACGTCTGATAGCTCAAAACATGAAAAAGGGAGATGACCGCCTGGAATTGCCGATCCGTCCGGAATGTGCGTGCATCGCCCAGCTTGAAATCAAGTTTGCCGCCCGACTGTGCCGCCTTCGGCATGGCCGCCGCAAGCATGGTTTCCGACAGCTCTACCCCCAGCACCCCATATCCGGCTTCTGCGATCTTTTCGGCGTGAATGCCGGTGCCGGAGCCTAGCTCCATAATCTGTGAGATTGGGCCGGTGGCATAACGCTCCAGCAGAGCTTTCACATAAGCTGTTTCGCCCTCGTAGTCCTTGTCCTTATAGAGAAGATCGTAATACTGGGAGTACAATCCGAAACTGGTCGTCAACGGATGACCTCCGCTACGATACCCGCGACTTCGCGAATTTGATCTTCCCTCAGCGCCATGCCGCTTGGAATATAGAAGCCGCGGCGCGCAAGCTTTGCGGCGATGGGAAGATCTGCGTCCTTGAAGAAGCCCATCTTCTGCAGAACGGGCTGCTCGTGCATCGGCCAGAAAAACGGACGGCAGCCTACCCCTTTGGCCGCCAATCGTTTCATCGCTTCGGCTGCGTCGAAATCGATCTCGTCCTTCAGCACGATGCCATAGACCCAATAGATATTCCGGGCATACGTTGTCTCGGGCAACGGCAGTTGAATGCCGGGCAGGTCCTGAAGCAGCTCGGTATACAGTTTGCCCATCGCACGTTTGCGCTCGACGAATTCCGGAAGGCGCTCAAGCTGCGCGCAACCCAAAGCCGCCTGCATATTTGTCATACGCATATTCCAGCCCAGTTCCTCGTGAACAAAGCGACGGGCAGGCAGGAAGCAGAGATTTCGCAGGCTTCGAGATCTGTCGGCAAGGGCGTCGGAATCGGTGACGATCATGCCACCTTCGCCTGTGGTAATGTGCTTATTGGGATAGAAGCTGAAAATGCTGACATCGCCGAAACTGCCGCAAGGCTGGCCGTTATATGTCTGTCCATGCATTTCTGCAGCGTCTTCGATGATCTTGAGGTCGTGGCGGCGGGCGATCTCGTTGATCGCGGCCATATCGCAGGGCAGGCCATAGATATGCACCACCATGATGGCGCGCGTCTTCGGCGTAATAGCTGCTTCGATCTTCGTCGGATCGATATTCCAGGTGAGAGGATCCGAATCCACCGCAACCGGCACACAACCCGCTCTCACGATGGCTGCTGCGCAGGAAATGATCGTGAAGGACGGCATGATGACCTCAGTGCCTTCCTCCAGGCCAAGCGCCATCATGCCAGCGTCGAGAGCCATCGAACCGTTCGCAACGGCGATTGCGTGCTTGCGGCCGACAGTCGCGGCAAACTCACGCTCAAAACGTGTGATGAAAGGGCCTTCGGAGGAAATCCAGCCGGTCTCGATACATTCCAGCAGATACTTGCTCTCGTTACCATTCAGCAGCGGTTCATTGACCGGAATCATTCGACACCCTTTATCTTCAGTTCCCGCACCGACGGTACAAATCGTGTCTTATCGGATTCTCCGGCATAAGGTCCCTGTTTGACTTCGATGATTTCAGCTTCTTCGATGATTTCAAAACCATGTCCGCCGAAGGCAAGCAGGATGACGTCGCCAGCGCGCAGGATCGCGCTTTCGTAGTATTCCTGCGCGTCGGAATAGAAGTCCACGCGGACAACGCCCGACTTTATAAGCAGGACCTCCTTCGTATAGAGGACCTCGCGCGCGACGGCGTTGTGAACGTGGGGTTGGATGACATAGCCAGTCGGTCGCTTCATATAGGCGAGTTGCTGCGAAAATTCGTCCGGCGTGAAAAATTGGATACCATCGAACGTGTAGTTCGACCGCAATATCATGGCCTGCAGTTCGCCACGGTTCGTGATCTTTTCTATCATGTTTCTCTTTCCCAAATCGACCGATGCGTCAGGATGCCGCCAAACCGACTACTTTGCGTATGCGCTTGACCCCGGCCGAGAATACGAGCTTGTAAAAATCATTCATCCGCTGGCGGCGCATCTTTGCGAAAAAGCCCAACACGCGCAGTCGCATTTGTTCGTTAACTTCAACGGGGATCTTTTGCAATTTCCCCGGCGCATGCCCGAGGCTGCCGGCGTAATAATCGACATCGCTGCAGTGGACTCCGCTGTCGTCAAACCCTGAGTTCTCCACAAGGCTCTGGCGAGGGTAGAGAGTCAGCATATTGTCCAGATAAGCGCTGGCATGCCACCTGATCGCCCAAGATTGATTCTTGCCTTTGACTTGATTGCGCAGCATCGCCAGGAAAAAGGCGTTCCCATCATAGTCGAAAGCTTTGGCAAGGCCTTTCTCTTTCAGGCCTATCAGAAGCTTAGCCCCATTGGGTTCGAAATGTTTCCATGCCCGGGCCCACGTGGCCCAGCCCCAACAGTCCGCCCCACGTAGGAAATAGCTCTCGGGAGCATCGTCGTTGGGGACCGGATAGGCGTAACCGTGAATGCTGGCGACGCGCTCCTCATCTGCATAAAGATCCAGCCCCTGGTTCATATAGCGCAAGAAGTCAGGCGAGGTTATCAGGTCATCCTCGACGACGATGACGCGGCCATATTGTTCGCACAGACGGCCCACGCCATCGATGATGGAGCCGGCAAGGCCATAGTTTTTTTCACGCTCGACGATAGTGACTGACTTGAAACCCGTTACCGTCTTTGCCTGTTCACGGACCTGGCGCACGCGCTCCGCTTCTTTTTCATTGCGCTGACCGTCGCAAAAAATGAACAGCGGCGTCTGTTCCGCCAATTCGTTTGCCTGCAATGCAGCGATAGTCCGTGCCATATGCATGGGACGATTGAAGACAAAAAGTATGACTGGTGCGCATTCCATGATTATTCCCAGCATTTCCTGCGTTGCGCAAATTGCTCGAGTCTATGTACGAATAGGGTCTCGGCTTCGAGCCGCTCCGTGTCGATCGCTTTTAGCTGCTTACGCCCTTTTTCGATCAGATCAACTGCCACCGCAGGATCCCGAATGCGCAACATTGCGTCGGCCCACTGCTCTGCGTCATTAGCGTCGGCAAACAACGCCGCATCGCCGACCTGTTCATTGAGGTGCGCCGAATAGATCAACGGGCGGCCGACTGCCCACGCTTCCAACGGCGGTAGATTGGTCGGGCCAAAATAAGTCGACATCACGACGGCCAGAGCGCCTTCGTAAAGCGCGCGCATGTGATCAACCGGTACAAAGCCGAGAAACGTCACATTGTCAGAGACGCCTAACCGCTGCGCTTGCTGCTTGATCCAGGCCAAATTACCGCTATCCGCACCCGAAAAGACCACGCGTACGTCGGAATTAACGGCCGCCTTTTGCTTTAACAACGAGATCGCTTCAAGAATGCGTATATGGTTCTTATGAGGCCAGAATTGCGCCGGATAGAAATAATAGCCATCCCTCAGCCCGTAATTGCCGAGCACGGCTGTGCGATCAATCGAATGCGCTTCACTTAAGAAAGGAGAGGGCTCGAACGGCATCGCAATCATGCGCTCTTCGTCAACTCCGTAGCGAACGACAATCCTCTTCAGTAGCTGATGTGATGCCACCAAGACGGCGACCGCACGTGGCAGGCATGTGGAAAAGTGCCGCTCTCGTTCTTCGAATCTGCCTTCGGAGCTGACTTCCGGAAATTCGAGATCGTCCCGATGACAGAGATCAAGGACTGTTGTGACGTAGTTGAGCTTGCGGAAATAGTTCGGAGTTGAGGAATGTGTAACGAAATACCCCAGATCCATGCCTGCTTTCAGCAGCGCATTTTCGATCTTGTTTGCCATCCACGCTTTGCCAATTTCCTTGCGGATTAAGCGGCGCAACACGGCGAGTGCAATTCGAGATAGCCTTCCGGCGGCAGGCAGGTATTCTGCGGGAACTCCAAGCCGCTTGAGATGCTGAAGATTGGCTTTGATTGTCGTGAAAGCCACGACCTCATGCTGTTTTCCGATGATACGCTGGAGTTGTACGATCGCATTGATTGCTTGATTGAATCCGCCACCGACCTGAATCGGGTTTTCTAACAAGATGCCAATTTTCATGCTTTGACTAACCTCAGCCTCCGCCAGCAGACGCCTACTTCACATTTCGATCAGGCCGGAGAACCGCGTCGTTTTTCACAGATAATCTGACACAGCGGATCTCGCTCCTCAATTTCTCGTCCCTTTGTAAAAGGGTCACAGCCAGCGGATGCTGTCACGAATTGATCGTCACGGAGATCCGCAAAAGGGCGCTCTCACCAATTGGGGCGAGGGGCCATCCGCGTCATCCATTCAGTTGCACCTAATTAATTCCTGGTATTGGCCTTAGCATATCCTGCGATCACGACAACACCCACAACGGCCCGGTCACAAGGCAAATTTGGACCTGTTTGGAGGGTGCCGTTGCAATCTTGAGACAGTGATCGACAGTTTCTTCTATGGTGCTTGAATGGCCATCACGGACGTAAGGTTTTCAAGATTGCCGGCATAGGTGAGCGCATCGAGGTTGACGACTGGTTCATCGTGAAGCGCAAGCTCAGCCGAGCACGAAATTCGCACCGATGAAGCCGACTCCTCCCGTCACCAGGATCATATTTAGCCCTTGGACATCTGACAAATGAAAGCTCTAGTCTCATTGTGCCAGTCTCACGTCAGCCGAAGAGGTCGACGATACTCATTTCGCCGACCTGCCCGCAGTTACATGGGGGTTGCACTCGTTCGGTCGTTTCCATAAACACGACCCGAAGATTGTATCGAACGACGATGTGAAAAAATGACAAAAACCGCGCTTATTACTGGGGTGACTGGTCAGGATGGTGCCTATTTGGCCGAATTGCTTCTGAGCAAGGGCTATACGGTGCACGGTATCAAGCGGCGGTCCTCGTCTTTTAATACCGGCCGCATCGAACATATCTATCAGGATCCGCATGAGACACATCCTCGCTTCATTCTCCACTATGGCGATATGATCGACTCGACCAACCTGCTGCGGATCGTGCAGCAGACGCAGCCCGATGAAATCTACAATCTTGCCGCACAAAGCCATGTGGGTGTCAGCTTCGAAACGCCTGAATATACGGCGGATGCCGATGGCATCGGGACGTTGAGGTTGCTCGAAGCGATCCGTATCCTGGGGCTCGAGGAAAAGACCCGATTCTACCAGGCATCGACCTCGGAACTCTACGGTCTTGTGCAGGAAGTGCCGCAGAACGAGAAGACGCCCTTTTATCCGCGTTCTCCCTATGCTGCAGCCAAGCTCTATGCCTACTGGATCGTCGTGAATTATCGCGAGGCATACGGCATGCATGCGTCGAACGGCATTCTTTTCAATCACGAAAGCCCGCTTCGCGGCGAAACCTTCGTCACGCGCAAGATCACGATGGCGGTGGCTGCAATCCATCTGGGGCGGCAGGATAAGCTTTTCCTCGGCAATCTCGACGCCAAGCGTGACTGGGGCCACGCGCGTGAATATGTCGAGGGCATGTGGCGCATGCTGCAGCAGGACAAGCCGGATGACTACGTCTTGGCGACCGGTGAGACGACGAGTGTCCGCCAGTTTGTGGAGTGGGCTTTTGCCGACGTGGGCATTGCTTTGGAATGGAAGGGGTCCGGCGTCGACGAAAAGGGTTATGACGCCGCGTCCGGTGCCTGCCTTGTGGAAATCGACCCGCGGTATTTCCGCCCGACGGAAGTCGACCTTTTGCTTGGCGACCCGACCAAGGCACGTCAGAAATTGGGCTGGCACCACAAGACCCCGGTTCGCGAACTCGCCGCCGAAATGGTGCGGGAGGATGTCAAGCACTGGAAGGCTCAAAACAGCCGGAAAGAGATCTGAGTGTCCGACCTGTCCAACAAGAAAATCTGGGTCGCCGGTCATCGCGGCATGGTCGGCAGCGCGCTTGTGCGCAGGCTTCACTCAGAAAATTGCACTGTCATCACGGCAACGCGACAGGAGCTTGATCTCAAACGGCAGGACGAGGTCGAGAGATTCGTCCAGACGAACAGACCGGATGCGATCATCCTCGCTGCTGCAAAGGTTGGCGGTATTCTTGCGAACGATACCTTCCCGGCCGATTTCCTCTACGATAACCTGATTATTGAGGCCAATATCTTCGAAGCCGCGCATCGTAACGGCGTCGACAGGCTTCTGTTTCTGGGCTCAAGCTGCATTTATCCTAAATTCGCGCCGCAGCCGATTTCTGAAGATGCGCTTTTGACCGGACCGCTTGAGCCGACCAACGAGTGGTATGCTATAGCCAAGATTGCCGGGATCAAGCTGGCCGACGCCTACCGCAAGCAGCACGGACGCGACTATATTTCTGCCATGCCCACCAACCTCTATGGTCCGGGCGATAATTTCGATCTGCAATCCAGTCACGTTCTGCCGGCGCTAATTCACAAAGCGCACCTCGCAAAGGTGACGGGGGCATCCGAAATTGCCATCTGGGGAACCGGAAAGCCACGACGGGAATTCCTCCACGTTGACGATTGCGCGGATGCGCTGGTTTTCCTGTTGAAGAACTATTCGGACGCGCAGCACGTCAATGTCGGTTCGGGAGAGGACATTGAAATCATCGAGCTCGCGCGGTTGGTTTGCCGTGTTGTCGGTTACGAAGGAAAAATTGCCCACGACCTCTCCAAGCCTGACGGGACGCCGCGTAAGCTCATGAGCACCGACAAGCTGAAGAACATGGGCTGGAAGCCACGCATCTCGCTGGAGGAAGGTATCCGCGCAGTGTATGATTGGTTCCTGCAGTTCGAAGGCAAAGCCGCCGTAGCGCGACAATAGCTGTCGGGCATCCAGAACTCCAAAGGGCTGCGATTGGCGTGACGTGTGAGCCGTCAGCTTTAGGCGACGTGGCTCCTTGATCGAGACGATGGGGCATGCCGAGGTCCGGACTTGAACACCAAGTTTACCGTCGTTCCCGGCGTCCGTCCGCTCAAACTCATGGAGAAGCGGAAGACGTTCGACCAGCGTTCGGCTGAGAACTTGCAGTTCGTTCGGATTGCCTGGCGTGCGGCGGTACCAGGAAATCGAGGAGACCGTCGCCCCGTAGGTCGGCGGTTCTCTTTTCCAGAATGTCACCAATCAGGGTCGTCAGAAATTGTGCTGTCAGATGGTTCCAGTCTGTGATGAACGGAACACCCCTGCTGCTCGTGAGGCATTTCTCCTTGTCGTAATCGCAGTGAAGCTTGACGATATCGACGTAGGTGAACGCTAGATCGGATGGGAAAAATGGCAGTTGCTCTAAAGGCTGGTTAGCCGGCGGATAGGTCGCCTCCCGCAGGCATATGGAGGCATCAGATTTTCTCTGAAACATCAGCCCTAGGCACGAGTGCGATTCGTCGAGCTGGAAATAATTTCCGAAAACGAAAATGCGCGCGTCGTCCGAGTGGCTTTTCATCCAGGAAAGAAGCTCAAACCTGAAGGGGTTGACGGTGTACTCGAAAGGCCGAAGGCTCGTGAGAAAGATCGCTTTCGTTCGGCTGAGCAATGACTTGTCGTTGATATATTTTTCAAAGGGAATGCAGTATTTGTCGTAAATGCTGGCGCGAGAGGGGGCCTTAACGATATCGTTCTTGATCTCCACCATGCAGTTCAAGTAGCTGATTGCCACGATTTGATATCGGTCGGTATCGATGTAATTTTTTAGCGCGATCGACCAGTTTCTGGCGTGCGAGTCCCCAATGATGAAGATAATTGGTTTCCCAGCTTGAATGTTGTCGTTCAGGCTTAGAAAAGTGCTTTCGAGCCGTGCTTCGTTCGTCTGCGCGAGAGGTGAATAGACTTCATCCAGCCTGTGAGGAAAACCGGCCATAGTGATTGCTGACAGGACAGCAGCCGTGATGGTGACAACGGATGAGCTCAGGGTGATCCAGAGAGCGCGGCTTCTCCTGGTGTGGCGAAGGGGCTTTTCGATGACGACAAAGCTGACGACCGCGACCAGGACCGTCACTGCGATGGCGAGAAGCTTGTCACCATTGTCGAAATTCAAGCTTGTCAACCGCCAGAAGGCGAAGACCGGATAATGCCACAAATATAAAGAGTAGGATACCAATCCGGTGAGCGCCGCAGGCCGAGAAGCCAACAGGCGCCCGGCTGCGTTCTGCTGACCGGCGAATGCGAGCACCAGACAGGTCCCGATGACTGGGATCAAAGTCAACCTGCCAGGATGAACCGTATCCTTTCCAAAAAAGATGAGTGAGCCAAGAACGAGGATAAGCCCGGCCGCCGCGAGTAACGGCCGAGGGCGGGTTCGTCCACGCCTCACTTCGTGATAGGCGAGAAGTGTTCCGGCCAGCAGTTCCCAGGCCCGGGTGAGTGGCGAGTAGAAGGCCTGTTGCGGATCATGCCGCACCGTCACGATACACAATACAAAGCTGAGGGCTGCCACGAGCAACACGTATGGCAAGAATTTTGATTTCAAGTATCGACGCACGATCAGCAATAAGACCGGAAAGCCGATATAAAATTGCTCTTCGACGCTCAACGACCAGGTGTGAAGAAAGGGCTTGAGAAGGGTATTGGGCTCCCCGTACAGAGCCGCAGTAAAATAAAAATAGATATTCGATCCAAACAGGAGCGACGACCCTATGGAGTTCGCGTAGTCTGTGAGTTCCAATGGTAACAAAAAATAATAGGCGAGGGGAATTGTCGCAAAAATGACTGCGAACAACGCCGGCAAAATTCTCCGCGCGCGCCGAGCATAGAATTTAAGGAAATCGATACGCCCCGTTGCTTCGATTTCCGTCAACAAAATTTGGGAAATCAGGAAGCCGCTGATCACAAAAAATACGTCGACGCCAATGTATCCGCCAGGAAGCAACGTGTGGCCGGCAACCGTGAACCCGGCGTGGTAAAGAATGACCGCGATCACCGATATGGCCCGTAAGCCATCAATCTCTGGTCGGTAAACCTTCAATGTGCCTGCCTTCGATATCGAGAGCGTACTTTGGTCGCGCGCAAGATTGGCGCTTTTGGGGTGCCTAACACAGAGATCTTGGAGGGAGAACAGTGTGGCCTGATAAAAGATTTGTGGGCGGGGCCGATTTCAATCTTTATTTTCTGCGCTGTTGTAAATCAGCATTCCGGAACCCTCATTAGTTTGCATTTGTTTTCCCAGTCGCTGACCAATTTTGTCGATGGGCCGTTCCAGAAGCCAGAAGACGTCAGGCCGATGCCAATAGCGCCTACAATCGCTGCCCACCACGGCACGCACGAAAGCAACAAAAATCGAAATGGGCGCGTGTAGTGCGTAGATGCTGCAAGATGCTCGCCCAAGCCACGATGTCGGATTCGCCGACATGCTGCGCCAATCGATCCAAGTGATCAGGGCAGCGAAAAGGAAGCAGGCATTGGAGGAGGGCACCGGGAGGGCAGATAAAAGCAAACCCGTTTTGCCGTAAAATCAATCGCTTAGTGAAATATTGGCTGGGGAACCTGGATTCGAACCAAGATTAACGGAGTCAGAGTCCGTCGTTCTACCATTGAACTATTCCCCAGTATAAGCGAACCGGCGGGCGGTCGGCTGGTGTGCGGCGCTTATAACCAAAAGCCGGGGGATTGCAAATAGCTGTTTTGAAAAAAATCGGTGCTGCCACGGAAAGGTGAAACCGCTGCAAATCCCCTGTCCAAAAAAGAATTTGGCGATTTCGGCGGGCGCTGATATTCTTGCCGCAACGCAAAAATCGAATGAGCGCCTGCTGCATATCTCAAGACTTGCGCGGCGCGGTGGAAAAACAACGTGGAAGACCCCGAAGGCGGCGCAAAGCCGCAATTTGACGGGGCGTCGGCGGCAGGGCGCAAGGACGGCAAAAAGTCCAGGCGCCGCAAGGGCAAACGTAGCGGGCAATCCCGCAACGCGGCTCATCCCGCTTCGCATGAGCCCTCCGGCGGTGCCGGACAGCCTGCGCGCCCGATAGAAGATGCAGCCGGGAATCCGGCCCGCAAGCGCAAGCGTCGCCGTCGTGGTGGCCATGGTGCTGTGCAGGATGGTTCACCTCTCCCCCAGGCAATGGAACAGACGGCGGCGGCAGGCAATGCTGTCCGCTCCGATAGCGATTCAGCGCCGAGCCGTCGCAATCGCCGCAAAAACCGCGGCAAGCGCGGTCTGCAGGGCCGGCCGCTGACACCGGCAAAACCATCAGGCGCCCAGCAGCAGGAAAGCCGCGCAGAAGAAACCGTGCTCAGGGCCGAACTGCGTGAAGCACTGAATGGCGCAAGCGCCAACCGCAGGGGCCGCCAGGAAAGCCAGTCCCATTCCGGGCATCCGGGGGATCGTCAGGCCGGCGAGCATGTGTGGCCGGAGGAGCTCTACGCCGCCCTCGATCTCGGCACCAACAATTGCCGCCTCCTCATTGCCCAGCCGACTCGTCCGGGTCAATTCCGCGTCGTCGATGCTTTTTCCCGCATCGTGCGCCTCGGCGAAGGCCTTGCGGCAAGCGGCCGTCTGTCGGATGAGGCGATGGAGAGGGCGATCGAGGCGCTGAGGATCTGCGCCTCCAAGCTCAGGAACCGGCAGATCCGCCGCATGCGGCTGATCGCCACCGAAGCCTGCCGCCAGGCAGTCAATGGCGAGGAATTCCTCAGCCGGGTCGTTGCCGAAACCGGCCTCGCGCTCGAGATCATCGATCGCGAGACAGAGGCGCGGCTTGCCGTCTCCGGCTGCTCCTCGCTGGTCGGTCGCGAGACGCGCTCCGTCGTGCTTTTCGATATCGGCGGCGGCTCGTCGGAGATTGCCGTCATCCGTATTGGCGACAATCGCTTCAGCCGCCTTGCCAATCACATCACCCACTGGACCTCGCTTCCGGTCGGCGTCGTGACCCTGTCGGAGCGCCATGGCGGGCACGACGTCACGCCGGAGGCCTTCGAAGGCATGGTGCGTGAAGTCGAAGGCATGCTTGGAAGCTTCAATTGCCCGGAGATCGAGGTCGCCCAGAGCGGCGACTTTCACCTGATCGGCACATCGGGCACGGTGACGACGCTTGCCGGCGTGCATCTCGACCTACCGCGTTATGACCGGCGCAAGGTCGATGGCATCTGGCTGTCCGACGATGAGGTCTCCGCCATGCAGGCAAAGCTTCTCTCCTGGGATTTCGCAAGCCGCGCCGCTAATCCCTGCATCGGGCCTGACCGGGCCGATCTGGTGCTCGCCGGCTGCGCCATTCTCGAGGCGATCCGCCGCCGCTGGCCGAGCCCGCGCATGCGGGTTGCCGATCGCGGCTTGAGGGAAGGCCTGCTCACCGACATGATGGCCGATGACGGCGTGTGGCGGCGCAATCGCAACCGCCGCGGCCAGCGCGTGAGATCGTGAGATAAGGAATAGGCATGACCAAGGCACCGATCGCGGGAAACCGCACCGGCCGCAAACTCGGCCAGCGCGTCAAAAACAAGAAGATGAAGGCCTCCTCCCGCCAATGGCTGGAGCGTCACATCAACGATCCCTATGTGCAGCGCGCCCAGCTTGAAGGCTATCGCGCCCGGGCCGCCTTCAAGCTGCTGGAGATCGACGAGAAACATCATATCCTGCGCGGCGCCAGGCGCATCATCGATCTCGGCGCTGCGCCGGGCAGCTGGTCGCAGATCGCAGCCAAGGTCACCGGCTCGACAGATGATGATATTCGTGTGGCTGCGATCGATTTCCTTGAAATGACCCAGCTGCCGGGGGTCAAGATCCTGCAGCTCGATTTCCTCGATCCCAGTGCGCCGGAAAAGCTGTTGGAGGCCGTCGGCGGCACGCCTGATCTCGTCATCTCGGACATGGCGGCGCCCACCACCGGCCACCATCGCACCGATCATCTGCGCACCATGCATCTCTGCGAAGTCGCGGCACATTTCGCCGTCGAAGTCCTGGGGGAAGGCGGGCACTTCCTCACCAAGACCTTTCAGGGCGGCACCGAGCGTGAGCTACTCGCCATGCTGAAGCAGAACTTCCGCCAGGTCGTCCATGTCAAACCGAACTCGTCGCGCGCCGAATCGGTCGAGATGTTCCTGCTGGCCAAGGGGTTCAAGGGGCGCAAGGCCGAAGGCGACGCTGAAGAAGCTTGATCTTCGGGCCGGTCCTGACGGATGATGGCGATCGACTGCATAACTCCTTAAAACGGTATCGATTTAAGGATAAGATATGCAGCAATGGAAAGCGTCGCCGCGTCCTTTGCGCGTCTGAAAGGACGCGCGGCGCTGTAAGGATTGAACCGCTGATCCCATGCTTCTTTACGTCACGCTCGGAACCAACGACCTCTATCGCGCAGGGCATTTTTATGATGCCGTGCTGTCTCCCCTCGGCTATCGCCGCCAGCGCTCTTCCGAAGAGGAAATCGGCTATGCCGCCGAGGGTGATACGCGCTGCCGCTTCTGGGTGGTGACGCCGTTCAATCACCGCAGGGCGACCTCAGGCAATGGCGCCATGGTGGCGCTTGCAGCCGAAACACGGGCGGATGTCGATGCCTTCCATGCGGCGGCAATCGCGGCAGGCGCCGTGGATGAGGGTGAGCCCGGCCTGCGCTCCTACCATGCCCATTTCTATACCGCCTATGTGCGTGACCTCGACGGCAACAAGCTCTCTGCAGTCTGCGAAAACCCGCGGTAGCAGCTGCCAAAAGCTCGTCGCAATCTTTCAGATTCGCTCCTCGAGCTTTAGCTCTTTGTTTCCACGCATGTCGTTACCGCAAAACCGCTGCACACTTTTGCGCGCATGCTTTATTTCACCGCGTGCTGTTCGGCTTCGACAGTTGCTGCCGTCATCGTCTTCAAGCGGTGGCCGGAAACGAGTGCGCCGGCATTGCGGTCCATCCGGATGAAGGGAATGGTCGCAATGACCGTCAGTCCGGCAATGATGTAGAAGGCAAGGTGGAAATCGGCCACCTGCAGCGCTTCGCCGCGGAAATAGATCGAGCTCTCGAGGATCGCGGCGGCGAGTGCGACGCCAAGCGCCAGGCTGATCTGCTGCATCACCGAGCTCATCGATGTCGCTTGGCTCGCTTCCGAATCTTCGATATCGGCGAAGGCAAGCGCATTGACGCCGGTGAACATGAAGGAGCGGGAGAAGCCGCCGAGCAGCAGCACGCCGATGATGACGAGATGCGGCGTCGACGGTGTGAACAGGCCAGTGACGACAGTCACCAGGGTCGTGACCATGGCGGCGCCGAGAAGCGTGGTGCGGAAGCCGGCGGCGGCGAAGACGCGCTTCGCCATGAACTTGGTGGTGATCGCCCCGATTGCGCCGGCAAAGGTGATGAGGCCGGATTGGAACGGCGTCAGCCCGAAGCCGAGCTGCAGCATCAGCGGCGTCAGGAAGGGCATGGCGCCGACGCAGATACGGAAGAGCGTGCCGCCCAAGGTGGAGGTTCGAAACGTCGGGTTCTTGAACAGGTTGAGGTTGAGGATCGGCGCCGGATGCCGCTTGGCATGGCGCATATAGAGAAAGCCGCAAAGCACGCCGATCAAGGTGGCGGTGATGCCTATGATCGGGGGCAGGGCTGGCAGACTGACCACCGACAGGCCGAAGACGACACCCGCGGCCGAAAGCGAGGTCAGCACGAAACCGGTGAAATCGAGCCGCGGCGGCGCCGTCGCTTCCACCTCCGGCAGAAAAATCGTCGCAAGCCAGATGCCGATGATGCCGACCGGCACGTTGATCAGGAAGATCCAGTGCCAGCTGAAATAGGTGGTGATGAAGCCGCCGAGCGGCGGTCCGGTGAGCGGGCCGACAAGTGCGGGGATGGTGAGCAGCGCCATGGCCGAGACCAGATCGCTGCGCTTCGTGGTACGCACCAGCACGAGGCGGCCGACGGGCGTCATCATCGCGCCGCCCATGCCCTGGAGGAAGCGCGCAAGCACGAATTCGACGAGGTTGGACGAGATTGCGCAGAGGATCGAGCCGATGACGAAGACTGAGATGGCAAGCCGGAAGATCTTCTTGGCGCCGAACCTGTCGGCCATCCAGCCGCTGACCGGTATGAATACCGCAAGCGCCACCATGTAGGAGGTCAGCGCCAGCTTCAGCGTGATTGGCCCGACATGCAAATCCGCCGCGATCGCCGGCAGCGCCGTCGCAATGACGGTGGAGTCCATCTGTTCCATGAAAAGGGCGACGGCGAGGATCAGCGGGACGATGCGATTCATAGGCGGGAGCCTTGATGGGGCAGCGGATTGGAGCTGGAAAGGCCCGTGCTGTTTAGTCCCAGTGGCGGGTTCTGCCAATCCCCAAATCCGGGTCGACGACACGTTTGCTTCACGTCTGCGTGAGACGGCTTGCGCAACAACGTCGCCAGTCAAGATTGACATATGTTTACTTGGCCGGGGCAAGAAATCCGGTCGGAATCGACACTGGGGCCGTGCGGCGACGCACCGCACGTCATAAGAGGATGGACATATGGCAATTTCATCGGGAATAAAACGACGTACCCTTTTTGCCGCAGGCCTTGGCCTGCTGGCGGCGCCGGTCATTTTAAGAGAGAAGGCCGAAGCGGCCGCAACTGGAGAAAGCAATCATATGGATGGAACGCTTTTGCCCGAGATCAATCAATTCAAGCTCGGTTCCTATAAGTTCACCGTCGTCCGTGACGGCACCAGCATTGTCGAAAAGCCCTATGAAACCTTCGGCACCAATCAGGATCCCGAAACCGTCAAGGCATTGCTGACCGCAAACTTCCTGCCGGCCGACAAGTTCATGAACGGCTATATGCCGGCTCTCATCGATACCGGTTCGGATGTCATCCTCGTCGATACCGGCTTCGGCGCTGGCGGCCGCGCACGTGGGGCCGGCCAACTGACCGAAGGCCTGAAGGCGGCGGGATATTCGGCCGACGACGTCACGTTGGTGGCGCTCACCCATCTGCACGGCGATCATATTGGTGGCCTGATGGAAGACGGTGCTGCTGCCTTCAAGAATGCCCGCTATGTCGTCGGCCAGGCCGAATATGACTTCTGGTCGGACAAGGCGCGTGAGGGTACGCCGGCTGAGGGCGGTCACAAGGCGGTGCTCGCCAATGTGGTGCCGCTTGCCGAAAAGACCACTTTCCTCAAGGAGGGTGATAGCTTTGCACCCGGCATAACGGCGATGCTGGCGGCCGGCCACTCACCGGGACATATGGTGTTCCACGTCGAATCCGAGGGCAAGCGCCTTGTGCTCACGGGCGATACCGCCAACCACTATATCCTGTCGCTGCTGCGGCCGGATTGGGAGGTGCGCTTCGACATGGACAAGACGCAGGCAGCCGCCACCCGCCGCAAGGTTTTCGAGATGATTGCGAGCGAAAAGATCGCCTTCCTTGGCTACCACATGCCGTTCCCGGCAGTCGGCTTCGTCGAGCGGCAGGATGGCGGGTACCGTTTCGTGCCGAAGACCTATCAGTTCGACATCTGATCCGAAGCGGTTCAGCCTTCACGGAAGCGCTGAACCGCAATAACATATTGTTTTTACAACGTTCTGGACAGAAAATTGCCTAGCGTTATTCCCGGAATGCTCCTGGCGCATGGCACCCATGACGAGCCCGGCGGGCAGGCCGGGCTTTTTGCTATTTCCTTCCTGTCATAGACGTGTTACCAGCCCTCGCCAACTTCCAAGCAACCCATGCAGACCGCCGGGGCGGACGATTCGTTTCCGGACAGGGTCGCATTTTTATTAAATGAAGGAATTTGGCCATGGCACGCATCATTGAAACGGCAACCGGCGCAGACGCGCTTACCTTCGACGACGTGCTGCTGCAGCCGGGACATTCCGAGGTCATGCCGGGCCAGACGAATATCTCCACCCGCATCGCCCGGGATTTCGAACTCAACATCCCGATCATCTCATCAGCCATGGATACCGTCACCGAGAGCCGCCTGGCGATCGCCATGGCCCAGGCCGGCGGCCTTGGCGTCATTCATCGCAACCTGACGCCGATCGAGCAGGCCGAGCAGGTCCGGCAAGTGAAGAAGTTTGAAAGCGGCATGGTCGTCAATCCGGTGACGATCGGCCCCGATGCGACGCTTGCCGATGCGCTCGGGCTCATGAAGTCCTACAGCATCTCCGGCATCCCTGTTGTGGAGAAGTCCGGCCGCCTCGTCGGCATTCTGACCAACCGCGACGTGCGCTTCGCTTCCGATCAGGAACAGAAGATCCATGAACTGATGACCAAGGACAATCTGGTCACCGTCAAGGAAAACGTCGATCAGCAGGAGGCCAAGCGCCTGCTGCATTCGCATCGTATCGAGAAGCTCTTGGTCGTGGACACCGAAGGCCGCTGTGTCGGTCTCATCACCGTCAAGGACATCGAGAAGTCCCAGCTGAACCCGAACGCTTCCAAGGATGCGCAGGGCAGGCTTCGCGCCGCCGCCGCCATCAGCGTCGGTGACGACGGCTTCGAGCGCGCCGAACGCCTGATCGAGGCCGGTGTCGACCTTCTGGTCGTCGATACCGCCCACGGCCATTCGCAGCGCGTCCTCGATGCCGTCACCCGCGTCAAGAAGCTTTCTAATTCGGTGCGCATCATGGCCGGCAACGTCGCCACCTATGATGGCACCAGGGCGCTGATCGATGCCGGCGCGGACGCCGTCAAGGTCGGTATCGGTCCGGGTTCGATCTGCACGACGCGCATCGTTGCCGGCGTCGGCGTTCCCCAGCTCGCCGCGATCATGTCGGCGGTTCAGGCCGCGAATGATCAGGACGTGCCCGTCATCGCCGATGGCGGCATCAAGTTCTCCGGCGATCTTGCCAAGGCGATCGCCGCCGGCGCTTCCGCCGTCATGATCGGCTCGCTGCTTGCCGGCACCGATGAGAGCCCGGGCGAGGTCTATCTCTACCAGGGCCGTTCGTTCAAGGCCTATCGCGGCATGGGCTCCGTCGGCGCCATGGCCCGCGGCTCGGCCGACCGTTACTTCCAGGCCGAGGTGCGCGACACGCTGAAGCTCGTGCCTGAGGGCATCGAAGGCCAGGTGCCGTACAAGGGGCCGGTTTCGGGCGTCATCCACCAGCTTGCCGGCGGCCTCAAGGCGGCCATGGGTTATGTCGGCGGCAAGGACCTCAAGGATTTCCAGGAGCGGGCCACTTTCGTGCGCATCTCCGGTGCCGGTCTTCGCGAAAGCCATGCCCATGACGTGACGATCACCCGCGAGAGCCCGAACTATCCGGGCGCCGGCCTCTGACCATGAAGGCGGGCAGCGGGATTCCTCTCTGGGTCGTCGCGCTGCTCGCAGCCCTTTGCCTTGCCGTGCTCGCCTGGACGACCTTCGGTTTCGTCGTTCCGTTCAAGCACGAAACCGGGCAGGCGGTGCTCGACACCTATTTCGCCGGTTACGACGAGTCGGCGGTCTTCCACATGCAGAAGCTGCTCGATGAGAACGAGACGGCGACCAGGCTGCTGCGCGCCATGTATTTCGGGCCGGAGCTGATCTTTCCGGCACTGCTGACGGCGCTGCTATTCCTCGCCTTCCTCAAGCTCGGTCCTGTCGGTTCGTGGTTCGGCCAATCGGTGCATCCGGTCATTGGCAAGGCGGTCTACTTGCTGCCGTTCATTTACGGCATCGCCGACTACGCCGAGAACATCTCGAGCCTTATGGCCTTCGGCAAGGGGGCGTCCGCAAGTCTTGCAACACACCTGCTGCCGTGGATGACGCGGCTGAAATTCGCAAGCCTCGCCATCTGTTTCATCGTCATCGCCCGGCTTGCCATTGCCCGCTGGCTCTCGCCGCGCCAGGACTGAGGCGCCGTTATTCCATCCAGCTCCATGTCGAAAAGCCGGGACACCTGTGCCGACGTGCTTTAGCGACGCAGGTGCCGATGGGGCGTTGCCCTATGCTGGTATCCAGCTCCCCTTTCGGCTAATGCTCGCGACGAAAGCGGAAGCGGAAAGGAAACGGCCACACATGACCGGCTATCAAATCTTCTGGCCACTCCTCGCCCATGTGGCCCTGGTCTATGGTCTTTATGCGCTTCTTGGGCTTCGGCGCGCAAAAATGCTCCGCGCCGGCAGCATCGCGAAATCGGATTATCGCGAAAACCGTGACGAGCCGGCCGAGAGCCTTGCCGTCAAGAACTGCCTCGCCAACCAGTTCGAACTGCCTGTGCTCTTCCATGTCTGCTGCATTCTTCTTTATATCGCGGACGCCGACAATATCGTCACCGTCGGGCTTGCCTGGATCTTCGTCGCCCTGCGCTACGCCCACGCCGCCATCCATGTCACCAGCAACGATCTGCGTTATCGCAGCCCGATCTTCGCTGCCGGTTACCTGGTGCTTGCCGCCATGTGGGTCTGGCTTGCCGCATGGATGGTGATCAGCTGAGGCGACAGGCGCTGCCGCCCCATCATTTGCCCGTAAGTGTTGTAGGCCGACGACGCAAGATGCCGGCATCGGCGCCTAAAATGGCCGCCGGACGATGAGTCATTCCCAACGATATTGCTTTCACCAAAGTGAAGAGGCGGTGGACCAGTCAAAACATGCGCCTAAAGCGTGCGACGTAAGGCTGTTGTTCCCGCGGCCGATGAATATTTCAGTAACATGGTTACTAATATTTAAATTGATTGGTCTATTTCTGCGCGAGCGAATGACGGTGGGGACGATTTGCGAGCGAGCATGGGCGAAAGGATGTGTGGAGCGGCAATCCATGGGATGGCCATGCTGCGACTTGCGGGTTTGGCGAGCACTGCGGCGCTGGTCCTGGCCGTGCAGCCGGGATGGGCGCAGGTCATCACCGGCAATGACACGGAGATCGTCGATGGCAACGATCCGGGCGGTGCCGGCCCGGGCACGCAACCGAGCCCATGGACAATCAATACCGACCTCCTCGTGGGCGACCAGAACGGCGACGACGCAGCCCTTATCATCCGCAATGGCGGCGCCGTCAGCAATGACATCGGCGTGCTCGGCGTCGACCCGGGCGCCAGCGGCACGGTGACGGTCACGGGGGCAGGCTCAACCTGGACCAATGCCGACGACCTTTATATCGGCAATGAAGGCACCGGCACGCTCACCATCGAAAACGGAGGTGCTGTCGACAATATCAACGGTTATATCGGCTATTTCTCCGCCGCTGCCAGCGGCACGGTGACGGTGACAGGCAGCGGCTCGACCTGGACGAATTCGCAGGATCTCACCATCGGCGATAGCGGCGCCGGTACTCTGATCATTTCCAATGGCGGAACGGTCAACAGCGCGTCCGGCTATATCAGCAATGATTCCACCGCCATCGGCGAGGTCATCGTTACCGGCCCGAACTCGGTCTGGAGCAACTCCACCGAAGTCTCGGTCGGCACGGCCGGCGCGGGATCACTGACCATTTCGAACGGCGGCTCGGTCACCGGCAGCCTGGGTTATGTCGGCTTCAGTACGAACGGCAGCGGCGTGGTCAGCGTGACGGGCACGGGATCGAGCTGGATCAGTTCCAGCGCGTTGTTTGTCGGCGAATTCGGCTCGGGCAGCGTGACGGTCGAGAACGGCGGCATGATTTCGGCTTCCGGGGTTGTCATCGCCGACGATTCGGGCGCCACGGGAACGGTAGAACTTGTCGGCAGCGCCGGAAGCGGACGCGGCGTCCTGGAGACCGGTTATATCGACAGGGGCGCCGGTGACGCCGGGCTCGTCTTCGATGGCGGTGTTCTGCGTGCAACGGGCAATGAGGCGAATTTCCTGGGCGGGTTCAACGCCGGAGATGTCATGCTCGATGCGGGCGGCGCCTTTATCGACACCAATGGCTTTGCCATCGGCATTGGGACGGATCTGCAAGGTGCCGGCGGTTTGACCAAGCAGGGCGCCGGCACGCTGACGCTGTCGGGCGCCAACAGTTATGGCGGTGCGACGACGGTTGGGGCCGGCACGTTGCAGGCGGGCGGCGCCGGCGCCTTCGTTCAGAACGGCGCCTATGCGGTCAATGGCGGTATACTCGATCTCGGCGGCTTCGATCTGACCATGGGAGCGCTTTCGGGAAGCAGCGGCGAGATCGCCATCGGCGGCGCCGAACTCAAGCTCGATCAGGCGAGCAGCAGCACCTATGGCGGCATACTCTCCGGCAGCGGCGACTTCACCATGCTGGGCAACGGCACCTTGCGTCTGACCGGCAACAGTTCAGGCTTTACCGGCACCACCACGGTTGCGGACGGACGCCTGATCGTCAACGGCAGCCTTGGCGGCATCCTGATGATGACGGGCGGCACGCTGGCCGGCTCGGGTCATCTCGGTGCGGTGACCGCCGGCGCCGGCGCCACCATCGCGCCGGGCAACTCCATCGGAACATTGACCATCGGCGGTAACCTCACCTTCGATCCCAGTTCCACCTATGAAGTTGAGGTGGATCCCGGCAGCACTGCCAGCGACCTCATCTTGGTCACGGGGACCGCGTTCCTCAATGGCGCCAGCGTTACCCATGTCGGGATGAATGGCGACTACCAGCCTTTCTCCACCTATACGATCCTTACCGCCGCCGGCGGGATCAACGGAACATTCGGCGCCGTCACCTCCAATTACGCCTTCCTCTCGGCGGATCTCTCCTATGATCCGAACAACGTCTATCTGGAGATCGAACGCAACGACATCAGTTTCAGCGACATGGCACGGACGCGCAACCAGATTGCCGCGGCAGAGGCTGCAGAGAATCTCGGAACTGGCAACGATATCTACGATGCCATCGTCACATTGCCCGATGACGAGCCGTTGATCCAGGCGAGTTACGACGCGCTTTCCGGTGAAATTCATGCCTCGCTAAAAACCGCGCTGATCACGCAAAGCCTCTTTGTCCGCGAGGCCGCCAACGAGCGCCTGCGTTCCGCGTTCGGCGATGCCGGTGCCGGCGTAATCCCGATTCAGGCTTTCTGGCCGGGCGGTCCGGAACTCATCGCTGCCGATCCTTCGGACGCGCCGGTTTTCTGGAGCACGGCCTTTGGCGGCGCAAGCGAGACACGCACGGACGGCAATGCCGCCACCCTCAACCACCAGACCGGCGGGTTTCTCGCCGGCGTCGACGCCATGTTCGATGACGTCAGGCTCGGCCTGATGGCCGGTTACAGCAATTCCCAATTCGATCCGCGGCATCGAAGCTCATCGGGATCGAGCGACGATTATCATCTCGGCCTTTACGCCGGTACGCAATGGGGCGGTCTCGCCTTCCGCTCCGGCGTCGCTCACACATGGCATGAGATCGAAACCAGCCGCCGCGTCGCCATCGGAAGCTTCGAGGACAGGCTGGAGGCGAGCTATAATGCCGGCACGCTGCAGGCATTTGCGGAGCTGGGCTATCAGTTTGATACGGCGGCGGCCTCTTTCGAGCCCTTCGTCAATCTCGCTCATGTGGGTATTCGAACGGCGGGTTTCACCGAAGAGGGCGGGGCGGCTGCGCTCCACAGCTCCAGCCGCATGACCAACACCACGATCACCACGCTTGGGCTGCATGCTGAAATGGAGATCCGCCTGGGTGAGACGAACGCCACCCTGCGCGGCATGTCAGGCTGGCGGCACGCCGCCGGCGACATCGTTCCGCTGTCGACGCAGGCTTTTGCCGGAGGCGACGCGTTCACCGTCGCCGGCGTGCCGGTGGCAGAGAACGCCTTGGTTCTCGACGCCGGGCTCGACTTCGACCTCACCGGAAGCGCCATCCTCGGCATCGCCTATTCCGGCCAGATTGCCGATAACGCGCAGCAGCATGGGGTTAAAGCGGCGCTGTCGGTGAAATTCTAGAAACGTCCCGATTTAAATACGAGATGCATTGCAGCGCTCCCGCGTCTTTTCAGGCGCGTAAGGACATTGCAACACTTTGAGTTGCAGCATAATGCCGTAGAGCCCCGTTTTTCATACGCTTTTGCCGGTCGTTAAAATGCGAGTGTTTCCATTTACGGCCGATGAAGACCTGCATGTCATGCCTTCCGGCGCGAACAAAAAGAATGGGAACGACATGGGCGCGGAAAGCATGGATCGGATCGGCTTGCGCAGGAAGCCGAAGCAGGAGCGCAGCATCCAGAGGCTGGACCTTATTCTCGCCGCCGCCGCCAAGATCATCGCCGAAAAGGGCGTCAGCGCCATGCGGATGACGGAACTCGCCATCGCCGCCAAGGTGCCGATCGGTTCGGTCTACCAGTATTTCCCGGAGAAGGCGGCGATCGTCAAAGCCCTGTTCGACCAGCACGCCTCGGCGATCCAGGCGAAGATGGCGGCGATGTTTGCCGACGTTCAGTCACTCGACCAGGCGCAGGACGTCGTCTGCGCCACCATCGACTGGTATTACGATTCCTACCACAACGATCCCGTCTATCTCGGTGTCTGGATGGGAACGGAGACCGATCAGGATCTGCTGCAGTTGAATATCGAGCACAGCGGTCACGTCGCCGGCATCTTCCATGACGCCGTGCGTCAGCTGGCTCCCGACCTTTGCGACGAAGAAATGTATGCGCGCACTTACCTATTCAGCCACCTGATCGGCGCCGTCATCCGGCTTGCCGCCGTCAGCGAGGAGGCCTTGGCGCGGCGTATGCTCGATGAGTGGAAGCGCGTCATCCGCGCCTCCCTTTTCGCCACGACCCTGCCGCGCGCCGCCTGAGAGCGGCTACCAGCTTGGGACCATATTGGCCGCCTTCAGCCGCGGATAAAGGCGCGCCTGGGCAGATTTGACGTCTGCCTCGAGGCTGTCGTCGACGACAGTGGGCGTGATGTTGTCGAGGCAGGCGGTGATATGCGCGGTGATCGCGTTCATCAGCGAGAGCGAAACGCCCGGTCGCTTCATGATGCCGATCTGCACCGGCGGCAGCGCCGGGAAGCCGTCCGCCTGGCTCAACACCTTCATGCCCGTCCGCAGCGCCGATTCCGGCATCACCGAAACCGCCATGCCGGCAAGCACAGCAGCGGCAACGACGGTGCAGGACCAGCTGGTGAACAGGATCTGGTGCTCGCGCCCCACAGCATCGAGCGCCGAGCAGGCGAGCTGGCGCCACTGGCAGTCACGCCGGCCGACGGCAAGCGGCACCGGCGCGTCGTCGCGGATCGGATGGTTGGCCGAACCCACCCAGCAGAGCGGCTCGGTTCTCACCACATCGGACATGCGCTCGCGCGGATTGTGGGTGACGAGCGCGATGTCGAGCTCGCCCTTATGCATGCGTTCGGCAAGATCCACCGAGGGCTCGCAGACGATATAGAGCTCGACATTCGGATGCGTCTTGGCGAAGCGGCCGATGATCTCAGGCATGTAGCGGTCGGCATAGTCATCAGGCGTGCCGATCCGCAGCATCCCTTCCAGCCTGTTGTCGTCGAAGGCCGCGATCGCCTCATTGTTGAGGCGGATGATGCGCCGGGCATAGTTGAGCAGTTTTTCGCCCTCGACGGTCAGCCGGTTGCCGCGCCCGTCCTTGATGAACAGCTGCTTGCCGATGCGTTCCTCGAGACGGCGCATCTGCATGGAGACGGCCGATTGGGTCTTGTAGACCCGGTCGGCGGCCTTGGTGAAGCTGCCGGAATCGACGATGGCAATGAAAGTCTGCAATTGGTCGAGATCAAGAGGCGCGGACATGTTGTCACCCATAAAGATAGCTGATGATAATCATTAGAAACATTCGTTGGACTGATCAATAGGTCTTTGGCATCTTCGGGATGCAAATCAAGCAAAGTGAAGGACAGACACCCTGCCTGTCCGAGCGAATTCAGCCTTGCTCCTTCCCGCACGACCTCGCGGGAGGGGTGGGTTGTTGCGCGCCTGAAAGAAATCGAAAGAAAGGAGAGTCCCATGCGGATGACAGACAGAACAATAGAACTCGACTGCGGCAAGCTCACCCCGACGTTTCCCCAGCGTCTGGCAGCAGGCCTCGCACCGTTGACCTCCCTCTTTCGCGGGTTCCGCAATCGGATGGAGATCAACACGCTGCACGATCTGAGCGACGCTCAGCTGAGGGATATCGGCCTTAGCAGGGCCGACCTGACCTCCGCGTTCCTGGCGTCGACCTTTTTCGAGGACCCGTCGGAACATCTGACGCGCTCGGCGCGCAATCGCTGGCGCCTGTCGCTCTTCCGCTCCTACGAACAGTAGGAGCGGCGAGTTTCCCCGCAGGGTGATAGCCAATAGCCCTGCCGCTTGACCCGGTGATCGGCTTTCCCAAGCCATCTCCGGGTTTTTTTATGCGCTAAAGCATGTCGCGCAAAAGTGTGTCGCGGTTTTGCGATAACGACATGCGCAAAAATCTAAAGCATGTCGCGCAAAACTGTGCCGCGGTTTTGCGGCAACGACATGCGCGAAACCAACCACCTAAAGCGTGGCAAGCGAATCTGAAAGATCGCGTCGCGCTTTAGAGCGCTATTCGCCCTTGTCCGAGGAGGGCTTCGGCCGATAGGTTTCGAAGATCGCTTCCAGGTTCCTCTGGTAGTTCTTCTGCACTTCCAGTCCGCTGTCGAACATGGCGTTCAGCATCTCGGTATAGCTGTCGGCATTGAGCTTCGCCTCTTCCTTCGGCGCCTCCGGCGTCTTGGTCTTGGTCGGGGCCGCCGGCTGCTGGCCGAGCCCGCCCATCATCTCCTGGAACGCCTTGGCAAAGGGATTGTCGAGGAAGGGGTTCGGTTGAGATGTCGCTTCCGGCTTCGGCACCGAAAACATCAGCTGCATCGCCTGCGTGAAGGGATTGTCGAAGATGCTGGGTTCCGGAGCTGTCTTCGGCTTCGGCGCAAAGCCGGTGCTTTCCAGCCACTTCTGGATGGTCTCGTTCATCGCGGTGTTGACGAAGGGGTTGACCGGCGAGGCCATCTGGCCGGTCGTCTGTTTGAACAGCCCGCCCATCAGCGTATCGGCGAGCACCGGCAGCATCCGTTTGTAGATATCCTGGCCGATGCCGGTCATCTGCGCGGCCTGGGCCGCGACCGCACGCGAAACCTCCTTCGAACCGAAGAGTTGAGCAAGGATATTGTTGCCGTCGGAAATGCCCTCCGGCGTGAACGCCCGGTTCATATCCTCGAAATATCGCGCATAATTGCCGGAGGAGACCGCCTGCATCAGCCCGACGAAATCATAGGGATTGCTGGTGCTGCGCTTCAGCCCTGCGGAAAAGGCCGGCATCAGCGCCGCCATTGCCTTCGTCGCTTGTTCCTGCGCAAGGTTGAACTGCCGGGCGATCGCCTCCATCGCCGCGCCGTTCTGCGCCTGCATCATCATGTCGAAGAGTGGCAGCATGGAGGTCCCTTTCCCCGAGTCGTGACGCGTGTCACGTCACTATATCCGGAAATGGTAATGTGCAAACGGCTTTTTGCCATAAGAACTTAGGGAGGAATTTTTTTGCTGGAGCATGCGGTCGAGCCTCAGCGGCAGATCAGTGGAACACCGCCGCCGGCCCTCTCGCTTTAGGACATCATCGGTTCGGGATGGGAGGCGCGTGTCGGGCAGTGTTTATGCTCTGCTCGGCAAGGCGGGATGTTTTCAGATGCTGCCGGAAAAATGTCTTGAAGTCGCGAAAGCTCGCAAATCCGAGAGCGGTGGCAACGCGAACGACGGTGGAGGGGGAGACGGAGCACTTGAGCGCGACAGAAGCGACGGTCCCGAACGCGATCAGTTCCGGATTTGTGAGCGCCATGCGGGCAGCGCGTTCCTGCTGTTCGGGCAGCGTCAAGCCTGTCTTGACGATCATGGCCTTGAGTTCGGTCAGATCGGTCGGCCGCTTGAGATTTTCCTCAGAATTCATGACCGTGGTTCCTTCGAGATGCAGTGCGCCGGCTCCGGACGCACCGCGGTTGGCCTTCAGTCCAGCGGGATTGCCTGCTTTTTCGAAACCGATGCGATGCAGGCAAGCGCGATTGCGAGTGCATTGCGAGCATCCGTACCCGTCGGCCCTTTGGGTAGTTCACGGTTACGAACGGCGCGAACGAAAGAGGCGAGCTGGGCCGTATAGCCGTGAACGAAGTGCTCGGTGTCGCGGCGCCATGTGTCGTTCGAGACGCCATTGCCGTCGAAGAGCGTCATGCTAGAGCGGCGCACGTCGCCCATCGTGACCATCCCGCCGGAGCCGAAGACTTCGCCGCGAATGTCGTAGCCGTAGAGGGCGGAGAAGTTTGCCTCGGCGACCGCGATCGAGCCATTGTCGAACCGGATGGTCACTACAGCCGTATCGAGGAAGCCTTTCTCCCGGGCATCCGGCCGGATGAGGGCGTCGGCCATTGCATGGACCTCGACGGGCTTTGCTCCGGGATTGAGCCAAAGCAGCGTGTCAAAGTCGTGAATGAGGGTTTCGTAGAAAATCGTCCAGAGCGGAATGCGATCGGGATCGGCGCCGAACGGGCCGGGATCGCGCGTCAGCGAGCGGATCAGCTGCGGCGCGCCGATCTTTCCCTCGTCGATCGCGGCACGGCCTTCGGCAAAGGCCTGATCCCAACGCCGGTTGAAACCGACCTGAAGGGGAACGTTGGCCGCGCGTGCCGCTGCAATAGCGCGATCGGCATCCTCCAGTGTCAGCGCCATCGGCTTTTCGCAGAAGATCGCCTTGCCGGCTTCGGCGGCCTGGACGAGGATATTGGTGTGGAAGCGGGCAGGTGTGGCGATGATCACGGCATCGAGCCCGGGATGGGAAAGAAGCTCCGCGACGCCGGTATAAGCGGTCTCGACGTCGAGCGTCTCGCCGAGCCTGGCGGCAGCGCCCGGTGCGGGATCGGCGATGGCGACGAGATTGGCGTTGACGAGGCGGCGGGACACGGTCTCCCCATGAAAGGAACCGATGCGGCCGGCGCCGATGAGGCCGAGATTGACGGGTTTGTTGGCTGGCATGGCAGCAATCCTGTGCGTATCGAGATGGATCAGAGGGTGAAGGCGGTGCGGAAGGCTTCAAGCGCGGCTTCGGGATCGCCCGCCGACCAGGCTTCCATGCCGACCGGGCCGGAATAGCCCATGGCGTTCAGCGCGCGGGCGATGCCGCGCCAGTTGATTTCGCCGGTCCCCGGCTCGCAGCGGCCCGGCACGTCGGCCACCTGGATTTCGCCGATCCAGGGCAGGCATTTGCGGCAAAGCTCGATCAGGTTCCCTTCGCCGATCTGGGCATGGTAGAGGTCGAGATTGAGGCGAAGCCGGGGGTGATCGACGCTCGAGACCAGCGCCAGCGTGTCTTCCGCGCGTCCGAAGGGCACGCCCGGATGATCGACCGGTAGATTGAGGTTTTCGAGCGTGAAGGTGACGTTTTCCTCTTCGGCCATGTCGACGATCCGGAGGAGCGTGTCGCGCGCTTTCAGCCACATCGCGCCGGTGACCACTTCGACCGGCTGGACGGGTAGGCCCCCATCTCCGAGGCCGGTGCCGTGCAGGTTCAGCCGCTGCACACCGAGCCGCTTGCCGATCTCAGCGGTTTGGCGCGCCGTCCTTAAAAGTTCGGCGGCGCCCTCGTCGTCGGTCAGGCGGCCGGTGAGATAGCCGTTCATGATCGTGAAGGTCGCGCCTGTTGCCTCCAGTTTGGCGAGGTCGTGCTCCGGCCAGTTCCAGAGACCGACGCCGAAGCCCATTTCCTTCAGCCTCGCGGCGCGCCATTCGATCGGCTTGTCGCGCCAGAGCATTTCGGCGCAGGCGGCAAGCGGGAAGGGGGAAGTCTTGGCAGCACTCATGGCAGGGTTTCCATATCAAGGGTCTGAGGTGGTGAGAGCGGCGCGAGCGCCGCATCGTAGTTCGGGGTGAAGGTCGGTCAGATCGTTCCGCCGAGTTCTTCCGACAGGGTCTGCAGCTCCTTGCCGCCGGCCATCAGGTTTTGAAGGTCCTCGATGCCGATCTCGCTCTTCGAATAGGTGCCGAGCGTGCGGCCGCGGTTGAGCGCGGTGAAGCGGTTGCCGACAGCATAGGCGTGGCGAACATTGTGGGTGATGAAGATCACGCCGAGGCCCTTGCCGCGGACCTGGTTGATGTATTTCAGTACCATCGATGTTTGCGCCACGCCGAGTGCCGATGTCGGTTCGTCGAGGATCAACACCTTGGCGCCGAAATAGACCGCGCGCGCGATCGCAACGCATTGGCGCTCTCCGCCGGAAAGCGTGCCGACGGCCTGCTCGGGATCGCGCACATCGATGCCGATCCTGTGCATCTCGTCGCGCGTCACGTTGTTTGCGTGTTCCATGTCCATGCGCTTGAAGGGGCCGAGGCCTTTGAGCGGTTCGCGTCCCATGAAAAAGTTCCGGGTCACCGACATCAGCGGGATCATCGCGAGATCCTGATACACGGTGGCGATACCGGCATCGAGCGCGTCGCGCGGACCGGCAAAGGCGCGCGGCTGCCCTTCGACCAGGAATTCTCCCGATGTCGGCTTGAAGACGCCGGCGAGCGTATTGATCAGCGTCGACTTGCCGGCGCCGTTATCGCCGAGAAGGCAGAGCACTTCGTTGGCATTGACGGTGAGCGACACGCCGTTCAGCGCAATGATGGAGCCGAAGTGTTTGACGAGGTTCTTCACCTCGACGAGGGGCGTCTGAGACATGCTCATCAGCGTTCTCCCGTGACGCGTTTGCGAATGACATTGTTGAAGATCACCGCGATCAGCAGCATGCCGCCGAGGAAGACGAGGTACCAATCCTGGTCGATCGAGGTGTAGGTCAGGCCGATCAGCACCATGCCGAAGACGATCGAACCGAAGAATGCGCCGATGGCCGAGCCATAGCCGCCTGTCAGCAGGCATCCGCCGATGACGGCGGCGATGATGGCCTCGAACTCCTTCTGGAAGCCACGGCGCGCATCCGTCGAGCCTGCGTCGAGCACGGTCAGGATGGCGACCAGCGTGGCGCAAAGGGCGGTGATCACGAAAAGCGTGGTCTTGACGCGGGCAACCGGAACGCCCGATTTTCTGGCGGCGCGCGGATCGCCGCCGGCTGCGAAGATCCAGTTTCCGAAGCGGGTTCTGAGCAGGACCCAGGTGGCAAGAACGGCGATGCCGAAGAACCACAGGATCTCGACCGGAATTCCCGGCACTTTCGGCGTGCCGTTCGGGAAGGTCTCGATGATCCCGTGCCCGGCGAGCCATGAGAACAGGCCGATAAAGGCGTCGCCCGAGAAGAATGGCGCGAGCGGACTGCCGGCTGCGGCTTCCTTCATGCCGCGCAGCTGGGTGGCGCCGCCGCTTGCCCATTTCAGGCCGACGAGCGTCAGGCCGCGCAGGATGAACAGGAAGGCGAGCGTGACGATGAAGGAGGGAAGGCCGGTCCGCATGGTGATCTGGGCGTTGGTCACGCCGATCACGGCGGCGAAGGCCAGCGCAACGAGGATCGCCACGCTGAGCGGCAGGTGCAGAACGACGAGGGCGGTGCCGAAGACCAATCCGGCAAAGGCCACCATCGAGCCGATCGACAGATCGAATTCGCCGCCGATCATCAACAATGCCGCGCCGATCGCCAGAATGCCGAGCTGCGCGGCCGGCGCCATGAAATTGATCACGCCGGCCAGCGTGAACATGGCGGGATTGGCGGTGAAGAAAAAGAAGATGGTGACGAGCACCAGACCGGCGACGGCGCCGAGTTCCGGCCGCCGCAGCAGCGCGGTCAAACCCGAAACCTTTTTCAGCCGCTCATCGGATCGGGTGGCAGCCCCATTCTGTTCATTGGCGAGCGTCATGGTTCATTCCTCAAGGATTGGTCGTTGCCGTGCGTGCGCCTTCACGCGTGGAGGCGCGGCGTTGGAGGCAGCCTCCGCCCAGGCGGAAGCTGCCGCGGCTCCGCCTCAGCGGATGCCCTGGGAGGATTTCTCGATGACCGATGCGGCCGCATCCTTCTCGACGAAGCTCGGGCCGGAGGCGACGTTGCCTGCCGGGATCGTGCCATATCGAGCGTTGAGCGCCAGGAAGGTCACGGGGAGATAGCCCTGGAGGTATGGCTGCTGGTCCACCGCGAACAACGCCTTGCCGTCGGCGACAGCCTGCAGGAAGCCGGCGGACAGATCGTAGGATGCGACCTTGACCTTGTCGCCAGCGCCCATCTTCTCGACGACGGCGACCGCACGCTCGCCGACGAGCGGAGCCGACAGGCCGAGAACGACATCGATGGACGGATCGGAGGTCAGAGCCGCCTGGATCTTCGCTTCAATTTCGGCCGGATCGGCCGTGGTCGGCAAAACGGTGACCGTGCCGCCTTCAAAGCCCTTCTCGGTGCCGGCGCAACGCTGATCGAGCGCCGCGTTGCCAACTTCCTGGTTGACGCAGAGGACGTGCTTCAGGCCGAGAGATTTGAGCTTGGCGCCGACCTTGACGCCTGCCGGCAGTTCGTCCTGGCCGACATGCAGCTTGATGCCGAGTTTTTCGGCAGCGGAAATGCCGGAGTTCATCGAGATGACCGGGATGCCGGCGGCAACGGCCTTTTCGATCGCCGAACCGAGCGCATCGGGATCGGGGTTCGAGATGACGATGCCGGCAGGGCTCTGGTTGACGGCGGCTTCTATCAGCTGCGCCATCGCCACCATGTCGAAGGTTTCGGGAGCGCGATAGTCGACCTTGACGTTGCTGTCCTTGGCCGCCTGCATCATGCCGTTCTTGACGATCGACCAGAACGGATCGGACGCCTGGCCGTGGGTGACGGCGATGATCGTCGGCTCCTGGGCCTTGGCTCCGACAGCCGCCGTGGTCGCAACGCCAAGGGCGAGGGCGCCGAATGCGAGCTTCTTCAAAATAGATGTCATGTCTTCCTCCTCTAGGCCATCCACTCCTCAGGATGGCAAAAACGAATGCTACCGGGTGCAAACGTGCTTGCTACCGGGTGCAAACGGGTGCATCTTATTCACGGATGCGCTAAAATCAAGCATTCATTTCATCTGGATCATAAAATGGAATGTTTGTTTCATTTTTTTTGCGGGGAGGCATCATTGCGAAAAAGAGCGACGGCCAAAGAGGTCGCGGATGCGGCAGGCGTCTCGAAGTGGACGGTCATCCGGGCATTTACGCCGGGCGCCTCGATCACCGAGGAAAGCAAGCGTAGGGTTCTCGAGGCGGCGGCCGTGCTCAACTACACGCCCAACCTGCTCGCCCGTAGTCTCGCGACCAATCTGACGCATCAGGTCGCGGTCTTCGTCGACGACTTCGCCAATCCCCAGAAGCTGCCGTTCCTGGAAACCCTGACCGAACGTTTGCAGGCGGAAGGCCTGGTCGCGGTGCTGATCAATATCAACAATCACTTCGATCACGTCCATGCGCTGCTGAACGCCGATCAGCGTCAGGTCGACGCCGTCATCCTCTTCGGCACCGCCTTTCGCAACGAAACGCTGAGCGACCGGCAATTGGGCAGGGGCATGCCGCCGATGTTCGTCCTGGCTCGTGACAGCCAGATCGACGGCGTGCCGGCCGTCGTCTGCGACGCCGAACTGGCGCTGCGCGACATTGTCGACCACCTCTATGAAAGGGGATACCGGCGTCCCGGTTTCATGACCGGTGCGCCGGCGCTATCGACGGCGCTGCGGCGCCGGCAGCATTTCATCGATTTCTGGAAGGGGAAGGGGGTGGACGAGATCGTCATTCTGTCCGCCGACAGATACAGCGCCGAAGCTGGGGCAGGATCCGTCCGTCACTATCTGAACGACATCGACCCGGCCGCAAGGGTCGACGTCCTCATGTGCGAAAATGATATCCTCGCCCTCGGAGCGATGGACGAGATCCGCGGCAATTTCGGACTGCGGATACCTGATGACATCGCCGTCGTCGGCTTCGACAATTACGAACTCGGCGGCGCCTCCTGCTACGGCCTGACGACCTATGAGCAGCCGAGGATCGAGATGGTGCAGGCGGTCATCGGCATGATCAAGGGCCGGCTGGAGCCGGAAACCGTAACCCTTCCCGGCAAGCTGGTCGTGCGAACATCCACATAGGCCATTTCCACATGGGGCGCTCCTTTTCGCGGCCACCAAGCGGCACTCTCAAGACATATCTCGGAGGAAATATCGATGACTGGACATATCACTGCCTTGCCCGTTGGCGTGCGTCTGGCGGTCAGTCCGCTGTCATGGGCCAACGACGTTCTGGAAGACCTCGGCGCCGACATATCGCTAGAAACCTGCCTCCGGGACGCTGCCGAGAGCGGCTATGAGGGGATCGAGCTCGGGCGGAAATTCCCGCGCGAGGCAGGAGTGCTCCGCTCGCTGCTGGACAGCCATCGGCTTGCTCTCGCATCCGGATGGCATTCCGGCGAGTTGGCCGAGCGCAGTGTCGACGACGAGATGAAGGCCGTTGCCGGGCACGCCGCGCTGCTGCGAGCGATGGATTGCAAGGTGATGGTCTATGGCGAAGTCGCGATGATGACGCCTGGATCGCCGCTGGATGCACCGATGTCGCAGCGGTTGCGCATGCCGGCGGCCGAAGTGGCGGGATATGCCGGGCGCCTGACCGATTTCGCCGGACGCCTGGCGACGGAATATGGTCTGACGCTTGCCTACCACCATCACCTGATGATGGTCGCCGAAACGTTCGACGAGATATCGGCAATCTTTGACAAGACAGGCTCGGAGGCGGGACTGCTTCTCGATACCGGCCATGCCGTCGCCGGCGGCTTCGACTATGCCAGGCTGATCGATCGGTTCGGCGATCGCATCGTGCACATTCATCTGAAAGACATTCGAGGTCCTGTTATCGACGAGGTGCGTGCGGGTGACATGAGCTTCAATGCCGGCGTGCGCGGGGGCATGTTCACCGTCCCCGGCGACGGCATCATCGATTTCAAGCGGCTTGCCCGTTTCGTCAGGGACAGCGGCTATCGCGGATGGCTGGTCGTCGAAGCCGAGCAGGACCCCGCCGTCGCTGAACCACGCCCCGCCGTCGAGCGGGCATTTAAGCATGTGCAGGCAAATTTCCGGAGCTGAGCCGATTTCTTCGCGGCATGATATCCTCGCCGGAAACCGATCCCTGCGCGCCGGCGTTCTCCTTCCATGGCCGAAACGAAATCCCCCGCTGATCACAACGAGGCGCCGCCGAGTGACGACGGTGTGAAGCCGGGCGCCGACATTTCCTTCTCCTATGACAGGATGACTGTCGAGCAATTCCGAAGACGTTTCCCCCGTGCCCGCTGGAGTGATGCCCGCAAGGCCTGGTTCGTTCCCGGGCGGACGGCGTCCCGCCGCATCGGGCGATGGCTTGCCGAGATGGAGGCTGAAGCCGACGCCCATGCGGATGCGAAGGGCCGCGACGCCTTCGCCTTCGATCCCATCGACAGTTCTTACCTTGAACTCGGCAAGGCAGGCTTTCGAATTCGCACGCCGTATTCGAAGACCGTCGTCGACGAATTGCGCGAAGTGCCATTCTCGCGATGGGACGGCGATCTCAAGATATGGCACGTTCCCTTCCGGTCCTATGAGGAACTCAGACGCCGGTGGCAGGAGATCGAGGCGGCGGCGCGCAGAAACGAGCCAGAGGAGAGACGGCGTCGAGCCGAGGAGCGGAAGGGGACCGAACAGGATATACGCAGCAAGCTCCGCTCTGCGGAACGGAAGCGTCATCGCTACCCGCTTCAGAGCGACGACTTGCCGCCGATAGGCCGCCCTGTGGTCACCGCCTACGGAATCGTCGTCTTTACCGAGATCACCGGCGAACTGGTCGACCCGAACGTCGTTACGGACTTCTATGCCGGCGTGACCGAGGATCATGTCTGGGGATATTGGCGGGTCCCCACATTGGAAGAACTCGTCCGCACCTGGCCTGCGAAGATGCCACCAGTTCAAGACGCCGAGTGGTGGCTGCCGACGATCGAGGAACTGAGGCCCGCTCGTCGCACGGCCAGATTGCGCGAAGCCAGGAAGCGCGCGAAGGCGCCGTGACCACAGCTTGCCACTGCATATTCCTTGAATCGGTTCCGATTTAGGGAATTATTCAGGGCTCAGTTCAGTACTGATAGTCCTCGAACACCGGTTCCACGGAGCCCCGCCAGCGGCCGTGATAGAGCGACAGCAGATCCTCGGCGAGTGTCGCCTTCTTGGCGAGCACCTCTTCGAGAGGCGCCAGGAAGATGCTCTCGTCCTGGCCTTCGCGGTTGAGCCTGCCCCGCGCCTTGAGGCCGGCCCTTGATATGCCGATCACCTCGCGCGCCATGTCGAAGAGCGGATGTCCGCGGAATTGCGCCTTCAACCCTTCGGCGGGAACGGCGTTGCGCAGCGCACCGATCTCGGCAAAGCTCCAATCCTTCGTCAACTCGTCGGCGGCGTCGAGTGCCGCATCGTCGTAAAGCAGGCCGACCCAGAAGGCCGGCAAGGCACAGATGCGGCGCCATGGGCCGCCGTCGGCGCCGCGCATTTCGAGGAAACGCTTTAGCCGCACGTCGGGGAAAAGTGTCGAAAGATGGTTTGTCCAGTCACCCATCGTCGGCGCCGGATCGGCGACCTCGCCCTTCAATGCGCCGTTCATGAACTGGCGGAAGGTGACATGGGTGCAGTCGTGATAGCGGCCGTCGCGGACGATGAAATACATCGGCGCGTCGAGCGCCCATTCGGCATAGTCACGGAAGCCGAAATCGTCGCGGAAGGTGAAATCGAGCAGGCCGGCGCGCCGGTTGTCGACATCGCGCCAAATATCGCCGCGCCAGGAGAGCAGCCCGTTCGGCTTGCCTTCGGTGAAGGGCGAGGATGCAAATAGAGCGGTCGCCAGCGATTGCAGCTTCATCGAGACGCGCATTTTCTTGCGCATGTCGGCTTCCGAGGAGAAATCGAGATTCACCTGGATCGTGCAGGTGCGGTACATCATGTCGAGACCCTGGGTGCCGACCTTCGGCATATAGCGGGTCATGATCTCGTAGCGTGATTTCGGCATCTGCGGGGTTTCCGCATAGGTCCATTTCGGACTGCCGCCGATGCCGAGGAAGCGGATGCCCATCGGTTCGGCGATTTCGCGCAGCGTCGCCAGATGCTGGTTCGATTCCCGACAGGTCTCATGGATCGTCTCCAGCGGTGCGCCGGAAAGTTCGAACTGGCCGCCAGGCTCGATCGAGATCGCGCCCATGCCGTTCTGCTCGGCAAGCCCGATGATGTTGCCGCCGTCGGTGATCGGCTCCCAGCCGCTTTTTTTCTGCAGGCCGGTCAAGAGGGCCGAAATGCTGGCATCGCCGAAATAGGGAACCGGGCTGTTGTCGGCGCGAAAGAAGGCGAATTTCTCGTGTTCGGTGCCGATCCGGAAGCGCTCCCGCGGCTTGTTGCCCGCCGCGATATAATCGGTCAGATCCTGGACCGAAGAGAGCGGTGTCTGGTCGGTAGTGTCGCGGGCCATGCGGGATACCTGTATTCAAAAAGGCGCCCAGGGGGCCGGGCAATTGGAAGGGTGATTTGGACCCAAGCCACCCATGTTGCAAGTGAAATTCTTTCAATGACGCATCAAAAAAATAACAGTGATTTCCATGTCAACCCGTTTTCGATCTTAGTTCCAGTCGCCGATCGCGGCCTGGACCACTGCCAATGCCGCAACGGCTGCCGTATCGGCCCGCAGGATGCGCGGTCCGAGCGGAATGGCGGTGACGAAATCGAGGCTTCGAAGCCGCGCGCGTTCCTCTTCCGAAAAGCCGCCTTCCGGCCCGACGAGCAAAGCGAGATGTCTTTCCCTGATCGCCGAGAGCACCGGCAGCGGGTTTTGCCCGGCATCGCCCTCGTCGCAATAGATGATGCGGCGCTCGCTCGGCCAGCGGTCGAGCAGGTCGAGAAGCCTCACCGGCTCGGCCACATCGGGAATGCCGAGGATGCCGCATTGCTCCGCCGCCTCGACGACATTGGCGCGCAGCTTGTCGAGATTGGTGATCTTGCCCTGGACGTGCTGGGTCATGACCGGCTGCAGCAGGCCGGCTCCCATTTCGACCGCCTTCTGCACGAGATAGTCCAAGCGGCCGACCTTGAGCGGCGCAAAGAGGTAGTGCAGGTCGCAAGGCAGCGGCTGCGGCCGCGTCTCTTCGGTTGCCGTCAAAAGGATGCGTTTGCGCGTGGGGAAGGTAAGGGTCGCCTTCCACTCGCCGTCGCGGCCGTTGAAGAGCAGGATCTCCGCACCGTCCTCCATCCTCAGCACATTGCCGAGATAGTTGAACTGATCGGCATTCGCCTCTACGACGGCGCCGCTGGAAAGCGGCGCGTCGACGAAAAGCCGTTGCATACGGAAATTGGCGCGCATTTAAAAAAACTCGGGATCTCAGACGAAGAGCGCGAACATAACCCAATAAATCATTGCCGCAAGCGCTGCCGAAACCGGCACGGTGACGATCCAGGCGGCGATGATCGTCATGAAATGCGAACGGCGCACGAGATAGCGCCGCCGGGTCTCGTGGATATTCGGCTCTTCCGGCTCGTCAATGTCCCAGCTTTCGGCCTTGCGTCTGATATAGGCGATGCGGGCCTTCGAATGGCGCGTGTACCATTCGCGGAAGAAGCCGACGCCGAAAACGGCGCCGACGGCGATATGCGTGGTGCTGACCGGCAGGCCGAGCCAGGAGGCGACGATGACGGTGAAGGCGGTCGACAGCGCGACGCAATAGGCCCGCATCGGATTGAGCTTGGTGATCTCCTCGCCGACGAGCCGGATGAGGCGCGGCCCGAAGAGCAGCAGGCCGACGGAGATGCCGAAGGCGCCGATCAGCATCACCCAGAGCGGCGGATGCCCGACGCCACCGTCTCCGCCGATGCCGACCGAATGGACGATCGCCGAAAGCGGCCCGACCGCGTTCGAAACGTCGTTGGCGCCATGCGCGAAGGACAGCAGCGCTGCGGAGCCGATCAGCGGCAGCTTAAACAGCACCCGCAGCGAGCTGTTGCGGTTTTCGAGATCCCGCGCTTGGGCGAGAATGAGCGGCCGGGCGGCAAGCCAGCTCACCAGCCCGATGCCGATCCCGATGAGGATGATGGTGAAAGACTGAAACCTGCCCGTGGGCGACAGCTGCAGCACCATATAGGCCATGAAGCCGCCGGCCATCACCGCGACCAGCACCGGCACCCAGCGCTGTGCGGCCGCGATTTTGTCGTCGCGATAGATGATCAGGGTCTTGACGAGATAAAGCAGCCCGGCCGCGATCAGCCCGCCGATCAGCGGCGAGGTGATCCAGCTCGAGGTGATCTCCAGCATCACCCGCCAGTTCACCGGCTCCGGCCCGACGGCTGAGATGCCGGCGCCGATCACCGCCCCGACGATCGCATGGGTGGTGGACACCGGCGCGTTCATCCAGGTTGCGAGGTTGATCCAGAGGGCCGCCGCCATCAGGGCCGCCATCATGATCCAGCCGAGCAGCGCCGGCGGTACCTGGACGGCGTCGACAATGTTTGCGGAAATCGTCTTGACGACCTCGCCGCCGCCGATCGTGGCGCCAAGAACTTCGAAAATCGCGGCGATGATGAGTGCCTGGCCCATCGTCATGGCGCGCGCGCCCACGGCGGCGCCGACATTGTTGGTCACGTCATTGGCGCCGATGTTCATCGCCATGTAGCCGGCAAGGGCCGCCGCCGCGATGACGAGCATCGCTCCCGGCCGGTCGAATACGTAGACGCCCGCAAAGAGCATGGCCAGACCGACGAAGATCAGCCCGAGACCAGGCGTCACCAGCCGCCGCAAAACATGCTTCGCCGCGTCCTCGGCATGGGTGATCTTGTCGAGGTCCTTGTCGAGCGTGCGTTTCGTGAGGACTGCGGGACGTGGCGGCATTCTTTTTCCTGAGGATGAATCTGCTTCTACGCTGCTTTCCTAGCAGCGCAAGATGGCAGGATTCATTCTGCCGGAATTTGTTTCACTTCTGGAATTTGTTTTGCAGCCTTGGCCGAAAGCCTGTCGGCCATCCTTTGTTTGAAGGCGAGGAAAAGGTGGCGGAGTTCCGGTTCGCGCACGCGCCCGGCCGCCTCGTCGAACGAGACCCATTCGATGCGGCGCTCGCCCTTTTCCTTGAAGTTTTTCGCCATGTCGGTGACTTCGAGTGCATAGACCTGCACCTTGCAGATCACCTGCACGCCGTCGCGCAGCACCTTCGAATAAGTGTAGGCGCCGAGCGTCTCCGTTTCGACGACGCCGCGGACGCCGGCTTCCTCGAAGGCTTCCTGCATCGCGACCTCATGGGCGCATTTGCGCGTCATCGGCCAGCCCTTGGGAATGACCCAGCGGCCGGTATCGCGGCTGGTCATCAACAGTACCTCGACCTCGCCGCTCTTCTTCTTTACCCGATAGCAGAGCGCACCATATTGCTGTCGCGGCGGACGCCGGAACATCAGTTGCACATCGGAAGCCAGTCGGGCGAGAAGAGTCAATTGTCGGGTCACCTTCGCAGTCGTCGTTAGGAATCACTCATATACGTATATCACGGAAAGCTTACTCAATCCAAAATAGGCGTGACGATCGAAACGCGATTTGATCGCCGTTCATAGGGAAATCGAGGTGGGACAGGTTCGGAAAATCCGCCACATCCTGTCTCGAATGCGTCACATTGCACAGCTGTACAATATGGCGTGATCTTGCCTTTCGTTCAATGGCGAGATCTAGTGATCCACTATGATTTTGTGAATGTCGTCTCCATGCGTCTTCCACCGCTCAATGCCATCCGCGCCTTCGAGGCCGTCTGCCGTCACGGCAGCATTCTGAAGGCTGCCGAAGAGCTGAATGTGGTGCGCGGCGCCGTGCGCCAGCAGATCGACACGCTGGAGAATCACTTCGGTCGCAAGCTCTTTACGCGTGACGGCCGCAGGCTGGTCCCGACCTTGCAGGCCAGCGTTTTTGCAGCCGCCGCGAGTGCGGCTTTCGACATTCTAGGGCGCGCCGCTTCGGAACTCGAAGGTGTGGTGCCAGGCCGCATCCGCCTTGGCGTGCCCTCCGCCTTCGCGGTCTGGTGGCTGATGCCGCGCGTCGGGGACATGCAGGCGAGCCTCGGTCATACCGTCGACATCGTGCCGATGACCGTGGTCGAACCGCTGCAGATGCATCCCGAATTGGACGCTGTGATCATGGGCGGCGAATACCGGCCGGCCGCGGGCATCACCGCCCTGCGGTTCATGGAGGACGAATTCGGCCCGGTCGCGACGCCTTCGCTTGCCGCGACACTATCGAGCGGCCCGGCGGCAATGGGTGCGCTGACGGTGCTTGTCAGCCGCAGCGTTCCGAAGCTCTGGGACGAATGGTTTGCCGAAAGCGGCACGCCGCCGGTCGTCTTTTCCCGCGCCCAAGAATTCGAGGATCTGCTGCTGGCGCTGGCTGCTGCCCGCTCCGGGCTTGGCATCGCGCTTGCGCCACGCGCTTCGATCGAAGACGATCTCCACCGCGGGCATCTGGTCGCGCCCTACGGTTTCATCTCCCGGCCATCGGGCTATAGCCTCTGCTGCCGCACGCCGGATGCGAAACGGACGGCCTTTGCCGCCTTATCCGGCTGGCTGCTTCGTTGCGGGACACCGGCCTGAAAGGGCAGATTTTCTGCCCCTTCGCCAGAATTACTTCCATATTCGCCGCCCTGTTGCTCGGCTAAAAATAGCACCAACACGCAAATAGGAAAGAGATGATGGAAAAGAGCGCAACCCGCATCGACTGGATCGGCAACAGCTGCCGGCTGCTTAAGGCGACGGCCGCCGAATTCGAGCGGACGCGTCCTTTCGAGGCCCTGTCGATCGGCACCGGCATTCATCTGGAGCCGAAGACGGTAGCGCTGCTGATGACGCTTCGCGCCGGCGGCGCCCGTCTCGTCTGCACCGGCAATCTCAACAGCACCCAGCCTTCGACGGTCGAATTCCTGCGTTCCCAAGGCATCACGGTTTTTGCCTCGCAGACGACCGATCCCGCCGCGCATCATCAGAGCCTCGAAGCAGTGATCGCCGAACAGCCCGATTTGCTGCTCGACAATGGCGGCGATCTTTTCGCCATCGCGGCGGAAAAAACCTACGCCAATCTCCGCGGCGGCACCGAGGAAACCACCTCCGGCCGCACCCGGCTGCTGCCGCTGCGCGAGCGCCTGAACATGCCGATCCTCGTCATCAACGACAGCCCGATCAAGCAGTTCGCCGAAAACAGGCATGCCGTCGGCCAGAGCCTGTTCGAAAGCTACCTGCGCTTCACCAACCGCTCCACCAACGGCAAACGCGTGACGGTCTTTGGCTACGGCGCTTGCGGCAAGGGCACGGCCGCCTGTTTCCGCAATGCCTTTTCCACCGTCAGCGTCGTCGATACCGATCCGGTGACGACACTCGAAGCCCATCTCGACGGCTTCGTCACGCCGCTGCGCGATGCGGCGATCCGCTCGGCAGATATCATCATCACCGTCACGGGTTTTGCCGGTATCGTCACGGCGGCCGACCTGCCGCTCGTCAAGGATGGCGCGATCCTGATGAATGGCGGTCATTTCCCGCATGAGATCGATGTCGAGGCTTTCCGCCGCCATCCCGATATCGTCGGCATCGACCGCTATGAGGCCGATTACATCGAGACCTTCCATCTCGGCGACGGCCGCTCCTTCCATGTGCTGGGTGGCGGCCACATGGCCAACCTCGCCGGCCCGCGGCCGCTCGGCAATACCGTCGAATCGATGGATCTCGGCTTCACCCTTCAGGCCCGCTGCCTGGAACGCATCGCCAGGGGCGAAGCCGGTCCCCAATCCTGCCTCGTGCCTGTGCCCGCCGATATCGATGCGATGGTGGCGAACGCCTATCTCGATCTGGCGCGCTGAAGCGGCGTCAACGCTCCCAATAGGGGACAGGCCCATAAAGTTCCGCCAGATAGTCGATGAACAGCCGCACCTTGGCCGGCAGGAACTGCCGGCTGGGATAGACGGCCGACAGCGCGACATTGTGCGAGCTCTCATAGGCCGGCAGCACCTGCACCAGCCGGCCACCCTTGAGCTCTTCGCCGATATCCCAGGTGGAGCGCAGCGCGATCCCGAGGCCGGCGATCACAGCCTCGCGGATCACCTCGCTGGAATTGGTGATGAGCAAGCCTTCCGGCCTGAGACTCAGCGCCCCGTCCGGCCCCTTCAGCCGCCAGGTGTCGTTATTGTGGGCCGGCAGGCAGCGATGGTGTTTCAGCTCGTCGATGTGCTTCGGCTCGCCATGCGCAGCAAGGTAATCCGGCGAAGCGCAGAGCAGCCGGCGCACCGGCGCCAGCCGCCGGGCAACAAGGCTCGAATCGGTGAGTTCGGCGATGCGGATCGCCAGATCGAAGCCGCCGCCGACGATGTCGCTGAATTCGTCGGTCAGCACCAGGTTGATCGCAAGCTCCGGATGCGCCTCCATGAAATCCTTCAGATACGGCGCGATATGCATGCGCCCGAAGGAGGTCGGGGCTGAGATCTTCAGCGTGCCGTGCATCTGCGCCGAGCGGCCGGAAATATAGAATTCCGCCTCTTCGAGCCCGGCGAGAATGCCGAGAACGCGGTCGTAGAAGCCCTGTCCGGCCTCCGTCAGCGAGATCTGCCGCGTCGTGCGCTGCAGGAGCCGGGTACCGAGCCGGTCCTCCAGCCGCTTGATGCGTTTGGAGACGACGGCCGGCGAAAAGCCGAGCGCCCGCCCGGCGAGCGACATGCTTCCGGTTGAAACGACCTTGGCAAAGATTTCGAGATCACCCAGATTGGTCATAAGGTTTTGCGACTTTTTCCTCTTTTGGCATAAGTGCTTAGCATTTGCGCCACTTTCGGGAAAGTGCTAAGCCGGTCTATCGGCGGCAGGGAGGTTCGCGGCCGGTTTCCGTTATCATCTTCCCGCTGTCATTCCCCGTCGTCAGGGCCAGGGAGAACGCCATGTCCGACGCCATTTCGTTTCTCGAGCCGCGCGCTGACGTGCTGGCGCGCCGAGCCCAGATCGTTGCCGATCTGACCGATCTTCTGCCGCCGGAATGCCTGGTGCATGAGGCGCGCGAGCTGGTGCCGTTCGAGACCGACGCCTTCGTGTCCTACCGCCGCCTGCCGCTCGCCGTCGCCCTGCCGCGCACCACGGCTGAGGTTTCCGCCGTCATGCGCTATTGCAACCGCTACGGCATTCCCGTCGTGCCGCGCGGTGCCGGCACTTCGCTCTCCGGCGGCGCCATTCCGCAGGAGGATGCCGTCGTGGTTGGCCTGTCGAAGATGAACAGCATCCTCGAAATCGATCTGCCGAACCGCGTCGCCGTGGTCCAGGCCGGCGTCACCAATCTTAATATTTCCGAATCCGTCTCCGCGGACGGCTTTTTCTATGCGCCCGATCCGAGCTCGCAGCTCGCCTGTACCATCGGCGGCAATATCGGCATGAATTCCGGCGGCGCCCACTGCCTGAAATACGGCGTCACCACCAATAATCTGCTCGGCGTCAGGATGGTGCTGGTCGACGGCACCGTGATCGAGCTTGGCGGCAAGGCGCTGGATGCGGCAGGCTACGACCTACTCGGCCTCGTCTGCGGCCACGAAGGCCAGCTTGGCATCGTCACCGAGGCGACGGTGCGGTTGATCGCCAAGCCGGAAGGCGCGCGCCCGGTGCTCTTCGGCTTCGAGAGTTCGGAGGAGGCGGGCGCCTGCGTTGCCGATGTCATTGCCGCCGGCATCATCCCGGTTGCGATCGAATTCATGGACAAGCCGGCGATCGAGATCTGCGAGGCCTTCGCCCATGCCGGATACCCGCTCGATGTCGGCGCACTGCTGATCGTCGAGGTCGAGGGGTCGGAAGCGGAAATGGACGCCGCGCTGAAGGACATCGTCGAGATCGCCCGCCGGCACGCTGTGAAGACCGTGCGCGAATGCCAGTCGGCGACCGAGGCGGCATTGATCTGGAAGGGTCGCAAATCTGCCTTCGGCGCCACCGGCCGCATCGCCGACTATATCTGCATGGATGGCACCGTGCCGCTCAGCCAGCTCTCCTACGTGCTGAAGCGGACCGCCGAGATCGTCGATCATTACGGCCTGCGCGTCGCCAACGTCTTCCATGCCGGCGACGGCAATATGCATCCGCTGATCCTCTTCAACGCCAACGATCCCGAGGATGCTGCCCGTGCCGAGGCGGCCGGCAACGATATTCTGAGGCTCTGCGTCGATGCCGGCGGCTGCCTCACCGGCGAACATGGCGTCGGCATCGAGAAGCGCGACCTGATGCGGCACCAATATTCCGAGGTGGATCTCGCCCAGCAGATGGCGGCGCGTGCCGCCTTCGATCCCGGCTGGCTCCTCAACCCGTCGAAGGTCTTCCCGCTCGAAGGGCGCCCTGCCGCATGATCGATCTGATGCCGACGAGCGAGGAAGAGGCAGCAGTGATCGTCCGCGCCCATGCGGAGAGCGGCCGGCCGCTGGCGATCTGCGGCGGCGAGACCCGCTCGGGCTTCGGCAATATCGTTGCCGCCGAGGACCGGCTGCGCTCGACCGGGTTCACCGGCATCGTCGCTTATAATCCCGGCGAAATGGTCATGACTGTCCGATCGGGCACGCCGCTTGCCGAGGTCGAGGCGGCACTTTCGGAGAGCGGCCAGATGCTCGCCTTCGAGCCGATGGATCATCGCCCTGTGATGGGCACATCCGGCGAGCCGACCATCGGCGGCGTCTTCGCCGCCAATGTCTCCGGCCCGCGCCGGCTGATCGCAGGTGCCGCCCGCGACAGTCTGCTCGGCGTGCGCTTTGTCAACGGCAAGGGCGAGATCATCAAGGCCGGCGGCCGGGTGATGAAGAATGTCACTGGCCTCGATCTCGTCAAGCTGGTCGCCGGCTCGCATGGCACGCTGGGTTTCCTCACCGAAGTCACCTTCCGTCTGCCGCCGCGCCCGAAGACGGAGCGGACGCTGGTGCTATCGGGCCTCAACGACGCCGAGGCGGCTAACGCCATGGCCGCGGCGATGGCCCTGCCGGTCGAAGTCTCGGGTGCCGCGCACCTGCCCTTGACGGTGACGTGGAAATTCCTCGCCGGCAAATTGCCCGAGGGTGAGGCGACCGCTCTGCGCATCGAAGGCCTGCCGGGCTCGGTCGACGTGCGCATCGAAAAGCTTGCCGCGGCAATGTCGGGCTTCGCCACAGTTACGCGGCTGGAACAGCCGGAAAGCTCCAGGCTCTGGCAGGAAATCCGCGACGTGCTGCCCTATACCGATGGCACGGCGCGGCCGGTCTGGCGCGTCTCGGTCGCCCCCGGCACCGGCCATCAGCTGGTCGCAGCACTCCGCCTCGAGGCCGCCGTCGACGCCTTCTACGACTGGCAGGGCGGCCTCGTCTGGATGTGCATGGAGGCCGGCCCCGAAGCGGAACTGGTCCGTCGCTACATCAAGGCGCTCGGCGGCGGCCACGCGACGCTGATTCGTGCATCCGGCGAGGCGAGGGCGGTTACACCCGCCTTCCATCCGGAGCCCGAGGCGGTGGCGACGTTGTCTCGGCGAGTGAAGGAAAAATTCGATCCGGCCGGTATATTCAATCCGGGCAAGATGGGGTGAGAAACAAGATGGGTCTGCGTCTGAGATACCCCCCTCTGTCCTGCCGGACATCTCCCCCACAAGGCGGGAGATTGGCTGGGGGCTACGACTTCCCCAAACAATTCAGGCACTGCGACCCCGACACGGCAGATAGGAAGCGATGGTCCAACCTCTTGCCGATCTCCCCCCTTGTGGGGGAGATGTCCGGCAGGACAGAGGGGGGTATTTCGAGCAGAACCTCCAATATCCCTTGGGAATTCCGCTAGATGCAAACCAACTTCACACCCACCCAGCTCCTCGACCCTGATGTCGCCGAATCCGAGCAGATTCTGCGCAAATGTGTCCATTGCGGCTTCTGCACCGCCACCTGTCCCACCTATGTGACGCTCGGCAACGAGCTCGACAGTCCGCGCGGCCGCATCTACCTGATCAAGGACATGCTGGAAAACGGCCGGCCCGCCGATGCCGAGGTCGTCACCCATATCGACCGTTGTCTCTCTTGCCTTGCCTGCGTCACCACCTGTCCCTCCGGCGTCGATTACATGCATCTGGTCGATCACGCCCGCGCCCATATCGAAAAGACCTATAAACGCCCGTTCATGAACCGGCTGACGCGCGCCATTCTTGCCGCCGTGTTGCCTTATCCCGGTCGTTTCCGTCTGGCGCTCAAACTCGCCCGTCTCGGCAGGCCCTTCGCCGGCCTGATGCGGGGGGGCGCGCTGAAACCCTTTGCCGCCATGCTGGCGCTTGCGCCGCGGCGGATCCCGACCGCTTCGGACTTCGCAAAGCCAGGCACCTATCGCCCCGAGACCAAACGGCGCGGCCGGGTGGCGATCCTTTCCGGCTGTGCTCAGCCGGTGCTCGATCCCGGCATCAACGCGGCGGCGATCCGCCTGCTGACGCGCTTCGGCGTCGAGGTCGTGATGCCGGAGGGCGAGGTCTGCTGCGGCTCGCTGGTCCATCACATGGGTCGCGCCGAACAGGCGCTCGAAAGTGCGCGTGCCAATGTCGATATCTGGACGCGCGAGATCGACGGGCAGGGCCTCGAGGCGATCATCATCACCGCTTCGGGCTGCGGCACGACGATCAAGGACTACGGCCACATGCTGCGCCTCGATCCCGTCTATGCCGCAAAGGCGGCCAGGGTCTCGGCGCTCGCCAAGGACATCACCGAATATCTCGCAACCCTCGACCTGCCGGCGCACACGCCGAAGGGCATCACCGTCGCCTATCATTCCGCCTGTTCCATGCAGCACGGCCAACGCATCACGCTGGGGCCGAAGCAATTGCTGAAAGCGGCGGGCTTTACGGTACGCGATCCGGCGGAAGGCCATCTCTGTTGCGGCTCCGCCGGCACCTACAACATCATGCAGCCGGAGATCTCGGCTGCGCTGAAGGCGCGCAAGGTCAAGAACATCGAGGCCACCAAGGCCGATATCATCGCCACCGGCAATATCGGCTGCATCACCCAGATCGCCACCGGCACCGGCATGCCGATCCTGCATACGGTCGAGCTTCTCGATTGGGCCTATGGCGGCGCTGTGCCGGAAAAATTAACAGGTTTGCCGTTAGGCTGAGACCTATTGCAGCGCCGCGCATCTTTTCGAGAGCCGCAAAGGACGCTGTCTCGGGAGGTTGGGCGATGTGGCGTGGAATGATCGTATTTGCGGGACTGCTCGGTGCGGCAGGCACCGCCCATGCCGACAGTCGTTTTTTCTGTTCCGCCGATGACAAGGAAGCGCGCTTCACGCTGGAAAGCGGATTCGAAAGCGCTGCCGGCCACAAGCTCAACCATTTCCGCGGCGCGCTGATCGTCAAGGATCCGGCACAAGAAGCCGTGTTCGGAAAGCGTGTTTTCGAATCGCAGCACCTGACCAACCATTGGTCGCGCAACGGCGAACTGCTGATGGAAGTCTTCGACGGCGGCGAAGATGACACCGGCGGCGCAACGCTGGATCTGGTGGTTGTCGCCGGCGAGCGCGGCAAGCCGTCGGCAAATTTCAGCGGCAGCTATTCCCTGACGATCGAAGGCGGTGAAAAACCCTATGCCGTCGAGGGCAAGGTCAGCTGCGGCACCAAATAGCACCGCAGCTGAAATTTGTTACCAGTGGAACGATACGCCGACGTTGACGGCATTCGTGAAGATGTTGGTCTTCAGGTCCACGCCGCTGTCGATCGGAACATCGATGCGCGAATAGGTTCCCTTGTATTCGACGAAGGTCGACCAGCGTTCGGTCACCTTGAAGTCGACGCCGGCCTGGGCCTGCAGCGTCACGCCGCCGAATTCATAGGCCCAGGTCTTGCCCTCAGGGCGAATCACTTCGACATGCGGAATGTTCACGCCGATACCGGCGCCGAGATAGGGCGTCCAGCGGCGGGTCGGATCCTGGAAGCGATAGAGACCGTTCACCGTGATCAGGTTCAGGCCGTCGGTGAATTCGAAATGCGACCAGCCGGCCTTGGCGAGCGTATCGTCGTCCGCATAGACCTTGTCATGGGTATAATCGAGCGAGATACCCCAGTTCGGCTTGTTGAAGTTCTCGAGCCACCAGGTGACGCGGGCACCGTAATAAGGCGGGCTGCCGAAGGACTTGCCTTCCCAGCCGGCGGTGAAACTCGTTCCGTCGGAAAGATCGACGCCGCTGTGCGGTGCGGTCTGGTAGCCGCCGTAGATGGAGAATTGCAGGTCTTCCGCCGAGGCGGAAACTGCTGAACAGATGGTAAAAAACGCGATGCCCGCAAGCAGGGAAGCTGAGGAACGCAGCGCAGATGTCATTGAATAGCCCCGAAATAAATATGTCGACTCTTAGGCACGTGTGCCAGCTTTTCGCCGCAAAGTCTAAGCAAAACAAAAGGCGCGTCAAACTGCGCCTTTCGTTTTTTTGGTAAGTGTTGCTCAGCCGCCAAACATGGTGCGCAGCACGTCGATGCCCCTGTCCTCGAACGCCACCTTGCCCTGCCTGTTGCCGGGGCCGATGACGATCACCTTGGTGCCGACAGGCGCGCGATCGTAGAGATGGGTCACATCCTGGTTCATCATCCGGATGCAGCCGGAAGACATGTTGAGGCCGATCGTCCAGGGCTGATTGGTGCCGTGGATGCGGAAGATCGTGTCGCGGCCGCCCTGGTAGAGATACATGGCGCGGGCGCCGAGCGGATTGTCCTCGCCGCCTTCCTGGAAAGCAGGAATAATATGTCCTTTGGCGGCTTCGCGGCGGCGCATCTCGGCCGGCGGCGTCCAGCTCGGCCATTCGGCCTTGCGGCCGATCTTGACGACCCCCGACCAGCCGAAGCCGTCGCGACCGACGCCGATGCCGTAGCGGGTGGCGCGATTGTTGCCTTCGACGAGGTAGAGATATTTGTTGTTGGTATCGATGATGACGGTGCCGGTGGCTTCCGTCGTTACCAGGCGCACTTTCTTGCGCTTGAACTGCGGCTTCACATATTTCGGCATCTGCGCGACGCGCACGATCTGCGCCGGGCGCCGTGCATTGTCGGACGCGGAGCCGGCGGGTGCAGCAAAGGCGGATGTGGACATCAAGGATAGGACAAGTCCGGCAGCAGCCAGACCCGGCATTAGTTTGATCATGATCGATTCCCCTCAAGCAAATCCGCTCGAAGCTACATGAACTTCTGCCCGATTCAAGATCGGTGTGGCCGGATAAAGCATTTTTGGAGAAGGGGAGCCGGATGTTCTTGCGGCTTCCACTGCATAATTTATCCTCAAATCGGAATCGACTTAAGGAGAAATTATGCAGCAATTTAAAGGATTACAGCGCTCTTTGCGCGTCAGAAAGGACGCGCGGCACTGTAAGTATTGCGCCGCCGTTACATGACGATGACGCGGGTCCCCACATTGACGCGGTCGTAGAGGTCGACGACGTCTTCGTTGCGCAGGCGGATGCAGCCGGAGGAAACGGCGCTGCCGATCGACCAGGGGGCGTTGGTGCCGTGGATGCGGTAAAGTGTCGAGCCGAGATACATGGCGCGGGCGCCGAGCGGGTTTTCCGCCCCGCCATCCATGCGCGCCGGCAGGTAATGGCCCTTGGCGGCTTCGCGGTTGATCATCTCGGAAGGCGGTGTCCAATCCGGCCATTCGGTCTTGCGGGTGATCTTGTGGGCGCCTGCCCATTCGAACCCCGGCTTGCCGACGCCGACGCCGTAGCGCCGCGCCTTGCCGCCTTGCATCACCAGATAGAGGAACCGGTTGTTGGTATCGATAACGATCGTGCCGGGCTTTTCCGCGGTGTCGTAATCGACCATCTGCGGCAGGTATTGCGGCTCGATCGGACGGCGGATCGACGGAATGCCGGGATTGATCGCCGAAACGGTCTGCGGTGCCGCCTGCGGCGCCTGGCGCAGTACGCGGCGCTGGAAAAGGCCGCGCTGCTGCTGGCGGATGACCGGCCGCTGATAGACGACAGGACGAACCCTGCCACCGCCCAGCTGATTGATCCAGGGCGCGGTCAGATCGGGGCTGAGCACGACGGGCGGGCGGGTGGCATAGCGGTCGTCTGCAAGGGCGGCCGTGGAGAAGATGCCGAAGAGGGCTGCGGCAAGAACAAGCTGTTTCATCATCGGACGAACTCTCTACAAATGACCGAAAATGCGCTGGCGGAGATGTTCCGCCCGGGAATGACGCTGCCACCCGATCCGCCAGCGAATGGTAAAGATCGATTCATGAAAAGCCGACCGACCGGATAAACTTTTCGTCAGGGTTACCGTTCGGTTTGGAAAGACGGTTTGCAAATGGTAAAGCCGGAATCATGAGCAGAGAACGAAGCGGATCCCCGCAGAATGAAGGATCATGAGCGCGACAGGTATCATCATCGGCGAGGACGGCAGGAGCCGCTGCCACTGGCACGCCAATCTGCCCGATTATCTCCGATACCATGACGCGGAATGGGGCCGCCCTGTCACCGATGATATCCGCCTCTTCGAGAAAATCTGCCTCGAAGGCTTCCAGTCCGGTCTTTCCTGGCTGACGATCCTGCGCAAGCGCGAGAATTTCCGCGCCGCCTTTTCGGGTTTCGATTTCGACAAGGTCGCCCTCTTCGGCGAAGGGGATGTCGCTCGCTGCCTCACCGATGCCGGCATCATCCGCCATCGCGGCAAGATCGTCTCGACCATCAACAATGCCAAGCGCGCAATCGAGCTCAAGGACGAATTCGGCTCGCTCGCCCATTATTTCTGGCGCTACGAGCCCGGCCATAACGAGCGGCCGGCGGTGGTCGACCGCGAGCATATCATCGCCAATCCGACGACGCCGACATCGGTGGTCATTTCGAAGGATCTGAAGAAACGCGGCTGGACCTTTGTCGGCCCGACCACAGTTTATGCTTTCATGCAGGCGATGGGTCTCGTCAACGATCATCTGGAAGGCTGCTTCTGCCGGCCCGAGGTCGAGGCGATGCGCGCCGCCCTGGTTCGCCCATGAAAGATCACTCCGTGAAAACATTGATCGCCGCCGCTGCCCTGTTTTTCCTGACCGTCTCCGCCATGGCGCAGACGCCGCAGCTCGATCCCGGCGAAAAGCTGGAGAAGCTGCAATTCCCGGCCGTCACCATGCAATTGAAGGGCTGGACGAAGTTCGGCAATGGCCATGTCTATACGCTGCCGGTGCGCGCCGGCCAGCACCTGAAGATCAGCTTTTCGACGAAAAGCAAATTTGCCTTCCTGGCGATTTTCGACCTGTCGAAACCCGATGACGAGGCTTTCTTCGGCACAGACGAGGACGGCATGAGCTTCGAGACGACGATCAAGGAAAACGCCACCTGGCTGCTGCGTCCCTATTATTCCAAGGTCTCGCCGCGCCGCGGCCTCGGCGCTCCCTTCCGCATCCTGATCGAGCCGCTGGCGGCTGCTCCGCAGCAGCCGAAACCGCCGGCCGAGCCGGAGCGCCCGTCGCTGTTCCCGAAGGCCCCGCCGAAGCCGCAATGAGGCAGAGGTAGCGCCCGGCTTAGAGCAATTCCAGGAAAAGTGCGAAGCGGTGTTCCGTCCGGAATTGCGCAAAAACAAAAGGCTAGAGCGGTCCTACGTTTCCGTTAAAAGCTGAACCGCTCTAGCCGAGCCGGTCGATCAGGTCGCGCAATTCGCCGAGGTGGTCGATCTTGCGGAAACGCGGCGCCTCTTTCGGCTCGTCCACATGTTCCAGCACCCAGGTCAGTTCGTGTGGCACGAAGACGCCGTAGCTGCCGGCGGCGATCGCCGGCACGATGTCCGATTTCAGCGAATTGCCGACCATCATCGCTCGCTCCGGCCCGTCGCCGACCTTGGCGAAGATGCGGCGATAGGTGACCGCCGTCTTGTCGGAGACGATCTCGACGGCATCGAAGAAGTCGCCGAGCCCGGATTGGGCAAGCTTTCGCTCCTGATCGAAGAGATCGCCCTTGGTGATCATGACAAGCAGGTATTTGCCGGCAAGCGCCTCCAGCGTGTCGCGCACATGCGGCATGGTCTCGACGGGATGGGATAGCAGTTCGCGGCCGGTATCGAGGATCTTGGCGATCACACCGGCCGGAATCTTGCCCTCGGTGATCTCGATCGCCGTCTCGATCATCGACAGCGTGAAACCCTTGATGCCGAAGCCGTAATGGCGAAGGTTGCGTTTCTCGGCTTCCAGCAGCCGTTCGGAAATCTTCGGTCCTTCGGCGAAATCGGCGAGAAGCCCGGTGAAATGCGCCTCCGTCAGCCGGTAATATTGTTCGTTTTGCCAGAGTGTATCGTCGGCATCGAAGCCGATCGTGGTCAGTGGTCGCGTCGTCATATGCGTACCTCTTAAAATGTGGCCGGCAATCTATCGGCTGCCTGTGTCGAGACAAGGGCGTTCTGGCGCGGCATGCGCGGCGTTGAAAAGCGCCGCCGCCGCACTACATGGAAATCGCCTCACTTGCAGCCAGCCACGGCTGTGCCTGTCATAATGCAGGCCAATAATCAAAAAATGAAGTTCAGCAGTTCGCAAGCCCCTCTTGCGGCAGACACAAAGGATTTTTTCGACCATGCGTTACAATCAACTCGGAAATACGGGACTTTTCGTCTCGGAAATCTGCCTGGGTACGATGACCTTCGGCGAAGCCAAACAGGGCAGTATGTGGGGCGCCATCGCCGATGTCGACCAGAATGCCGCCGACCGGATCGTCGAGCGGTCCCTTGCATCAGGCGTCAATTTCATCGACACGGCCGATGTCTATTCATCCGGCGAGTCCGAAAGGTTGCTCGGCCAGGCGCTGAAGAACCTAGACGTCAAGCGCAAGGACGTCGTCATCGCCACCAAGGTCTACGGCGTTATGGGCGACAAGCCGAACGACCGCGGCGCCTCGCGCGGCCACATCATGGATTCGGTCGAGGCGAGCCTCGAACGCCTGCAGACCGACCATATCGACCTCTATCAGATCCACGCGACCGACACGGTGACGCCGATCGAGGAGACGCTGCGCGCTCTTGACGATCTCGTGTCCCGCGGTCTCGTGCGTTACATCGGCGTCTCCAACTGGCAGGCCTGGCGCATTTCCAAGGCACTCGGCCTCTCCGAACGTCGCGGCTTTGCCCGTTTCGAAACTGTGCAGGCCTATTATTCCATCGCCGGCCGCGATCTCGAACGCGACATCGTGCCGATGATGCAGGAGGAAAAGCTTGGCCTGATGGTCTGGTCGCCGCTCGCCGGCGGTCTGCTCTCCGGCAAGTACGGTCCCGGCGCGCCCGGCAACGGCGAAGGCCGCCGCGCCAGTTTTGATTTCCCGCCGGTCGACACGAACAAGGCCTGGGCCTGCGTCGCCGTCATGCGCGAGGTCGCCGAAAAGCACGGCGTCAGCGTCGCCACCGTGGCGCTCGCCTATATCCTCGCCAAGCCTTTCGTCACCACAGTCATCATCGGCGCCAAGCGTGTCGACCAGCTCGACCAGAACCTTGCCGCCGTCAAGCTGAAGCTCGATGAAGGCGATATGAAGAGGCTCGATGAGGTAAGCGCGCTTGCGCCCGAATATCCGGGCTGGATGCTGGCGCGACAGGGCGCCGGCCGCCGCCCGGCCGATTTCGAGCCGAAGGACTGAGATCGCCAACATAAGTCTTGAGGAACGCCGGACATTTCCGGCGTTCCCCTTTTCACCAACGATCGATTACTTGCCGTGGGCCTTGAGCCAGGCGTTCATCTCGGCGATCTCGGCTTCCTGCGCCTTGATGACGGATTCGGCGAGTTTGCGGATATCGGGATCTTTTCCGTATTGCAGCTCGATCCTGGCCATATCGATCGCACCCTGATGATGCGGGATCATGCCGCGGACGAAATCCGCATCGGCGTCGCCGCTATATTCGATCATCATATCCTTGTGCATCTTGGCATTCGCCTCGCTGAAGGCGTGGCCTGCCGCATCGTGGTTGCCCATCGGCTTGCTCATGTCCATCGGCTTGTCTTCGGCAAGGACGGGAGCGGCAATGATGGCGAGCATTGCGGTGAGGATGATGATTTTCAAAGACATGAGAGTTCCTTCCTCTGTCTGACATAGGTCTCCAGGCGGCCAAACCACCTGATTGGCATGGATGGTCGTCGTGTCAGGACAGTCGGGGAGGGGGCGGCTGCGGTGTCGGCTTGTCGTCGTCCAGGGCGCGGGCAGGCGCCGGGGCGGGATAGCCGAAAATGGACTTTCCGCCATCCATGACCGTCACCGTCGCTGGCAGCAGAAGACAGGCGGCGCATAGCGGCATATGCGCGGAGTTGCCGGTGGCGCACGGGTCTTTCAACGGATCGGCCGTATCAGCCGCCCCATGCCTATCCATGCCAGCCATCTCATGGTGCATACCGTTTTCGACGACGACCGGCGCATCCATCGACGCACAGGTCGGACAGCCGGCCCATGCGGACATGGCGCTGTAGACCAGCCAGCCGAGAAACATCGTGATGAGGGCAAGCATGCGCATGCTGTTTTATAGGCGAAGGCTGGATACAAGCCAAGCCGATCGGCGGTCACATCCTGGTCACCATGCAGCGATGACCTTGTGCTCGATCCTATAATCCTTGCTCTCTTCGCCGAGCGGGGCGACCGGCCATGTCCAGGCCGCTTTTGCCGTTGGCGGCAAAACGCCGTGCAGCAGGTCGGCCTCTTCATGCGTCCTGCCATTGCGGTCGATGACGGCATAGGCGATGTCGGTCACCAGGCAGCTGCGGCAGGGAAGGACCGAAAGTCCGGTCAGGTGCGCCGCGATCAGCCTTTCCATCGCGTCTTCAGGCATTCGCCCGGCCTCGGCCTCATGGCGCCGTTTCACGCCGCGGCCGATCTGCGACAAGAGGTTGGCGGATACCACCAGATCGAGATAGGGCACGCCGCGCAGGAAGCCGAGCGGTTCGGGTTCGCGGCCGGCGGCGAGCTCATCATAGCCGGAGAGATCGCGCTCTATCAGCCGGACATTGCGGTAGCCTTTGGCTGACAGCCACAGGCGCACCGAGGCGAGATGAACGAGATCGACCAGCACCACGGTGTCGAAATCTCTCGCCAGCGCTTCGATCGGCACATCGCGTAACAGGCCGGAGCCGAGGACGACCGCGGTCCGCTTCTGCCTGAGACCCGCCGCTGCCGCCAGGATCGCCTTCCGGCTCATCTCCTCATGTTCGGCCCAATCCCCGGCGCAGCGCCCGGCCCGCGACCAGAGATTGACGGAATAGCGGATGAACTTTCGATGCGGCTTGCCGGTCAGCGGCAGGGTCGCGGCATAGAGAAGCGCCTCGGTGATCATGAACATATCCGCATTTCTGATGGACGCCTCTTCGTTCAATCGATTCCGGGCTTGAGATCAAGGGCCTTCGCCCTTGCCGCTCCCCGCCCAATCCGCTAGGAAACCGCCACTGTCACAGTCAGTGGAATCCCCGGAAATGAACGACAAGCAGAAGAAACCGCAAAAGCTCAAGGCCCGCCTGCCACGCGGCTTCGTCGACCGCACGGCCGCCGACATCCGCGCCGTCAACGAGATGACGGCAAAGATCCGGGAAGTCTATGAGCATTATGGTTTCGATCCGCTCGAAACGCCGCTGTTCGAATATACCGATGCGCTTGGCAAGTTCCTGCCCGACAGCGACCGGCCGAACGAGGGCGTCTTCTCGCTGCAGGACGATGACGAGCAATGGATGTCGCTGCGCTACGACCTGACGGCGCCGCTCGCCCGTCATGTCGCCGAGAATTTCAACGAGATCCAGCTGCCTTATCGCACCTATCGCGCCGGCTACGTCTTCCGCAACGAGAAGCCAGGCCCCGGCCGCTTCCGTCAGTTCATGCAGTTCGATGCCGATACAGTCGGTGCGCCTGGTGTTCAGGCCGATGCGGAAATGTGCATGATGATGGCCGATACGCTGGAAGCCCTCGGCATCAAGCGCGGCGATTACCTCATCCGCGTCAATAACCGCAAGGTTCTGGATGGCGTGCTCGAAGCTATCGGTCTCGGCGGCGACGACAAGGCCGGCCAGCGGCTGAACGTGCTGCGCGCCATCGACAAGCTCGACAAGTTTGGCCCGGAGGGCGTGGCCCTGCTGCTCGGTCCCGGCCGCAAGGATGAATCCGGCGACTTCACCAAGGGCGCCGGTCTCGACAAGGAGCAGATCGACAAGGTGCTGTTCTTTGTCGGCATCACGGACTATGCCGAAAGCGCTGTCCGTCTCGCCGAGCTGGTTGCGGGAACCGCCAGGGGTGGCGAAGGCGTCGAGGAGCTGAATTTCATCGGTGCGTTGGTTACCAGCGCCGGCTATGGCCCTGACCGCATCAAGATCGATCCCTCGGTTGTCCGTGGCCTCGAATATTATACAGGCCCGGTCTATGAGGCCGAACTCACCTTTGACGTCACCAATGAAAAGGGCGAAAAAGTCGTCTTCGGTTCGGTCGGAGGCGGCGGTCGTTATGATGGCCTCGTCTCCCGCTTCATGGGCCAGCCGGTTCCGGCGACAGGCTTTTCGATCGGCGTCTCCAGGCTGATGACGGCGCTGAAGAACCTCGGCAAGCTCGGCACGAGTGAGGTCATCGAGCCGGTGCTGGTGACCGTCATGGACGGCGATGTCGAGGCGATGGGCCGCTATCAGAAGATGACGCAGGAACTGCGCGCCGCCGGCATCCGCGCCGAGATGTTCCAGGGCAATTGGAAGAAGTTCGGCAACCAGCTGAAATATGCCGATCGCCGCGGCTGCCCCGTCGCCATCATCCAGGGCGGCGACGAGCGCGCCGAAGGTGTGGTGCAGATCAAGGATCTGATCGAAGGCAAGCGGCTCTCTGGCGAGATCGAGGACAATGCCAGCTGGCGCGAAGCGCGCGTCGCGCAGGAGACGGCGCCGGAAGCCGACCTCGTCGCCAAGGTGAAGGAAATCCTTGCTGCACAGGCCGAGGATCGGAAGAGGGCGGGCGGTGATGTCTGAGGCATACCCCCCTCTGCCCTGCCGGGCATCTCCCCCACAAGGGGGGAGATCGGATAGGAGTGGCCTCTTGCCCCAATCAAACACCTTAGGGAGCCGAAGCCACTTGGCGCACGCTCAATATTTGGGGAATCTGGGGCGCCCAGCTGATCTCCCCCCTTGTGGGGGAGATGCCCGGCAGGGCAGAGGGGGGTATTTTCCGGCACGCCCGTCGCCTATTATTCGGAGCCCGGCATGCCCCTGATCAACCTCCCCGAATTCTCCAACGACCTCATCGCCGAATTCGTCGAGCGCAACGCCGAGCGCATCGATACGCCTGTCATTCAGCCGGCCGAACCTTTCCTGGATATCGCCGGCGAAGATCTGCGCCGCCGCATCTTCATGACGGAGAGCGAAACCGGCGCCAGCCTTTGCCTGCGTCCCGAATTCACCATCCCCGTCTGTCTGCGCCACATCGAGACAGCGACCGGCACGCCGAAGCGATACGCCTATCTCGGCGAGGTTTTCCGCCAGCGTCGCGACGGCGCCAACGAATTCTATCAGGCCGGCATCGAGGATCTCGGCGATATCGACCTGTCAAACGCCGATGCCCGCGCCATCGGCGATGCCACCGGCATTCTCGCCCGCCTGCTGCCAGGCCGCCGTCTGTCGGTGACATTGGGCGACCAGGCGGTGTTCGAGGCTGTCGTCCAGGCGCTCGGCCTGCCGCTCGGCTGGCAGAAGCGCCTGATCCACGCCTTCGGCAATATGACGCAGCTGGAAGCACTGCTTGCCAGCCTCGTCAGCCCGCAATTCGTCACCGGTCTGGACGACGATATCGCCAGGCTGGTCGCGTCAGGCGACGAGCAGGCGCTGGTCGCCCATCTCGAGCGCGAGATGCAGAAGACCGGCTATTCGACGAATGCCGGCCGTTCGGCGCTGGAGATCGCCCGAAGGCTCAAGGAAAAGCTCATCCTGTCCGAAACGCGCCTCGACGATGCGGCCTTCCATGTTTTGGAAGAGTTCCTGTCGCTCGACGTGCCGCTGGTCAATGCGTCCGCGGCCCTTTCCGGTTTCGCCGATGCTGCCGGCCTGAAACTCGGCAATGCGCTTTCCCGTTTCAATGGCCGTGTCGCAGCACTTTCCAATGCCGGCGTCGATCTTTCCTGCCTCGACTATCGTGCCGCCTTCGGACGGCCGCTCGACTACTACACCGGCCTCGTCTTCGAGGTGACGGTCGAAGGTTCGACCGCGGTTCTAGCCGGCGGCGGCCGCTTCGACCGGCTCCTGACCTTCCTCGGTGCGACGGACCGCATTCCGGCCGTCGGCTTCTCCTTCTGGCTCGACCGCATCGAAACCGAAAGGGCAGCCGCATGACCATCACCATCGCGCTTCCCTCCAAGGGCCGGATGAAGGAGGACGCTTCGGCGATCTTCGAACGTGCCGGCATGACGATCTCGGCTGTTGGTAACGACCGCTCCTATCGCGGCCGCGTCGAAGGCTGGGACGATGTGGAAATCGCTTTCCTCTCGGCTTCCGAAATCTCCCGCGAAATCGGCAACGGCACCGTCGATTTCGGCGTCACCGGCGAGGATCTGATGCGGGAAGGTTTTGCCGAGGTCGACAAGCGCGTCGAATTCTGCGCCCGCCTCGGATTCGGCCATGCCGATGTCGTCGTCGCTGTGCCGGAGATCTGGCTCGATGTCGACACCATGGCCGATCTCGTCGATGTCGCCGCCGATTTCCGCGCCCGCCACGGCCGGCGCCTTGCCATCGCCACCAAATACTGGCGGCTGACCCAGCAGTTCTTTTCGAGCCAGCACGGCATCCAGCTTTATCGCATCGTCGAAAGCCTGGGCGCCACCGAGGGTGCTCCCGCCTCCGGCTCGGCCGATATCATCGTCGATATCACCTCCACCGGCTCGACGCTGCGTGCCAACCACCTGAAGGTGCTCCAGGACGGCGTCATCCTGCATTCGCAGGCCTGCCTCGTGCGCGCCCGCAAGGAGAGCCATGCGGACGAACCGGCGGTCCAGGTGATCATCGACGCGGTGCGCGCCGCCCTCTGATCCCCGTCATCAAGGCACAAGAAAACCCGCCGTCGGGTGACGGCGGGTTTTCGCATTTATGGGAGGATGTCTGCTGGTATCAGGCGGCTGCGTAGGCGCCGCGGCGTGCGTCGATCGAATAGGCACCGGCACCGACGGTGGCGAGCAGTATGTACGCGCCGGCCAGCGTGATATTCTTCATGACCATGATCTGGTTGAGAATGTTCACGAGTTCCGTGCCACTCGCGTAGGGCAGGTGGAAGGCAATGCCCGTGAAGACACAGAAGGCGGCGAGCAGCCAGCCGGCAATGCGGACCTGGAAGCCTGTGAGAACCGCAAGGCCGGCCAGCAGTTCGAAAAGGCCTGCGACATAGGCCAGCAGGGTTGCTGCCGGCAGGCCGGCACCGGCGATCATGCCCGCAGTACCGGCAGGATCGGTGAGCTTCATGAAGCCGGAAAGGATGAACATGAAGGAAAGAAGAATACGGGCAATCAGGATGATGACGTTGTTCGACATGGACGTTGTCTCCGTTTCAAGGACTTTGGAGATCTTGGTGCCCCAGCACCGGTTCGACCTCGGATGCTTCTATGTCGCTCTTTTCTTGCGTTGTGGAAAGATAAACGAAAGGGGACACTTCGTTCACTAATATGGAACGATCTCCAAAGCGCGCCGCGTTCGACCGGATTCATGCGACGCGCTTAGATCTTTTGTGGTCATGCATGTCGTTGGCCCAAAACCGCCGCACACTTTTGGGCGACATGCATTAGCTGCCCCCCGCTTGCCTTTGCCAAGCCCGGTCTTTTATGGTCGGCGCCCAACATGGAGAATCCGATGGCAGATCTTTCCGCATTTCCGATCACGACGCGCTGGCCGGCGAAAAATCCCGATATGATCCAGCTCTATTCCCTGCAGACGCCGAATGGGGTGAAGGTCTCGGTCGCCCTCGAAGAGCTCGGGCTCGCCTATGAGCCGCATTATATTTCCTTCGCCGCCAACGAGCAGAAGTCGCCGGAGTTCGAATCTCTCAACCCGAACGGCCGCATTCCGGCGATCATCGATCCGAACGGTCCGGACGGGAAGCCGATCGGCCTTTTCGAATCAGGCGCCATCCTGCTTTATCTCGCCGAAAAAACCGGCAAACTCATCCCTGCTGATGCCGCCGGCCGCTACGAAACCATCCAGTGGGTGTTTTTCCAGATGGCGGGCATCGGCCCGATGTTCGGCCAGTTCGGACATTTCCACAAATTCGCTGCCGACAAGGTCGCCAACAATTCCTACCCGGTGGAGCGTTATCGCGACGAGTCCAAGCGCCTGCTCGGCGTGCTCGAAGACCGGCTGAAGGGTCGCCAGTGGATCATGGGCGATCTCTATACGATCGCCGACATCACCACCTTCACCTGGGTTCGCGGTGCCGATATTTTCTATGGCGGCCGCGAGGTGCTCGAATACGCGAAATTCCCCGCTGTCTCGGATTGGCTGGAGCGCTGCATCGCCCGTCCGGCAAGTGCCAGGGGCCTCAACATACCGGTCAAGCCGGAGTAGCGAACGGATCGCCGGAAAGCACGAAGGCCGCCCTCGAGGCGGCCTTTTATCTTGATTTCCGGCCTATCGCCGGCTTGTGATCTGCTTTGCGCCTTCCAGCTTGAAGCGCGGAAAGACGAAGACGCCGACCATGCTGCCGCTGAATTTTTCTTCCAGACCGTTGGACTCGCCCATGCAGAACAGCGGCTGGCGAAAGCCGTTCGGCATGATGATCGTCGTCGAAAAACAGAAGGAGGAGCAGAGCGTCGCCGCCTGCTCGAACAGCTCCAATATGTGGCTGCGGTCCTTGGTATCATAGCAGCGGATCAGGCTCAGCAATCCGCATTCCTGTGCGGCGAGGCCGTGCAGCATCGCGCTCCACTCGCCGAGACGGAGCATGCCGCTCGAAAAATCTCCAGTCCAGGCTTCGGAAACGGAAAACTGCGCCAACATCTCGTGATTTTGATTGGCGTCATCAAACGAGCCGGGTGTCAAAGGTACGGCTGCATTGGCTCTGGCGATCTTAAACAAGGCGTTCCCCCGTTCGGATGCGGCTCCCACCGCACGCTCGGCAAACACAAAGAAACAGGATCACGTAGCAGCGGGCATGATGCCCGCGCTTCATCCGGCGATTATTGCCACGGCCACCTGGCCTCCGTAACCGGAGCCCCTCGAGCCGAACGTTCACGTATCGCCTTCCGCGCTCCGGCCTCGTCTATTGGCGAAAAAGTATCGCCGGGCGCGCTTTAATTGCAGCGCGGATTTATAAGAGCTTTTGGACAAACGGCAACGGCTTTTTAAGGGGTATTCGGATCGGCCTCATTTCTTAGGATGCCTGCATCTTCGGCCTATTTCGCCAGAATTGGCACAGGAGGATCATCTTTGAGAGCGTTGCAAACGTTTTCACTCTGCGTCAGGCCGGAAATCGTGCCGCAACTCAATGATCTCTCGCATGTCGGTGGGCTGAGAAAGACGCAGGCAGCGCAAGCCTGGCGCAAGCTTCGTGCCCAGGGCCTGTAAGAGGGAGCCGGGCGGGCTTTCGTCGGCTATGCAAATCACTGTGCCGCACGTCGAATCGCTTTGGTCAAAAGAAAAGGGCGACCCGAGGGCCGCCCTTCCTGTTCCGGATGCCGGAATGGTAGTCAGTGATGGCTTTCGCCTATCACATCATGTCCATTCCGCCCATTCCGCCCATTCCGCCCGGCATGCCACCGCCTGCCGATTCTTTCTTCGGCAGTTCGGCAATCATGGCTTCGGTGGTGATCAGCAGCGATGCGACAGAAGCAGCGTTCTGCAGCGCCGTGCGAACGACCTTGAGCGGGTCGACGATACCCATGGCGATCATGTCGCCATATTCGGACGTCTGGGCGTTGTAGCCGTAGTTGTCTTCGTTCTTGTCGAGGACCTTGCCGACAACGATCGAGGCTTCGTCGCCTGCGTTTTCAGCGATCTGACGAACGAGCGACTGCAGGGCGCGGCGAACGATGTTGATGCCGGCTTCCTGGTCGTCGTTTGCACCCTTGACGGTGATCTTCGTGGAGGAGCGGAGCAGAGCGATACCGCCGCCGGGGACGATGCCTTCCTGAACAGCAGCGCGGGTCGCGTTGAGCGCGTCGTCGATGCGGTCCTTCTTTTCCTTCACTTCGACTTCCGTCGAGCCGCCGACGCGGATGACGGCAACGCCGCCAGCGAGCTTGGCAAGACGTTCCTGCAGCTTCTCGCGGTCGTAGTCCGAAGTGGTTTCTTCGATCTGCGCCTTGATCTGGGCAACACGGCCTTCGATGTCGGTCTTGGCGCCCGAACCGTCGACGATCGTCGTGTTTTCCTTGGAGATCGAAACCTTCTTGGCACGGCCGAGCATGTCGAGCGTGACGGATTCGAGCTTGATGCCGAGGTCTTCGGAGATGACAGTGCCGCCGGTCAGGATGGCGATGTCTTCGAGCATGGCCTTGCGGCGATCGCCGAAGCCAGGAGCCTTGACGGCAGCAATCTTCAGGCCGCCGCGCAGCTTGTTGACGACGAGCGTAGCAAGAGCTTCGCCTTCGACGTCTTCAGCGACGATGAGGAGCGGCTTGCCGGTCTGGACGACAGCTTCGAGAACCGGGAGCATCGACTGCAGGTTCGAGAGCTTCTTCTCGTGAAGGAGAATGAAGACGTCTTCGAGGTCGGCGATCATCTTTTCCGGGTTGGTCACGAAGTAGGGGCTGAGGTAGCCGCGGTCGAACTGCATGCCTTCGACGACTTCGAGTTCGGTTTCGGCGGTCTTGGCTTCTTCAACCGTGATGACGCCTTCGTTGCCGACTTTCTGCATGGCTTCAGCAATGTCGAGACCGACCTGCTTGTCGCCATTGGCCGAAATCGTGCCGACCTGTGCAACTTCTTCCGAAGTCGAGATCTTCTTGGCCTTGGCCTGGAGATCCTTCACGACGTCGGCGACAGCAAGATCGATGCCGCGCTTCAGGTCCATCGGGTTCATACCGGCTGCAACGGCCTTGTTGCCTTCGCGAACGATCGCCTGGGCAAGAACGGTAGCCGTCGTGGTGCCGTCGCCGGCGATGTCGTTGGTCTTCGAAGCAACTTCGCGGACCATCTGGGCGCCCATGTTTTCGAACTTGTCTTCGAGTTCGATTTCCTTGGCGACGGAAACGCCGTCCTTGGTGATGCGCGGAGCGCCGAAGGACTTGTCGATGATGACGTTACGGCCCTTCGGGCCGAGCGTGACCTTCACTGCATCGGCGAGAATGTCGACGCCGCGCAGCATCTTTTCGCGCGCGGTGCGGCCAAACTTGATTTCTTTAGATGCCATATTCTTAACTCCTGAATTCGAGTTGTTCGGGCAAAAGGCCCGTCAGCCATTTCGGGAAAGCAGGTCGGCCGATCAGCCGATGATGCCCATGATGTCGGCTTCCTTCATGATCAGAAGGTCTTCGCCGTCAATCTTGACTTCGGTGCCGGACCACTTGCCGAACAGGATGCGGTCGCCAGCCTTGACGTCGAGTGCGACGACCTTGCCGGACTCATCGCGCGCGCCGGAGCCGACGGCGACGATTTCGCCTTCCTGCGGCTTTTCCTTGGCGGTATCGGGAATGATGATGCCGCCCTTGGTCTTGGCTTCGGACTCAACGCGGCGAACAACGACGCGGTCGTGAAGGGGGCGGAAGTTGGTGCTTGCCATTGTCTAATCCCTCGATCGAATGACATTCGCGGACCGGAGTGGCCCACATGGATAGATGTTAGCACTCCCTTGCGGTGAGTGCTAGCGACGAGCATTTAGGGATGGCTCCGAGAGGAGTCAATGAGAGCAATCACGAATTTTTGTGCCGGAATTGTGAAGAGACCCGAGAATAGTGCGAGATTGCGGCCGAAACCTGGGCGCAGCCGAACTTTGCCGAACTCGTCCGCGCTCGGCGATCTGCCGCTTGGCGATAATCGTCAAAACCCTTTGCCCTTCCGCTCTGCCGGACCGCCGTTCGAGCTCTTCGCATTGGCCCGGCGGAGAAGAAAATGGCTTGCCATCGCCTTGCGCCTTTGCAATGTCACCGGTGACTGAAGCAAATCGGAAAATCGGAATGGCCAAGCGGATAGAAAACTTCTCGGAGATATCAGGTCACTATGATGTGGTGCTCTGCGATGTTTGGGGCGTCGTTCACAATGGCGTCGATCCGTTCCCGAAGGCGGCCGCAGCCCTTGAAGCAGCACGCGACAGTGGCCTCGCCGTTGTCCTCATCACCAATTCGCCGCGCCTTTCCTGGCAAGTGGTCGAGCAGTTGCGCCAGATCGGCGTTCCCGACAGCGCCTATGACAGGATCGTCACCTCTGGCGACGTCACGCGCGGTTTGATCGCAGAAGGGCCGAAGACCGTCTTTCTGCTCGGTCCCGAGCGCGACAAGGCGCTTCTCGAAGGCATTGGCGTCGAGCGCCGGCCGGCCGGCGAAGCGCTATCGCTCGTCTGCACCGGCTTTTTCGACGACGAGACCGAGAAGCCGGAGGATTACACCGACATGCTTCTCGATTTCAAAGCCCGCGACGTGCCGATGATCTGCGCCAATCCCGACCTCATCGTCGAGCGTGGCCATCGCATCATCCCCTGCGCCGGCGCCATGGCCGCCTATTACGAGCAGCTCGGCGGCAGCACCCGCATCGCCGGCAAGCCGCACCGGCCGATCTACGAGGCGACGCTAGCGGCTGCCCGCGAGCTTAGCGGCGATTTCCCGGTCGAGCGTGTGCTGGCGATCGGCGATGGCATGCCGACCGATGTGCGCGGCGCCTTGAATTACGGCCTCGACCTCCTCTACATCAGCGGCGGTATCCACGCTAAGGAATATACTCTCAACGGTGAAACCGACGAGGCGATCCTCAACGCCTATCTCGAACGGGAAAACGCCGCGCCGAAGTGGTGGATGCCCCGCCTTGCATGAGACACGCCTTGCATGAAGAGAAGCCAGCCGATGACCGTCTTCCACCGCAATGAAACCCGGGAACCCCTACCCGCCCATCTGAAGGGCGGCGTCATTGCCATCGGCAATTTCGACGGCGTGCACCGAGGCCATCAATCGGTGCTGAACCGGGCGCTCGAGATCTCCAAGGCGCGCGGTATCCCCGCGTTGGTGCTGACCTTCGAGCCGCATCCGCGCACGGTCTTCCGGCCGCAGACACCGGTCTTCCGCCTGACGCCGGCGCCGCTGAAGGCCCGTATCCTGGAAACGCTGGGCTTCAGCGCCGTCATCGAATATCCTTTCGACTACGAGTTCTCGCAGCGCTCGGCCGATGATTTCATCCACTCGATCCTGAAGGATTGGCTCGGCGCCTCCGAAGTCGTCACCGGCTTCGATTTCCATTTCGGCCGCGGCCGCGAGGGCGGTCCCGCCTTCCTGATGAATGCCGGCCATACCTACGGCTTCGGCGTCACCCTGATCGATGCTTTCCGCGACGAAAACGCCGATGTCGTCTCTTCGAGCCATATCCGCGCGCTCCTGAAGGAGGGCAATGTCAGCGAAGTCGCCGGCATGCTCGGTTACCGCTATACGGTGGAGGCTGAGGTGATCGATGGCGAAAAGCTCGGCCGGCAGCTGGGTTTTCCCACGGCCAACATGCGCCTGCCGCCGGAGGTCGATCTTGCCGCCGGCATCTACGCCGTCCGCTTCCGCCGCCAGGACGGCACGCTCCACGATGCCGTCGCAAGCTACGGCCGCCGCCCGACGGTGACGGAAAACGGCGCACCGCTGCTCGAAACCTATCTTTTCGATTTCAGCGGCGATCTCTATGGCCAGCTCTGCTCCGTCTCCTTCTTCGGCTATCTCCGCCCTGAGCTGAAATTCGACGGCCTCGATCCGCTGGTCGCCCAGATCAAACGCGATGAGGAAGAGGCGAGGGCGCTGCTTGCGGGTGTTAAACCAATCGGCGCTCTTGATCAGAAACTCTGCTTTTCCTGAGGTCGCCTTGGCTATCTCCGGCTCAGCGGAAACTGACCGGGATCGTTCGTCCATGGATCGAAGATCGCCGCGCCGGAGAAGCGCGTATCCCTGACGTTTCGCGTCACCAGATAGAGATTGTGCTCGATTGCGGTTGCTGCGAGCATCGTGTCGACAACCGACGGCGCATGTCCGGTCTTGAGTTTCACCTGCCCTGAAATGACGCCCCAGTGCCTGACGGCTGCGTCGCTCAGCGAAAGAACGCGCTGCGAAAACCTTTCCTCCAGCGCATCGCGGGAGGCCGCATAACGATAGCGGTTTTGATCGTCGTCCGGCAGGTTTTCGATGCCTTTGTCATATTCCGCCAGTGTGAGGATGCTGATGAACATCCGCTCCTCGTCTTGAGCCGCAGCCCAGGATTTGACGGAGGGTGGACCGTTCGGATTGATCAGCGCGGCAATGACGTTGGTATCGAGCAGCCAGCCGATCACAGCTCTGCATCCCGCCCGTAATCTGCTTCTCGCTCGAGGTCGAGCTCTTTGAGGTCGAGGCTCTCCATGAAGGCGACGAAAGGCTTTTTCGGTTCGGCTTTGGTCAGTTGGTCGAGCTCTTCGGCGCTGATGACGACGACGCTGTCCCGGCCGCGAACAGTCACGCGCTGCGGTCCTTCGCTGTGTGCACGACGGACCACCTCGCTGAAGCGCGCTTTCGCGTCTTCGAGCTTCCAGCTTTGCTTGGTGATTTTTTTCATGGATCTGGCTCTCGATCCAAATCTGGTCAGATAGTCAGATATATACCACAAGCCGCATAGACTTTCCAGCCATAGGCTTTCCGGAACGATGCGGGCACCGGCGATTCCAGCCGTTGAAGCCGATTGCGGGCAGCGAATTCTTCTCTTCCTTTTGCCGGCAAAAACGCCTATGAACCGGCGCGATGAAGAAATATCGGCTGGCAATGATGATGCGAATTATCGGCCCGGCCTTCCGCGCGCGCTAAGCGGCCGGAAGGTCCGGGTTTTTGGCGCTTGGATACGAGCGCTTCCGTCACCAGCTATTTCACGCCCGTTGCGCCCTTTCCTGGGCCGCCAAAAAACGATTGTCAGACATGACCGACACAGCCGAAAAGATCGACTATTCGAAGACCCTCTATTTGCCCGAGACCGATTTCCCCATGCGCGCCGGCCTGCCGCAGAAGGAGCCGGAACTCGTCAAGCGTTGGCAGGAGATGGGTCTCTACAAGAAACTGCGCGCGTCTGCCGCCGGCCGCGAGAAATTCGTCCTTCACGACGGCCCGCCCTATGCCAACGGCAACATCCATATCGGCCACGCGCTGAACAAGATCCTCAAGGACGTCATCAACCGTTCGTTCCAGATGCGCGGCTACGACGCCAATTACGTGCCCGGCTGGGATTGCCACGGCCTGCCGATCGAATGGAAGATCGAGGAAAAGTATCGCGAGAAGGGCAAGAACAAGGACGAGGTCCCGGTCAACGAATTCCGCCGGGAATGCCGTGAATTCGCCGCCGGCTGGATCAAGGTCCAGGCGGAAGAGTTCAAGCGTCTCGGCATCGAGGGCGACTTCGACAATCCCTATACGACGATGAACTTCCACGCGGAATCGCGCATCGCCGGCGAACTCTTGAAGATCGCCGCAAGCGGTCAGCTTTATCGCGGCTCCAAGCCGATCATGTGGTCGGTCGTCGAGCGCACCGCGCTGGCCGAGGCAGAAGTCGAATACCAAGACTATGAGAGCGATACGATCTGGGTGAAATTCCCCGTCGTCGAAGGTCCGGCTGCGCTCAAGGATGCGTTCGTGGTCATCTGGACGACCACGCCCTGGACCATCCCCGGCAACCGCGCGGTCTCCTTTTCGCCGCGCATCTCCTACGGCCTCTACGAGGTGACGGCCGCAGAGAACGATTTTGGTCCGCGTCCGGGCGAAAAGCTGATCTTTGCCGATAAGCTGGCCGAGGAATCCTTCGCCAAGGCAAAGCTGCAGTACAAGCGCTTGAGCGATGTCACTGCGGCCGACTTCGCAACGATGACCTGTGCCCATCCCTTCAAAGATCTCGACGGCGGCTACGAATTCCTCGTGCCGTTGCTCGATGGCGATCACGTCACCGATGACGCCGGCACCGGCTTCGTGCACACCGCACCCAGCCACGGTCGCGAAGACTTCGATGCCTGGATGTCGGCTGTCCGCACGCTTGAGGCCCGCGGCATCGACACCAAGATCCCGTTCCCGGTCGACGACGGTGGCTTCTATACCGCCGACGCTCCCGGCTTCGAGGGTGCCCGCGTCATCGACGACAACGGCAAGAAGGGCGATGCCAACGACCGTGTCATCAGGGAGCTGATCGCCCGCGGCGCGCTCTTTGCCCGCGGCCGGCTGAAGCACCAGTATCCGCATTCCTGGCGCTCGAAGAAGCCGGTCATCTTCCGCAACACGCCGCAATGGTTCGTCTATATGGACAAGACCCTTGCCGACGGCACGACGCTGCGTTCGCGCGCGCTCAGTGCGATCGACGATACGCGCTTCGTGCCCGCCGCCGGCCAAAACCGCCTGCGCGCCATGATCGAAGGCCGCCCGGACTGGGTTCTTTCCCGTCAAAGGGCATGGGGCGTGCCGATCGCCGTCTTTGCTGACGATGAGGGCGAGGTTCTGGTCGATGAAGCCGTCAACGCCCGCATCCTCGAAGCCTTCGAAGATGAGGGCGCCGACGCCTGGTTTGCCGAAGGCGCCAAGGAGCGTTTCCTCGGCAACGACCACGACCATTCCCGCTGGACCCAAGTCATGGATATCCTCGACGTCTGGTTCGACTCTGGCTCGACGCACACCTTCACGCTCGAAGACCGCCCGGACCTGAAGTGGCCGGCCGACCTTTATCTCGAAGGTTCCGACCAGCATCGCGGCTGGTTCCATTCGTCGCTGCTGGAATCGGCGGCCACCCGCGGCCGTGCGCCTTACAACGCCGTCCTCACCCATGGTTTCACCATGGACGAGAAGGGCGAGAAGATGTCGAAGTCGAAGGGCAACGTCACAGCACCGCAGGAAGTGATGAAGGATGCCGGCGCCGATATCCTGCGCCTTTGGGTGATGACCTCGGATTATGCCGACGACCTGCGCGTCGGCAAGACGATCATCCAGACCAATGTCGACGCCTATCGCAAGCTGCGCAACACCATCCGCTGGATGCTCGGCACGCTCGCCCACGACAAGGGCGAGGAGATCGCGCTTGCCGATCTGCCGGAGCTGGAGCAGCTGATGCTGCACCGGCTTGCCGAGCTCGACGAGCTGGTGCGCGAGAACTACGATGCCTTCGACTTTAAGAAGATCGCCCGGGCGCTGATCGATTTCGCCAATGTCGAGCTTTCGGCCTTCTATTTCGATGTCCGCAAGGATGCGCTCTATTGCGATGCGCCGTCGAGCCTGCGCCGGCGCGCCAGCCTGCACGTCATCCGTCAGATCTTCGATTGCATGGTGACCTGGCTCGCCCCGATGCTGCCCTTCACCACCGAGGAGGCCTGGCTGTCGCGCAACCCGTCCGCCGTTTCTGTGCATCTTGAGCAGTTTGCTCCGGTTGCAAAGGAATGGCGCAACGATGCCTTGGCCGAGAAGTGGAAGAAGATCCGCGCCGTGCGTTCGGTTGTGACCGGCGCTCTGGAAATCGAGCGCAAGGACAAGCGCATCGGCTCCTCGCTGGAGGCGGCTCCTGTCGTCCACATCGCCGATCCTGAATTGCTGCAGGCGATCGAAGGCCAGGACTTCACCGAGGTCTGCATCACCTCGGCAATCGAGATCAAGGCCGGCGAAGGACCAGTGGATGCCTTCCGCCTTGCCGACGTGCCTCAGGTCAGCGTCGTGCCGAAGCTTGCAGAGGGTGAGAAATGCGCTCGCTCCTGGCGTATCACCAGGGATGTCGGTTCCGATCCCGAATATCCTGATGTTTCGGCCCGCGACGCTGCTGCCCTTCGCGAGCTTGCCACGCTCAAGTGAAGAATATTGCCGGATGAATTGCGTTTTCGCGGTTCATCCGGTAAAAGCTGCCTGAAAATGGCCGGATTTTTGCGTCAGGGGGACGGTTGTCCGGTTGGGCGATGATTGCACCGGCAGGGCTGGAAGGGTTTTCATGTTAGCAACGCATTGGTTCCGTATGGGCGCCTGCCTGTCTGTTGTAGTGGCGGGATGCTCCCTGGTGTCCGGTTGTGCCAGCAGCCCGACCTACGGCACCGACAAGACCGCCATGGAACAGTTGACCGACGATCTCGGCCAGTCCGTGTCTTTGACCGGCCCGGACCCGAAGAACAAGGGCGTCAAGTACACGCCGCGGCCGACGCTGGTTCTGCCGGCACAGGCGCAGAAGGAGACCCTCGTTGCGCCGCAGCAGACGGTCGCCAACAAGGACAATCCGCAATGGCTAGAATCGCCGGAGGAGACCCGCGCCCGTCTCGTTTCGGAAGCCGACGAGAATTCGGACAATCCGAATTACCGCTCGCCGCTCGCCAGCTCTGCGATCGAAGGCGGCCGGCGCACGACGGAAGCCCAGACCAAGGCCTATCGTGAAGCCCGTGCCCTGCAGAAGGGCTCCTATGTCGATCAGCGCCGCTATATATCCGATCCGCCGCCCGGCTACCGCACCGTTGACGATCCGGCAAAGCTCGACGATGTCGGCGAGCCCGAACTCAAGAAGCAGAAGAAGCGCAAGAAGGATGCAGCGGTCGCCAACACCGGCAAGCAGTGGTGGAACTTCCTGCAATAGCTTTTTCGGCGCGCCGGCAAGGATGACGGCGCCGCGCACCGGCGCTGGGATTACGGCGCCTCTCTCCTTTGCGAAAAGAACCTTCGCAGCAGATCGGCCGATTGGACCTCGTTGAAGCCGGAATAGACCTCCGGGGCGTGGTGGCAGGTCGGCTGCCCATAGAATCGCACACCATTGTCGACGCCGCCGCCCTTCGGGTCCTCGGCGCCGTAATAGAGCCTGCGGATACGCGCAAACGAGATGGCTGCCGCGCACATGGTGCAAGGCTCCAGCGTCACGTAGAGATCGGCGCCGACAAGACGTTCCTGTCCGAGCGCTTCGCAGGCGAGCCGGATCGCGGCGATTTCGGCGTGCGCGGTGACGTCTTTGAGCTCGCGCGTGCGGTTTCCCGAGCGTGAAACGGCAATATCGTCGACAACGACGACGGCGCCGATCGGCACCTCGCCGCGTTCTCCGGCGGCACGCGCTTCTTCGAGCGCCATCTCCATGAAACGATTTGTCTTCACGATCGCAAGAATTTCCACTTAACCGCAGATGCGTGACCTGATAGACAGGCCCAAAAGGCAGGCAAACAACAAATGACACCCAAAGACAAGCCAAAACGCCCGGGCGCAAAGCCCATTTCACGGGATATCAGGTCGAAAGCCGGCCCGAAGGCCGACGGCGACAAGCCGGCAAAGCCTGCGGTCGCACGCGCAATCGCCGCCGAAACCGATGGTGACGCCAAGGCCGAACGCATTTCCAAGGTGATGGCGCGCGCCGGCGTCGCCTCCCGCCGTGACATCGAACGCATGATCATGGAAGGCCGTGTGACGCTGAACGGCAGGGTTCTCGAAACCCCCGTCGTCAACGTCACGCTCGCCGATCGCATCGAAGTCGACAGCGTGCCGATCCGCGGCATCGAGCGCACCAGGCTGTGGCTCTATCATAAGCCCACCGGCCTGGTGACCACCAATGCCGATCCGGAAGGCCGCTCGACCGTCTTCGACAACCTGCCGGAAGAATTGCCGCGCGTCATGTCGATCGGCCGCCTCGATATCAACACCGAAGGCCTGCTGCTCTTGACCAATGACGGCGGTCTCGCCCGCGCGCTCGAGCTGCCGGCCACCGGCTGGCTGCGGCGCTACCGCGTCCGCGCCCATGGCGAGATCGATCAGGACGCGCTCGACAAGCTGAAGGACGGCATTGCCGTCGACGGCGTGCTCTACGGCTCGATCGAGGCGACGCTCGACCGCACGCAAGGCTCGAACGTCTGGATCACCATGGGTCTTCGCGAAGGCAAGAACCGCGAAATCAAGAACGTGCTCGGCGCGCTCGGCCTCGACGTCAATCGCCTGATCCGCATTTCCTATGGCCCGTTCCAGCTTGGCGACCTGCCGGAAGGCCATGTCGTCGAAGTGCGCGGCCGCACACTGCGCGACCAGCTCGGCCCGCGCCTCATCGAGGAAGCCAAGGCGAATTTCGACGCGCCGATCTACAATACGACGGCGGTCGCTGCCGAGGAAGAGGCAGAGCCGGCAGCACCGGAAAAGCGCGAGCGTCCGCGTCGCGACGAGGACAAGCGCGAACGGGCGCTGAGCCGTCTCGATACGAAGCGCGACGACCGCCATGGTGGGGCGCGCAAAGAGGACGATCGCCGCGACGGCGGCCGCAGGGACGACGAGAAGCCGAAGCGTCCCCAGCCGCTCGGCCAGCGCCGCAGCGCCAATGTCTGGATGGCGCCGGGCGCCCGGCCGCTCGGCGAAAAGGCAGCGGCGAAAGCTGCCAAGAATGCGCAGACTGCGCGCCGGCGCGGCGAGCAGGCGCCGGCAAAGAATGATCGCATCGAGGATCGCCCGCGCACGCAGGTGAACCGTGTGCGCGAAGAGGATGGCGAATGGATCCGCTCGAGCGAGCAGCCCCGCGGCAAGGATGAGGGCGAAGGTCGTAAGCGTTCCTTCGGGGATCGACCCGCCCGCGAAGACCGCGGTTCTGGCGACCGCCCGGCGCGCGGCGACCGGCCGTTCGGTGATCGTCCCTCGCGTGGGGATCGGCCCTTCGGCGACAAGCCGCGCGGTGATCGCAAGCCGCGTGCGGATGGCGACGAGCGTCCTCGTGCCGCGAGAAGCTCCGCAGGTGATGCCCGTTCTGAGCGTCCGCGCGGCGACCGGCCGTTCGGTGATCGTCCCTCGCGTGGGGATCGGCCCTTCGGCGACAAGCCGCGCGGTGATCGCAAGCCGCGTGCGGATGGCGACGAGCGTCCTCGTGCCGCCAGAACCTCCGCCGGTGAGGGCCGCTCTGAGCGTCCGCGCAGCGACCGCCCCTCCGGTGATCGTCCTTCACGTGGAGACCGGCCCTTCGGCGATAAGCCGCGTGGGGATCGCAGACCGCGCGAGGACGGTGATGAGCGTCCGCGGGCAGCCAGAAGCTTTGCCGGCGAGGGCCGCTCCGAGCGTCCGCGCGGTGAAAGATCGTTCGGTGACAAGCCTTCGGGTGACAGGCCTTCTGGAGACAGGCCGCGCGGCAAGGGCTTTGCGGCCAAGCCCGGTGGGGCCAAGAATTTTTCCGGCAAGCCGAAAGGCGCCAAGCCGGGCGGTGACAGACCAGGCGGCGACAGGCCTGCGGGCGGGCCGTCCAGAGGTGGTGCTAAAGGAAAAGGAATGACACGCGGTGCGGATCGTCGGCGGTGAGTTTCGCGGACGGCCTCTCGCCGTGCCAAAATCCAACGAGATCCGGCCGACTGCCGACCGGACGCGCGAGAGCCTGTTCAATATATTGAGCCATGCCTATCCGGAATGCGTCGATGGCACCCGGATTCTCGACCTCTTTGCCGGCACCGGCGCCGTCGGCCTCGAAGCGGTTTCACGCGGCTGTCGCCATGCGCTCTTCGTCGAAAACAGTGTCGAGGGCAGGGCGCTGCTCTGGGAGAATATCGATGCGCTCGGCCTGCATGGCCGCACGCGGATCCTGCGCCGGGATGCGACCGATCTCGGCAGCGTCGGCAATCTCGACCCCTTCGACGTGATCTTTGCCGACCCACCCTATGGCAAGGGTCTCGGTGAGAAGGCGATGGCGGCGGCGGCCGAGGGCGGCTGGCTGCGGCCAGGCGCAATCGCGGTGCTCGAAGAACGGGCCGATATTGTCGTTTCCGTCCATCCTTCCTATGTCTTCCTCGAAAGCCGCATCTTTGGCGATACGAGGGTGCATTTCTTCCGATATCAGCCGCAATAAGCGGGGGCGGGCGTGCAGCAGGCAGAGATCATCAGCCCGAAATTGCCTGCGATCAGCGATGTGCCGACGGTCGCCGTCGCTTTTGGCGGCGGCGGTGCGCGTGGACTTGCCCATATCCATGTCATCGAGACGCTCGATGAACTCGGCATCCGCCCGGTGGCGGTATCAGGCTCGTCGATCGGCGCGATCATGGCGGCCGGCATGGCGGCCGGCATGTCAGGCGCCGAAATCCGCGAACATGCGCTGACGACCGTCGGCAACAAGACGGCCGTCGTCGCCCGCATCTGGGGCCTGAGGCCGGCGACGGTGCGCGATGCGGTGGCCAAGGGTATCCGCATCGGCCAGTTCAATCTGGAGCGGATCCTCAAGGCCTTCCTGCCGTCCGAGCTGCCGGCCCGCTTCGAGGATCTGCTGGTCCCGATGAAGGTGATCACCACCGATTATTACGGGCAGTGCGAAGTCATCATCGAGCAGGGCGAGCTGTTTCCCGCACTCGCGGCTTCTTCCGCCATCCCCGCCGTCTTCATGCCGGTGCGCCTGCGCGACCGCGTGATGATCGACGGCGGCATCAGCAATCCGGTGCCCTATGAATGCCTGATGGATCTTGCCGACATCGTTGTCGGCATCGATGTCGTCGGTGCGCCGGAAGGCGACGGCACCCATATTCCGAACCGTATGGAGAGCATCTTCGGTTCCGGCCAGCTGATGATGCAGACGGCGATCTCGCTGAAGCTGAGGCTTCGCCCGCCGCACATCTTCCTGCGCCCGACGGTCGGGCGCACCGGCGTCATGGATTTCCTCAAGGCTCGCGAAGTCCTCGCCATGTCCGTCGGCGTCAAGGACGACCTGAAATTCGCCCTTGACCGGGAAATCGAGGCTCGGCTGAAGCGCTAAATCGCGTCGCGATCTTTCAGATTCGCTCTTCGCTCTTCGCTCTTCGCTCTTCGCTCTTCGCTCTTCGCGCTTTAGGCTTTGTTTTTGCGCATGTCGTTATCGCAAAACCGCCGCACACTTTTGCGCGACATGCTCTAGCTGTTTCTTTGCTTCATTGGGCATGGCCCTCATGGCCGGCGTGACCCGCACCGTTTGCAGCCTCGTTCATCATCACCGTGCCCTCGAAGCTTGAGAACAGCGCAAGCGCCGAAGAATCGAGGCCGGCCTCGGCATCTTCCAGTTTCGCAGCCAGCCCGGCGGCCTCATGTGCGGAAAGCCCGATCGTCTCCAGCATTGCGGTATCCTTGAGGCTGTCGCCGCTGCAGAGATAGATGCTCCAGCCGTGATGCGACTTCTTCATCAGGGCTCGTCCGCCGCGTCCATCCTGCCGCCAGCCGACGATCGCCCAATCGGCCTGAACGACGACCGGGGCGATATCGAGCGGCTTGTCTGGCCTTTCGAACATCACCTTTAGCCTTGCCGGGATCGCCTGTTGCGGATCGTCGTCCGCAGATGCCATGGATGCAAGCAGCACGCCGCCAACAATAGCGATGATCTTCTTCATCTGATGGCCTTCCTCAAGCGAGAACACGTTTCAGCAACGGTACGAACCGCACGACGATCTGGTCGAAGGCGATCATGGCGACAATCGCGAGCCCGCTCATCGGGAAGGTGACGGCGAAGATCCCGACGATCACCCACAGGCCGTAATAGATCGAAGGCTTCGGCGGCATGGGTGGCACGCCGAGGCGGCCGATCGGGCGACGTTTCCACCACATGACGACGGCGGTCACGCAGCTCAGCACAATTGCAAGGCATGTTGCGAGCATCAGCAGCTGGTTGAAACACCCCCATTCCTGTCCCTGGTGGACATTGATGCCCCACTCGATCGCTTTGCCGAGGAACGGATATTGATCGAAGCCGATATCGACCAATGGTTTGCCGGAATACTGGTCGATATGGAGCGTGCGTTCGTCGGCAAGATCGTCGGGAAAGAGCGAGGCGGTATAGACGCCCGTCTCGTCGGAGGGAATAGCCACGTCGAAGCCCGGCGCCATGCCCAGCCGTTTGGCGATCTCCACGGCTTTGTCGAGGCCGATTGGCTTGGCTGATTGCGCCGCGGCGATATCGGAAAGCGGAACGGGCGCCTTCTCGACGATCCAGCCGCTGTTCGGAAGGATATCCTCGGTGACCTTTCGCGACTTCGGCACATCGTCCCAGAGCTGGACCGGATAGCCGAGGCCATGTTCGGTCAGCCAGGCATTGGCGTTCGCCCCCCAATAGCCCGACCAGGGCATGCCTGACATCGCGAGGAAGAAGATCAGGACACCGGCGAAGGCACCGGTCACGGCATGCAGGTCGCGCCAGAAAACGCGGCGGCCGGGCGTTCCCCGCACGCTGAGAACGCCGCCCGTCTGACGTCGCGGCCACCAGAGATAGATGCCGGTAACGACGAGCACCATGGCAAAGCCGCCGGCAATTTCGATCAGCCGGTTCGTTATGGTGCCGAAATAGGCGAGGCTGTGGATGCGCTTGACGACATAATTGAACTCGTCGTTCGATCCGACCACATCGAGCACCTTGCCGTCATAGGGGTTGACGAAGACCAGCATCGAGCCGGCATCGCTGGCGAGGGTGACGATGGCTGATCGCTCGGGTAGGACCGGGTCTTTGTAGGATGTCGCGATTGAGCCGGGCACGGCGGAGGCGGCGATCTCTGCGCTCCGCTCCGCCGACAGCGCTTCGCCAGCCGGCTGGACATTGTAGCGGTAGCCGAAGAAGGTGCTGTTGATCTCGTCCTTGAAGAGATAGAGCGATCCGGTAACAGCCAGATTGAGCAGGAAGGGTATGACGAGAAGCCCTGCAAAGAAATGCCAGCGCCAGATGGCACGGTAGAGCGAAACGCCGTTTGCGGCATTCGCCGCCGGTTCGGCAGCAGTAATGGTCGACATGAGAATGGATCCGTATCCACGACCGACGGCACGCATGCAGGTCGGCCGGCGTTGAAAGGCGCATCACGGCGCCTGCCGCAACGCGAAGTTCAGGCAGGGATCGGATCGGAAGGTGGAGCCCGAGGACCGGTATTGGGCGGGAAAAGTTGGCGATGGAAGGCCTCGGTCCGGATTGGCAGTTCAACCTCGGCCGCAAAGGGTATGGCAGCACCGGCGATGTCCGTCGGCGTCGGCAGGAGGATGGAGACGTTGATCCGGCAGGCTTCGCAACCGTGCGAATGCGCCTTGTCGTGCTGGCTCTGACCGGATGTGTCCGTCGTGGTGACGCAAAGCGTCGGCAGCGTCCCGTCCGGAAGCACATATTGGGCCAGCTCAGCCGGATCAAATTCGCCAGCCGCCGCGGCGGGGACCTGATGGGCGAAGCCGACAAACACCAGTGCGACCGCGCATAGGATGCGCAGCGCCCATTGTTCGATCTGTGTCGTCCGTCTGATCAAGATTCCCTCTTGGATCGCTCCGATCGGACGTTTGATAAACGCCGCTCCCCTCATATTCAATGCGTCAATTTCGCAAGCCGCTCAGGGGTGATCAGGCATCCGCCGTCGCATCCGCGGTCCCGGCCAGCGGATCGCCCCCGAAAGGATCGGCGGCGCGTTTCGGTTTGACCAGCGGTTCGGGGCGGACGGGATGGGAAAACAGCATGTCGCGCCCGGCCTGCAGTCCTTCGGACACCTGCAGCACCAGACGCGCCTCGTCGCGCTTGCGGATATCCTCGCCGATTTCATAGGCGTCGACCTCGGAAACGCCAAGCGCCTCCAGTGTTCGCCGTCCGAAGAGTAGGCCCGATTCCAGCGTTTCACGCAGCTCGTAGTCGACGCCCTTGTTGCGCAGTTCGATTGAATGGATGCGGTCGTAGGAACGCACGTAGAGCCGCGTCTGCGGATAGTCGGCCTGCACCAGCTCCACCACCTTGTCGGTGATCTCCTTCTTCTGCGTGCAGACGAGCACGATCTTCGCCCGGTCGATGCCGGCCGAGCGCAGCACGTCCTTGCGGGCGCCGTCGCCGAAATAGATGCGGAAGCCGAAGGAGGAGGCCTGGCGGATGCGGTCGGCCGAAAAATCGATGACGGTGACGCTGCGCCCGCCGGCAAGCAGGATCTGGGCGGCGATCTGGCCGAAACGCGAGAAGCCGACCATCAGCACGTCGGCGCCTGCGCCCTCGAAATCCTCGTCCAGTTCCTCCTGTTCGTCGCCGTTGAGCAGCCGCTTCGAAAGAGCCGACCCGATCGGCGTCAGCGCCATGGACAGCGTGACGATCGCGACCAGCAGCGAGGCGGTGCTCGTCGACATCAGCCCGGCCGCAGCCGCCGTGGTGAACAGCACGAAGCCGAATTCGCCGCCCTGCGGCAGTAGGAAGGCGATGCGGATCGCATCGTCGTGCGGGGAGCCGGAGATCCGGCAGATCCCATAGATGACGATCGCCTTGACGGCCATGACGATCGGCACGGCGACGATGACGAAGAGCGCGTTGTCGGCGAGAACGTCCAGCTCCAGCGACAGGCCGACGGCGATGAAGAAGATAGCGAGCAGCACGCCGCGGAACGGCTCGATATCCGCCTCCAGCTCGTGCCGGTAGGAGGATTCGGCAAGCATCACGCCGGACAGGAAGGCGCCCATCGCCATCGAAAGCCCGGCCAGCTGCATCAGGCTCGCCGATCCCATGACGACGAAGAGGGCAGCCGCGATCATTGCCTCGCGCGCGCCGGTCCGGGCGATGATCTGGAAGAGCGGCGTCAGCAGGTAACGTCCCATGACGATCATCGCCGCAACCGCGCCGACGGCGATGGCGAAATCCAACAGCGGCGCGTTGCTGCCCTTGTCGCCGCCGTCGAGGATGGTGATCAGCGCCAGCAGCGGCACGATCGCCAGGTCCTGGAACAGCAGCATCGAAAAGGAGCGCTGCCCGTATCGCGTATTGACGTCGCCGTCGCCCTCGAGGATCTGCATGGCGAAGGCGGTCGACGACAGCGCCAGGCCAAATCCGGCAACGATGCTGCCGCGCCAGTCGAGAACCTGGGAAAACCAGGCAAGCGCGGTCAGCGCCAGGCCTGTCAGCACCACCTGCGCCGAGCCGAGGCCGAAGATGTCGCGCCGCATCTGCCAGAGGCGGGTGGGTTTCAGCTCCAGTCCGATGATGAACAGCAGGAAGACGACGCCAAGTTCGGCGACGGCGAGGATCTGTTCGCCGTCGGTGATGCCGTGGAAGACCGGGCCGATGACGATGCCGGCGGCGAGATAGCCGAGTACCGTGCCGAGCCCGAGTTTCTTGAAGATCGGAGCGGCGACCACCGCCCCGCCAAGCAGCAGGATCGTTTCGGAAAAAAAGGCATTGGGCGCTGACATGCTGACAATTTCTTTCGACGGCGGGGAGCAAGCAGGCAACCCCGACAAAGAATCGGTGACGGCGGCCTTGATGCTTGGGAGAGTGCACAATAAATGGAAGCCGAAGGAAAGGCCAAATCATGTCCTCTGAAATTGATTCCTCGACACTTCTTTCCCGCGCAAGTCAATTGATCGATCTGGCAAGGAAGGCAGGGGCCGATGCCGCCGACGCCGTCGTCGTCCGGTCGCGCTCGCAATCGGTGAGCGTCCGCCTCGGCAAGGTCGAGGGCACGGAATCCTCCGAAAGCGACGATTTTTCCCTGCGTGTCTTCATCGGCAAGCGTGTCGCCAGCGTTTCGGCCAATCCGGGCTTCGATCTTCAGGCGCTGGCCGAACGCGCCGTCGCCATGGCCAAGGTTTCCCCGGAAGACCCCTTCGCCTGCCTGGCGGATGAGGCGAGCCTTTCGAGATCCTATCCCGACCTGCAATTGCTCGATACCACCGAGGTCTCCTCCGAGATGCTGCGCGAGGCGGGTCTTGCTGCTGAAGCAGCCGCGCTTGCGGTCAAGGGTGTCACCAATTCCTCCGGCGCCGGCGCTTCCGCAGGCATGGGCGGCCTCGTTCTTGCCACCTCGCACGGGTTCGAAGGCAGTTACATGGCGTCGCGTTTCGGTCATTCCGTCAGCGTCATCGCGGGCGAAGGCACCGGCATGGAGCGCGATTATGATTATGACAGCCGTCTCTATTACGCCGAGCTCGACGATCCCGCTGAAATCGGCCGTCGCGCCGGCGAACGGGTAATCAAGCGCGTCAATCCGCGCCAGGTGCCGACCGGCAAGGACATCACTGTCATCTTCGACCCGCGTGTCGCCCGCGGCTTTGTCGGCCATATCGCCGGTGCGATCAATGGTGCTTCCGTCGCCCGCAAGTCCAGCTTCCTGCGCGACAAGATGGGTCAGCAGGTATTGAAGTCGGGCCTGTCGATCACCGACGATCCGCTGATCGTGCGTGGCCCTTCCTCGCGGCCCTTCGACGGCGAGGGCGTGTCCGGCGAGCGCCTGGTGATGATCGAGGATGGTATCTTGAAGCACTGGTTCCTCTCGACTTCGACCGCGCGCGAGTTGGGTCTGGAGACCAACGGCCGCGGCGTGCGTGGCGGCACCGCCGTTTCGCCTTCTTCCACCAACCTTGCGCTGGAACCCGGCGACATCTCGCCGGAGGATCTGATCCGCAGCGTCGGCAACGGTTTTTATGTGACCGAATTGATCGGCCACGGCGTCAACATGATCACCGGCGAATACAGCCGCGGCGCCACCGGCTTCTGGATCGAGAACGGGGAGCTCACCTTCCCGGTCTCCGAGGTGACGATCGCCTCGAACCTCAAGGAGATGTTCATGCGCCTGACGCTGGCAAACGACATCGACCGCAAATTCGGCGTTGCGGCCCCCACGTTTGCCATCGAGGGCATGACGCTTGCCGGGCGCTAAAGCATGTCGCGCAAAAGTGTGCAGCGGTTTTGCGATAACGACATGCGGAAAATCAAAGACCTAAAGCGCGTCGCGAATCTGAAAGATCGCGACGCGCTTGAGAGCATGATGCCGAAAAGTGTGAGCGGTTTTCGGGCGACATCATGCTCTGACTATTCAATTGAGAGATGGATTGATCTGATGAGCGACATGGAGAAAGCCCGGTGGCAGAGCGATCTCACGCTGATCGTCGATGCTGCGAAAGAGGCGGGCGCCGTCGCTTTCGGCTTCTTCAACCAGTCGCCTGAGGTCTGGTGGAAGAACGAGGACCGTTCGCCCGTCAGCGCCGCCGATTTCGCCGCCAACAAGACGCTCGAGACCATCCTGCGCAAGGCCCGGCCGGATTATGGCTGGCTGTCGGAAGAAACCGACGACGATGCCGACCGCCTTTCACGCGAGACGCTGTTCATCATCGATCCGATCGACGGCACGCGCGCCTTCCTCGGCGGGCAGAAGGTCTGGTGCGTGAGCGTCGCGGTGGTTCATCGCGGCCGGCCGGTCGCCGGCGTGCTCTATGCCCCGGCGCTCGAGGAGCTCTATGAGGCTGTCGAGGGCGGCGTGGCGCTGAAGAACGGCGTCCCCTTCACCGTTTCGGCCGCCGGACCGGAAGAGATGAGCCGCCTTGCGATCGGCGAAGACCTGCTGAAGACCTTTCCGACGGAATTCCGCGATCGGGTGACGCGCGAGAAATACATTCCCTCGCTGGCCTATCGCATCGCCATGGTGGCGGACGGTCGTCTCGAAGGCACCTTCGTCAAAGGCAATTCACATGATTGGGATCTTGCGGCTGCCGATCTGATCCTCGTCTGTGCCGGCGGCGGCCTCGTCGACATCGAAGGCCGGCCGATCGTCTACAATCGCGCTGAGGTCACCCACAAGGTCCTTTGCGCAGCGCCAACGCCCCGCCTTGGCGAATTCCTCGCGGCCTTTGCGGGGCGACGAGACAGTTGACGTTTCCGTCAAAATCCCGCAGATGGGTGGCGGAGGAGAATAGGCAGAAAGAGAAGAAAAAATGACTGACTCCGGTGACAAGAAGCAGCTTCTGCATCTCGTTTTTGGCGGCGAACTGGAAAGCCTCGATGACGTCCAGTTCCGTGACCTGCAGGGTCTCGATATCGTCGGCATTTTCCCGGATTATGCCGCGGCGCTGACGGCCTGGAAGGCGAAGGCGCAGCAGACGGTCGACAATGCGCATATGCGCTACTTCATCGTCCACATGCATCGTTTGCTCGATCCGCAGGAAAAGCCCAAGGGCTGAGCTTAGCAAGTGCCGCCGGCCGGCCCCTCCTCGAGCGGGGCGTTGGTGCATCGGGCGCGCCCGTCGATCCGGATTGTTGGACGCATTCTGAACAAATTAATCGGCCATTGCGGCCGCAACGATAATTAGGGAATGGGTTTGATGTCGATCGGTTTTGATCGGAGGCTGGCGCGATGAGTTCCCGGATGGCGCGGTTCGGTCTGAACGCATACCGTCTGGCGGGAACCGTGGCCTCTCCTGTCGTCGGCCTCTATATCACCTACCGCACGGCCAAGGGCAAGGAAGATAGGGCCCGCCGCCTGGAGCGCTTCGGCTATCCGAGCGCCAACCGGCCGCAGGGCCCGCTCATCTGGTTCCATGCCGCAAGCGTCGGTGAAACCAACGCCGTCATCCCGCTGATCCGCGAAATCCGCCGCCGCGACATCCATGTCATCCTGACGACCGGCACCATCACGTCGGCCAAGCTCGCCGCCGAGCGCCTCGGCCAGGAAGCGATCCATCAATATGTGCCGCTCGACCTGAAGCCCTCCGTCAGCCGCTTCCTCGATTATTGGCAGCCCGATTGCGCCATCATCGCCGAATCCGAGATCTGGCCGGCAACGGTGCTGGAGCTCGGCCGCCGCCGCATTCCGCAGATCCTGATCAATGCCCGCATGTCGGACCGCTCCTTTGCCCGCTGGCGTCGCCGCCCGGCGATCGCCGAAGCCTTGTTCGAGAATCTCGCCCTCGTCATCGCCCAGTCGGATGTCGATGCCGAACGCTTCCGCGATCTCGGCGCCGTCCCCGTCATCACCTCGGGCAATCTGAAGGTCGATACCGACGCACCGCCCTATGACAGCGCTGTCTTCGCCCGCTACAAGAAGCAGATCGGCGAGCGCAAGACCTGGGCGGCAATCTCGACCTTCGACGGCGAGGAGAACGCCGCCGCCATCGTTCACCGGGCGCTCAGGGAGCGCGACCGCCAGTTGACGATCATCGTGCCGCGCCATCCCGAGCGCAGCGACGAGATCGAGGCGGCCCTGGTCAAGCAGGGGCTGAAGGTCGCCCGCCGCACCCGCGACGATGTCTTGTCCGCCGATGTCGATATCTTCCTTGGCGACACGATCGGCGAAATGGGTCTCTATTTGAGACTGACGGAAATCGCCTTCGTCGGCCGCTCGCTCTTTGCCGAAGGCGGCCAGAACCCGCTGGAGCCCGCCATGCTTGGCTGCGCCATTCTCTCCGGCGGCCATGTGCAGAATTTCCGCGATGCCTATCAGAAGCTTGCCCGCAGCGGCAGCGCCCGCATGGTGCGCGATACCGAAATGCTGGCCAAGGGCGTGCATTATCTGCTGATCAACGACGACGCCCGCCGCAATATGATCGAGGCCGGCATCACCGCCGTGCACGAAATGCGCGGCGCGCTGACAGCGACAGTGAAGGGCCTGGAACCCTATATCAATCCGCTGACGGTGAAGGCGCGGCTGCTGCCCAAGGCCGTGGCCCAGGTCTGAGGAGCGAAGATGTCGGTAGCGTCCCCTATCAAAGGCATCCTCTTCGACAAGGACGGCACGCTGCTCGACTATGACGAGAGCTGGCTGCCGGTCAATCGCGAGCTTGCCCGCATCGCAGCCCAGGGGGATCAGCTTCTCGCCAACCGGCTGCTTTCGGCCTGCGGCATGGATCCGGTGACCGGCCATATCGTTCCCGACAGCCTGCTTGCCGCCGGCAATACCCGCCAGATCGCTGAGGGTCTGGTTGCCGCGGGTTCGATGGTCGATGTCGGCGAGCTGACGGTCCGCCTCGACGAACTCTTTTCCAGCGCCGCCGAATTTTCCGTGCCGGTGACCGACCTCGCCGGCTTCTTCGAGCGGCTGCATCGGCGCGGCTTCAAGCTCGGCGTCGCCTCCAGCGACAATGAGCGGTCGATCCGCCAGACGGCGGAACGCTTCGGTTTTGCCCGCTATATCGATTACATCGCCGGCTATGACAGCGGTTTCGGCGTCAAGCCGGAGCCGGGCATGGTGCTCGGCTTCTGCGCTGCGACCGGTCTTTCGCCTGAAGAGGTAGCCATGGTCGGCGACAACAACCACGATCTGCACATGGGTCTGAATGCCGGCACCGGCCTGAGGATCGCGGTGCTGACCGGCACCGGTTCGCGGGAGACGCTTGCCGCCGCGGCCGACCACGTGCTCGACGATATCACTGCCATCGAGACGCTGCTGCCGGACCTGCAGCCCGCCTAATCCGTAAGGGCTTGCATTTTCATCGATTTTGGCTTCTCAATCCGGCCAGTCGAGGGGCAGGGGAGCGGGACGGCAAGATGATATCTGAAGCGCCACCGTTCTGGTGGAGGAAAGCCGATTGGCGGGCCTGGCTGCTGCTGCCGCTTTCTTTTCTCTATGGCCGTATCGCCGGCCACCGCATGGCCCATGCACGCCGCGCTTCCGTTCCCATCCCGGTTATCTGCGTCGGCAATTTCACCGTCGGCGGCGCCGGCAAGACGCCGACGGCGCTGACGATTGCCCGCGCCGCCAAGGCGAAGGGGCTGAAGCCCGGCTTTCTCAGCAGGGGTTACGGCGGCTCGCTCGATGTGACCACCGTCGTCGAACCCGATCATCACCGCGCGATTGCCGTCGGCGACGAGCCCTTGCTGCTTGCCCGGGAAGCGCTGACGGTGATTTCCCGCCGGCGCGTCGAAGGGGCTCAGCGCCTGGTGGCGGAGGGCGCCGATCTCATCATCATGGATGACGGTTTCCAGAGTGCCCGGCTGGCGATCGACTATGCCCTGCTCGTCATCGACGCGACGCGCGGCCTCGGCAACGGCCATATCGTTCCGGGTGGCCCGGTCCGCGCGCCGATCCGCCAGCAGCTGCGTTCTGCGACCGCTTTGCTGAAGGTCGGTGGCGGCAACGCCGCCGACAGGATCGTTCGCATGGCGGCGCGCGCGGCAAAGCCCTATTTCACCGCATCGCTGAAAGTTCGCGGCGACAATACGCTGGCCGGCACGAAGGTGCTCGCCTTTGCCGGCATTGCCGATCCCGCCAAATTCTTCCGCACGGTTGAATCGCGCGGCGCCGAGATCGTGGTCGCCAAGAGCTTCGGTGATCACGAGCACCTGACCGAGGAGGAGATCGACGACATCCTGACGACCGCTGAACGTCAAGGTCTCCTGATCGTCACCACCTCCAAGGATTTCGTCCGCCTTTCCGGCCATCACGGCAAGGCGGCGCGGCTCGTCGAAAAGAGCCGGGTGATCGAGGTCGACATGGTCTTTGAGGATCACCTCGCCCCCAGCCTCATCATCGACCGGGCGATCGCCGCCTGCCGCGAGCGGCGCCTGCGGGAGATGAAGGCCGGGGGTAAAGCAATTCCGGGAAAGGCTGAACCGCTCTAAAGCATGTCGCGCAAAAGTGTGCAGCGGTTTTGCGACAACGACATGCGTAAAAACAAAGACCTAAAGCGCGACAAGCGAATCTGAAAGATCGCGACGCGCTTTAGCGGGCTGCTGCAAAACGTCTCGTCCTGCGCACATCTGTACAGGCAACGCGATCACGCGATCGAGCGAAGCAAAGTCTCGCGGGCGGAAGTCAGATGCAACCGACATGCGCGATCGATCGAAGCGATATTACGGCTTTCCAGGGCTTCGATCAGCGCGAGATGCTCTCTGATGGCGACCTCGTTCCGCGCGCGTTCATCACGCTTGTTCCATTGATAGTGATAGTGGAAGACCATGGTTATCACGTCTTGGAAGCTTTCGATAAAGCGGTTTGGCGCGACTGCCGTAATCAGCCGGTGGAACCGGCTGTCCAGCTCCGAGAAATCCTGAAACCGGGCGTCGATATCCGCGAGCAGTTCCAAATGTGCCGCCCGCATAGCTTGGATCTGCTTCCAGACGGGCGAGCCGTCGGGCAGGGCAGCGAACAGCCGTGCGGAGCGCATTTCGAACATCTCTCTGATCTCGAACAGTTCGAGCGCGAAACTGGCTGTGAACCCCTTAAAAACCCAGCCGGCATTCTGACGCTTCTCGATCAGCCCATATTTCTGAAATCGATTGAGAAACTCCCGGACGATCGTTGTCGCGACGCCGAATTTCCGGGCTAATTCCGCCTCATTGATTTCTGTGCCCGGACAGGCATCGCCGCGCAGCATCCATTCCATGAAGCTCGTCTCGACCTGTTCCGAAATTGCCAAGGTCTCTTCCTTCGGATAGCGCTCTATCTGCCGCGGCTGCTCACCTATGATCCGCCTGTGCGCTTCAGATATGATGATCCCACGGGCGGACATCCCCGCCAGCACCTTCCGCACCGTCGTTCTGCTCACGCCGAGCTGGGCGCGCAGGACGTTTTCGGACGGCAATTCCTCCCCGAGATCGAGCGTCCGAATGATATCGATCATATCGTTGAATGCCCGTTTGAAGGTCGTATCAGTTCTCATGATTCAACTCCCGGTATAATTAACTATCCATAAAAAACAAGTTGACGTACGTGTATCATATGTTTCTTATGTATAAAAAACGGGGGAGGCTAGGGGAATTTGGAAGACTCCGGGATTCTGCCTCAGAATTCGTCGCGGCCTGGCGGTTCGCAGGATGCAACCTTCCATCCGAGACAATCTGGCATCACATTGGGGCTGAGGCTATTGAGCCTGGGCCCACTATTGATCCTCATTATGCTCATCGCCGTCGTCAGTTTGATCACGCCGGCTTTCCTAAAGCCCATGAACCTCGGGAACATCCTTGCGCAGACGGCAGTGATTGCCGTTGTCGCAATGGGGCAGCAGCTCGTTATCCTGACGCGCGGGATTGATTTGTCTGTCGGCTCGAATCTTGCGCTCGCGACAGTCATTGGCGGGCTCGTCTACCAGCAGGTTGATTCCTCGATCGTCGTCATTGTGGCCATGCTGCTTGCAGGTGCGGCTGTCGGTGCGGTCAACGGTGTGGTCTTTGTCTATGGTCGGCTGCCGCACCCTTTCATTATTACACTCGCTAGCTTGAGTATCTGCCGCGGCCTGGCACTTGCATTGGCGCCCGGCCACACAACCATGCGCGGGATGCCCGATGCAGTGACTGCGATCGGTGGCGGTACGACGCTTGGTGTGCCCAATTCCTTCTTTGTCGTTGCGATGTTCGGGTTTCTTTTTCTGATCCTGACGAAGTCGATGGTCTGTGGCCGATGGATCTATGCGGTCGGCGGCGCGCCGAATGCCGCCAGAAGCATGGGTATACCGGTAAAGGGTGTTCTGCTCGCAACCTACATTATTTGCGGCTTTTGTGCAGGTGTCGGCGCGGTGCTGCTCGCGGGACGGACCGCCGCCGCCTCGCCAATCTACGGCAATCTTTTGGAACTCGACACGATTGCTGCGGTGATTATCGGTGGCGCCAGCTTCCTTGGCGGACGAGGCCACCTCGGCCACGCCCTGATCGGCGCCGTGCTGATCGGCGTCATCCGCAACGCCCTTAACCTTCTCGGCGTCGACGTGTTCTTTCAAATGATCGCGATTGGGCTCGTCATCGTCATCGCCGTAGAGGCTGATGTGCTTCGCAATCATCTCGAGGCGCGCGCACGCGTGCTTCAATCGGCGAGCGTACAATGAACCAGGCATCCACCACACCGGCACTTTCGGTTCGAAACGCGCAGAAGCGCTTTGGCGCCATCCATGCCCTGAAAAATGTAAGCTTCGATGCCTACTCCGGTGAGGTAACCGCTCTCTTGGGTGACAACGGCGCCGGCAAGTCGACGCTTGTCAAATGCATCAGCGGGCTTCATCGTCTCGACGAAGGAGAGATCCTCGTGGATGGTGCGCCCGTATCGCTCCATTCAACGGCCGCCGCCCGCCGCGCCGGTATTGAAACCGTCTATCAGGATCTGGCGCTTTTCGACAACCTGACCCCCGTCCAGAATTTCTATTGCGGACGAGAAATCTCTTTCCCCTCCTGGCTGCCGCTTCCGCTCCGCTTCCTCAACACGGGCTTGATGAAACGTGAGGCGGCGAGTGTCATCGATCGCCTGAAGGTTAAGCTGCCGAGATTCGACGCGCCGGTCGCGCTGATGTCTGGGGGACAGCGACAGGCGATCGCGGTCGCGCGCGCCATTGTTTTTGCGCGCAAGCTGGTGATCCTTGACGAACCAACGGCCGCCCTCGGCCTTCGCGAGTCTCGCCAGGTTCTTGACCTTATCAATCAGCTCAAAGCCGACGGCAATGCCGTGATCATCATCACGCACAATATGGAACATGTCGTCGAAATCGCCGATCGGGCGGTTGTGCTGCGGCAGGGTCGCAAGGTGGGTGAACTGAAGCCGACGCAAGCCAACAAGCCGGACCTTGTCGCGATGATTGTCGGCGCCGAGGCTTAAGGGAGATCGCTGCTTCGTTGGGGCAGCGGACAACGAGATCGCTCTAGAGGAGGGCGGTCGAAACATGGGAGGTAAACATGAAACCGCAATCCCTGCTGGGAGCTCTTGCGCTCCTGGCCGTCGCTGTAGTCCCGTCCTTGGCGCAGGAGCCGGTGAAGCTCGGCTTTATAACCAAATTCCCGGTGCCGTTCTTCGCTACAATGGAGAACGCCGCCAAAGACTATGCAAAGAGAAATCCCGGCGTCGAGATCATCTACGGGCAGGGTACGTCGGCAACCGACATCGAGGGCCAGATTGCACAGATCGAGTCGATGGTGACACGAGGCGTGCAGGGCATTGCCCTGACGCCCGTCGATCCCACCGTGTCCACTGCCCTGGACAAGGCGGTGGCGGCCGGCATCAAGGTCGTGCTGATGGATAACAATATTCCGGATTGGAACGGCAGGACGGCGCTTGCCACGACCAACAACTTCGCCGCCGGCAAAATCGCCGGCGAATATCTCAAAACTGTTCTTAAAGCCGGCGACACGCTCGGAATTCTTGAGGGTGTGCCCGGTGTGCCGGCGCTTGATGACCGTGTGACGGGCATGCTTGAAGGGCTGAAGGGACTTGATGTCGAGATCGTCGGGAAAGGCGCAACAAACTGCACCGAGGAACTCGGGATCAGTGTCGCCGAGGATTTACTGACGAAGAACCCGGACCTCAAGGCCATTTATGCCGCTTGCGGCCCGCCCGCTGCTGGCGCGGCGCGCGCCATCAAGAATGCCGGCACTGCCAATGACAAGATTGTGCTGGTCGGTTTCGACTTCTGCTGCGGCGAAGAGGAAGCGCTGAAGAGTGGGGTCGAGGATGCGTCGGTGGCACAGTTCCCCACCAAGATGGCTGAACTCGGTGTGGATGCGTTGGTAAAATCGATTCGCGGAGAGAAGGTTGAGTCTTTGATTGACTCAGGCGCTGCGCTCGTGACGCCTGAGAATATGGCGAAATTCAAGTGAACGGTTGCCCTCCGCCGACCGCATAGGCGGCGGAGGCAAACCTCACCCGGCTGTCGGGTATCGTCGAGCCCTGTGGCCCGGAGCCACGCCGGCCAGTCGATGCGAGGTTGTCCTGGACGAGCCTATGGTATTTCAAGTCGTCGGGTGACCGAATGGATATTTTCCGTGCAGCAGCTCCGGGCTGCAGACCACAGCCAGAACCTCCGACGCGGATCGCAATATCTAGCGCCGCTGGTTCGGCAGCACGCCGGCGCGTTTGTCGGCATCGATGGCCGAGATCACGTCGGCATAGGGCTCCTGCCGGGCGACGCTCCAGTAGCGCAATTCGTCGAGCGGGATCTGTTTGCCCGTCATCGCACAAACGACATAGGAGCCGGGCGAGAGAATCTGGAAATCGCCATCGAGATACCGGATCTTCGCCTCGCGGTTTCCGTGCCCTTCGAACAAATTCATGCGCTCCGTTCCCTGCAGTCTATGTCGCGCAAAAGTGTGCCGCGGTTTTGCGATCACGACATGCGGACACCAAACACCTAAAGCGTGGTAAGCGGATCTGAAAGATCGCGACACGCTTTAGTCTGCCATACTCCCGCAAGGCTTGCTTTTCCAGCTTTTTTAGCTTCTGCCGAAAAGCCGTTCGATATCGCTGAGCTTCAATTCGATATAGGTCGGCCGGCCGTGATTGCACTGGCCGGAGCCGGGCGTCACTTCCATTTCTCTCAGCAGCGCGTTCATTTCCTCCGGCCGCAGCCGCCGTCCGGAGCGCACCGACCCGTGGCAGGCCATGGTCGCCGCCACATATTCGAGCTTGGCCGACAGGCCCGATGCCGTGTCCCATTCGGCGATCTCGTCGGCCAGCTGGCGGATCAGCCCATGCGCATCGACCTCGCCGAGCATCGCCGGCGTCTCGCGCACGGCGATTGCGCCTGGGCCAAAACGCTCGATCGAAAGGCCGAGTTCGGAAAGCTCGGCTGCGTGCTGCATCAGCCGATCGCAGTCCTCTTCCGGAATATCGATGATCTCGGGGATGAGCAGCACCTGCGAGGCCAGCCGCTTTGAATGCAGCGCCTTGCGCATCGCCTCGAAGACCAGCCGCTCGTGTGCTGCATGCTGGTCGACGATGACGAGCCCGTCCTCGGTCTGGGCGACGATGTAGTTTGCGTGGATCTGCGCCCGCGCCGCGCCGAGCGGATACCTCGCGGTTGGTTCGGGGGCTGCCGGCTGCGGCGAAAACTGCGGCTCGGCCCGCGCCGTCGGCATCGAAAGTCCGTCAAAGGACGCCTGTGGCCGTTCGCCGAAACTCGCTGCCGGCTGATAGGGCCGGGAGGGCGAGGTCTCGGCCGACCATGCCGTTTGCGGCCGCTGAGCGTACGGCTGGAAGCCGGGGCGGAAGGAGCGCAGCATGTCGCTGGCACCCGTCGTTGCCGCTCGGCTGCCGTCGCGCGCCAAGGCCTCGCGGATGGCGCCGACGATCAAGCCGCGCACCAGGCCGGGGTCGCGGAATCGCACGTCGGATTTTGCCGGATGCACGTTGACGTCGACGAGAGCGGGATCGAGCGTGATCGATAGCACCGCCACCGGATAGCGTCCGGATGGGATCGTCTCGGCATAGGCGCCGCGGATCGCCGAGAGGATCAGCTTGTCCTGCACCGGCCGGCCATTGACGAAGGCGTATTGATGGGCGGAGTTGCCGCGATTGAAGGTCGGCACGCCGGCAAAGCCGGTAAGTGCGATCTCTTCGCGCATGGCGTCAAGCGCAATGGCGTTGTCGCGGAATTCCTTGCCGAGCACCTGCGCCATACGGGCCAGATGGTCGTCGCCGGTCGCCGGGAATTCCAGTGTCGCGCGGTCCGAGCCCGACAGCACGAAGCGCACCGCCGGAAAGGCGATCGCCATGCGCTTGACGATCTCGGTGATGGCGCCGGCCTCGGCCTTTTCCGTCTTCAGGAATTTGAGCCGGGCGGGTGTGGCGAAGAACAGGTCGCGCACTTCGACGATCGTCCCGGGATTGGCGGCGGCCGGGCGCAGATGCGCGATCTTGCCGCCGGCAACGGCGATCTCGTGGCCGCCTGCGCTGTCGCGCCTGCGGCTTGCGATGCTGAGCCTCGCGACCGAGCCGATCGAGGGCAGAGCCTCGCCGCGGAAGCCGAGCGTGCGGATATCCTCGAGCGTCTCCGAGATCTTCGAGGTGCAGTGGCGCCTGACCGCCAGTTCCAGATCGACCGCGTCCATGCCCGAGCCGTTGTCGCTGACGCGCAGCAGCGCCTTGCCGCCGCCTGACGTGGCGATTTCGATGCGCGTCGCGCCCGCGTCGAGCGCGTTTTCGATCAGTTCCTTGGCAGCGCTCGCCGGCCGTTCGATGACTTCGCCGGCGGCGATCTGGTTGATGAGCGTTTCGGAAAGCTGTCTGATGGCCATGGGCTATTTTCGGGGATTCGCGGGCCGGAGGGAAGGGGTTTCGACAGGCTTTCCGGAAACGTGATCCGGGGCTCCCCCAAAATTGGGAATAGGTAATGTTAAGCCGGTTTTAACATAAAAATGGCATTTCTAATCACATACCTCCGGAAGCTGCGAAATCGAACAGATGTGGGACGCAATAGCATGAGTGCCGGCTTCGAAAAGGCGGACACATCATCAGAAATCGATGGGTCTCCCGCCGAGGCCGATCTGCAGACGGCGCTTTTCGATGTGGTGTGCGACAGCCTTTCGGCAGCTTTCATCATCTACGACAAAAACGATCATCTGATCTTCGCAAGCCGCCAGATACTCGAATTCTTTCCGCTGCCTGCCGAGATGCTGAAGCCGGGCACCCGGCTTCGCGATTTCCTCGGCGCAATGTACGACACCGGCATTCGCCAGCAGTATGATGTCAGGCAGGGTGGCTCGTTGAGCCGCGAGGACTGGCTGTCGCAGAAAATCGCCTCGCATTGGCGCGAGCGCTTCGATGCCGTCGAGCGCCACGGCGCCGACCGCTGGGTCCGCTTCGTCAAGCGCAGGCTGCCGGGTGGTTACGGCGTCAGCATCATCTCCGACATTTCCGAGAACAAGAAGCGTGAAGAGCAATGGCGCTCGGATCTGGAGCGGGTGCAGCTCACCGAGGATATTCTCGACAATCTGCCGTTCCCGCTGTTCGTCAAGGACCGCAACCTCACCTATGTCGCGGTGAACCTTGCCTTCTGCGAGAAATATCAGACGAGCGCCGACGAGGTGCTCGGGCGCAAGAGCGGCGATCTTTTTTCAGAAGAGATCGCCAAGCGCTTCGAAGAAAGCGACCGCCATGTGCTGGAGACCGGCGAGATGTCCGTCTCCCGCCAGCGGCAGATCTCCCGCGACGGCATCGAGCGCGATATCGTCAGCCGCAAGCACCGCATCGGCAAGCCTGGCCGCTATTTCCTGGTGTCGACCATGCAGGATCTGCCGCGCGACGGCGCCGATCTCGACGAGTTCGGCCAAGCGTCCGCGATCACCGCCTCCAGCAATCAAAGCTATCGCCGGGCCTATGTGCCGGTACCAAGCGGCATCGCACGGCGCGAACCGGCGGCGATGGAAGCGATCGTTCCGGAGAATTTCTCCGGCCGCAAGGTCCTCGTCGTCACGGCAGACCTCGCCGCCGAGACCGCCGCGCTGCGGACGCTGACGAAATACGGCTTCGAATCCTGCTCGGTCCGGGGCGAGGATGAAGAGGAGCGGTTCCTCGAAATCGCCACTTCCTCCGGCATCTCGCTTGATCTTCTGATCATCGACAACCAGATGGGCATGCGCTGCCTCGAGCTTGCCGAGCAATACGGCATCCCGGCGCTCGTCATGGACGGTTTCCAGATCGCCAACGAGCTCACCTTCCAGATCGCCCGCCATTTCAATCGCAACAGCCGCAGCGCCGCCGGTTCGGATGCGGATTGGGAAATCAGCATTTCCGACGATCCGGTCGGCCTACAGGTTCTCGTCGCCGAAGACAATGATATCAACCAGATCGTCTTTTCACAGATCCTCGAAGGCCTCGGCTATCGCCACATGCTTGCGGCGACCGGCGACGAGGCCGTGCGCCTATGGGCCGAGCACCGGCCGCAGATCGTGCTGATGGATATTTCCCTGCCGGGTTTCAACGGCTTCGAGGCCGCGCGCCTCATCCGGCAGATGGAGGAAACCGGCGGTGGCAACCGCACCCCGATCATCGGCGTGCTCACCCAGGCCTTCGAGCGTGACCGCGCCGAATGCGTCAAATCAGGCATGGACGACGTCATCATGAAACCCGTCAGCCCTGATATGCTTGAGACTATATTTCAGAAATATCTAATGAATGAGGCCATGCGGGCCCGAAGCTGAAGCATGTCGCGCAAAAGTGTGTGGACGCCAAAATACCCGTCAACTCCCTAGATTTTGGGGAGGTTCAAGCGCCTATGCCGCTGATTTACTATCGAATTGTTAAGACCTGCCGGTCATTCTTCTGCATGGCTCCGGAGGAAAGCTCGGGTTTTGGATGATGAAATCGGCGGACATAGCTTTCTTGACCGTCGGTCAGAATGAGCTTCAGGCGATGGCCTATACCGATCCGCTGACCGGATTGGGCAACCGCAATCGCATGCGGGACAAGGTCTTGCAGATCTCCGCTGAGCGCGCCAACGATCCGGCCCCCTTCACCATCGGCATCGTCAACCTCGACAGTTTCAAGCCGATCAACGATCTGTTCGGCTCGACAGCCGGCGATGAAATCCTCTGCCAGGTCGCCCATCGTCTCAGGGCCTGCATTCCGGATGGCGCGCTGGTCACCCGCCACGATGGCGACGAATTCGCCTTCGTGCTGCCGTTGATCTTCGAGCGGGCGAGTGCTGAGAAATTCGGCCAGATGATCCGCGAGGTGCTGTCGGCGCCTTATGACCTCGGTGACCGCAACGTCCGCCTCTCCGCCTCACTCGGCTTTTCCATCTATCCCTTCGCCGGAGAGGATTGCGAGGAACTGCTGAAGAGCGCCGAGACCGCCCTCTACCGTTCCAAGCGCCGCGGCCGCGGCCAGATCACCGTCTATTCGCGCGAGATCGCCCAGGAAATGAAGCGTGCGACGCAGCTGGAGCAGGCGCTCAGAAATGCCATCATCTCCGACGCGATCGATGTGCATTTCCAACCGATCGTCTCGCTGTCCAACAATCAGGTCGTCGGCTTCGAAGCGCTTGCCCGCTGGAACGATCCCGATCTCGGCTTTGTGTCCCCCGGTGTCTTCGTGCCGCTCGCCGAGGAGCGCGGCTTCATCGATGCGCTGTCGGAGGCGTTGCTGCGCAAAGCCGCGGAAGCCGCACTTTCCTGGCCGCGCGAACTCTTTCTGTCGTTCAATCTTTCCTCGGCTCAATTGATGGATCCGGGGACGAGCAGCAGCGTCCTGTCGATCCTCGGTCGCGTCGGCTTCGATCCGCATCGCCTGGAACTGGAGATCACCGAGACCGCGGTGATGAGTTCGGCCGATACCGCTCACCGCATCATCGCCGATCTGCGCGCCGCCGGTGTGCGCATCTCGCTCGACGATTTCGGCACCGGCCAATCGAGCCTTGGGCGCCTGCGCGACTTCATCTTCGACAAGATCAAGATCGACCGCGCCTTCGTCTCGCGCATTAATTCCGATCGCGCCTCCGAACACATCATCAAGGCGATCCTTACCATGTGCGAGGGCTTGGAGCTGGAAGTCGTGGCGGAAGGCATCGAGGATTATGCCGAGGCCGTGAAGTTGCGCACGCTCGGCTGCGGCATGGGCCAGGGCTATCACTTCGGCCGTCCGGCCGACGGTATCGCCACGCTGCGCTTCCTGCACGAAAACTATTACGATCCGACCATGGCGGAGCGGGCCAGCGCATAAAGCGATGGCGCCTCATAAAACGATGGCGCCCCTGGGAGCGCCATCGCCTACGCTATACTACCGCGCACGGATTACTTAGGCGTGGTCGAGCCGGTCGCCGTGGTATCGGTACCGGTCGCAGCCGGAGCCTTTTCGGCCGACTGCATCGCCAGCGTCTTGAACTCAGGTGCGGCCTTCAGCGATTCAGCCGTTTCACTGGTCGTCAGCTTGACGCTGCCGTCCTGGGTGTTCTGCGCGACGGTGATCTTTTCCATCGGCACGGCGACGTTCTTTTCACCGATGCCGAGGAAGCCGCCGACGCCAACGATTGCGGCAACCATGCCGCCATCCTTCTTGAGGATCAGATCGTTGACGCTGCCGATGCTTTCATTGCTGCCGTTATAGACCGATTGGCCGATATAGGTGTTGGCGCTGACCTGGTCCGGAGACTGCTCGGTCAGATAGCCGGCCTGAGCCGTATCTGCCGTCGGTGCTGCGGCCGGAGCCTGTGCGGCATCGCCTGCGGGCTTGGTGACGTCAGGCGTCATCGGCTTCGGTGCTGCCGGATCGGCGGGAGCCGCCTGGGTCGGAGCGGCGGGGTCCGCAGGCTGCGGAGCCGTCTGCGAGAATGCTGCCGGTGCGAAAGCCGTGGCAAACAGGGCGCCAGCGGCAACGGTCGTCAAGAGTTTGCGTGTCATTTCGAACCTACCTTCGTTTTTTCTAGTGGTCGCTGACCCGGCAACACCTGTGTCTCAGGTCTCGTTGCCGCGGCAGTTCGAAGGGAAAATGACTGGTGGAGTGATTGGTTCCGGTTGAAAACACGGAAAATTTCTCGATTTTCACGGAACATTTATCGATGAGTGGCCACCAAAACAAGAAAAAGCGCCCCGGTGGGGAGCGCTCTGATCACCGATGGCCAGCAAAAATCAGATCACATAGACGGGATCGAACACGCCTTTGACGTCGATGCCGAGTTCCAGAAGCGCGCCGGCACTGGGCTGCGCCGACCGCGCATCCTCGTCGAGCCCTTCCCAGGCGGTCGTCACTGCGAGCCGGTCGGCATTGACGCCGATGAAGGCAGGGCAGGACGGCTGGACGGCAGGAACCATATAGCGCGAGATGCGCAGGCCGTCCGGACTGTAGCGATCGACGACGCCGGCGCCCCAGCGCGCATTCCACAGATAGCCGTCGGCATCGACCACCGAGCCGTCGATGCTGCCCGGGTCGTCCATGCTGTCGACGAGCACGATCGGCTCGCCCGAGGGCAGGCCGGTCAACGGATCGACCATGACGCGCATCAGCCGGTTGATGCGGGAATCCGTATAATAGCCGACCGTGCCGTCAGGCGAGAAGCAGATCGAATTCGGGATGCTGATGCCGTTGAAGATCTTCGTCACCTTGCCGCTGGCGACATGGTAGATGGCGCCGGCCTGGTTTTCCGCCCGCTTGCTCATCGTGCCGATCCAGAGCGCACCCGAAGGATGCGTGCGGCCGTCGTTCGAACGGTTTTCGGGCCTGTCGTTTTCGAGCGCGGCGTAGAAGGTGAGGTTGCCGCTCGCCACATCGCGCACGAAAAGCCCTTCTTCCGTCGCGATCAGCTGCCGCCCGGCGTCGATGCGGGCAAGCACGCTCGCCATCACAGGCAGCGGATGCACCTTTTTCGCGCCCGTCGAAAGATGGAGCTCGTGCAATTCCTTGCCGAGGATGTTGAACCACCAGACGGTATTGCTGTCCGGATCATAGGTCGGGCCTTCACCGAGAACGGAATTGGTATTGCAAAGTGTTTTGCCCTCGAACTCATAAATATCGGTCATACGTTCACGCTCCCAATGGCTGCATCATAGGCGTAAATGGTCGCCTTGGCGCGCTCGGCAACCTCTGACGCGGTCATTCCTGGCTTGTAGATGCTGGTGCCGAGGCCGAAGGCGAAGATGCCGGCCTTGGTGTAATCGCCGAAGTTCTTGTCCGAGACACCGCCGACGGCGGCAATCGTGAGCTCAGGCGGCAGGATTGCCCGGATCGCCGTGATGCCGGGAGGGCCGAGCACGCTGGCCGGAAAGAATTTGAGACCGGTGGCCCCGGCCCGCGCCGCCGCCAGCGCCTCGGTCGGCGTAAAGACGCCCGGCATCGTCACCATGCCGTATTCGCGCGCCCGGATGATCACCTCCGGCTCGACATTCGGGGTAACGAGCAGCTTGCCGCCGGCCGCATGCAGGCTGTCGACCGCCTCGACGCTCAGCACTGTGCCGGCGCCGATCAGCACTTCGGCCGGCGCCATCTTTGCGGCGATCTCGATGGATTTGAACGGTTCCGGCGAGTTGAGCGGGATCTCGATCGCCGTCAGGCCATTTTCGATCAAAGCGCCGACGACGCTTTCGGTCTCGTCGGGCCGGATGCCGCGAAGGATGGCGATCAGCGGGCGCTTCATGTCGGGGAAGGGGATACGGTTCATCGTGTCAGCTTTCTCAATTCGGCCAGATGGCTTCGGCGGCAGCCGAAAGCCCGCGCCGCACGGCGGCGTCGGCGTCGATGGCGGTGAAGGCAAGGGAGAGGGTTCTGAAGGCCTGTTCGTAGAGCGCCTGCAGGCGCCCGGAGGCGACGAGGGTGATGGTGGTGCCGTTTGCCGCATCCTGCAGCGCCCCGGCGATTTCGAGGCCGATCAGCGTACCGGAAAGCCGGGCTTGCGCGGCAGCGGCAGAAATCCCGTGCAGGAGCTGGCCGGAACGGGCGGCAAAGAGCAGGTTGGAGGCATGGGCCGGGCGTGCGAAAGCGGCCGAGACCGCCGCCTCGAAGGCTACCGCATCCACCGGCTGTTCTTCCGCGCCGGCCACGGCATGCGAAAGGATCGTGTGCTTGCTGATGACGTCGAAAAGCTCGCCGGTCATGAAGGTCGAGAAGCCGGTTACCTTGCTGTCCGTCACATGCACCCATTTTGAATGGGTGCCGGGCATGCAGACAGCCTGCGCGCCCGAGCTCGCGCGGCCGAGCGCGCCGAGAAGCTGGGTTTCCTCGCCGCGCATGACGTCGGGCCTCGCCATGTCCCGCTGGGCAAGGCCCGGCAGAATGCGAATGTCGCGGCTTTCCCCGGGCACGGAGACCGCCCCGGTCAGGATCGAGGCGAGCGGCGCCGGCACGTCGATATAACCGGCCTCGACCCAGCCTTGCCTGGCGCCGGCCATGCCGCAGACGATCACCGGCAGGTTTTCCGGCGCCTCGATGGCGGCGAGATGGCCGGCAAGCACGGCGGAAAAGCCGGTCTTTGCGGCGCTCGTCATGCCTTCGCCGCTGCGGCGCTCGGCAAGGACGGTGCCGTCCCGACCGATCAGCCAGAGCCGGAAGCTGCTGGTGCCCCAGTCCACCGCGACATAAGCGGGATTAGCCATTACAGAACGCCTCCATCGACAATCAGGGACTGGGCGGTCATCGCCGCCGCACAGTCGGATGCAAGAAACAGGCAGGGACCGACGATCGCATCGGGTTTGAGCGCGACCTTCAGGCATTGGTCCTCGACCGAGCGCGCAATGCTCTCCTCGGTGAGCCAGTGCTGCATCTGCCGCTCGGTGACGACCATGCCGGGCAGGATGCAGTTGACCCGGATGTTCTCCGGTCCGAGCCTGCCCGCCAAGCTCTTCGTCAGCCCGACGACCGCAGCCTTGGCTGCCGCATAGGCGGGAAAGCCGCCCATGTTCAGCTTGAAGGCGATTGACGACATATTGATGATCGCCCCGCCGCCGGCCGTCCGCATCGACGGCACGACTGCCTGCGAGGTGAAGAATACATGCCGCAGGTTGACCGCCTGGTTGTTGTCCCAATAGGCCTCGGTCACATCGTCGAATTCATGGCGGTCGTCCCAGGCGGCATTGTTGACCAGCACGCGGATCGGCCCCGAGTTGGCAATGACAATATTGACCGTGCGCCGGATCGCCTCGATGTCGCGCAGATCGGCATGGTAAAAGGAGACCGGATGGGCCGTCTCCCGCGACAGCCTTTCGGCGAGCTCGCGGCCGGCGGCCTCGGCGATATCGATGAACGAGACCTTGGCGCCCTGGCGCGCGAAACCTTCGACGATCGCAGCACCGATGCCCGATCCGCCGCCGGTCACCAGCACGGCTCGGTCTTTGAATTCGGGAAATTGTGCTGCCATCATGGTCACCGTCGCCTCCCGACTTAAATGTTCCATTATTTGGAACTGAATTTGACTATATGGAATTATCCAATTACACTGCCCTTTCTGTCAAGGGCGGACGAGGCGATGAATTCAAACGGCGAAAGCACAGCACAGGCGCGCGAGACCGGCACGCTCGGCAAACTGATGGTTCTGCTCGATCTCGTCACCCATGCGGATGCGCCGCTGCGTTTCACCGATCTCCTGGGCCTTGCCAGCCAGCCGCGCGGCACGCTGCATCGCCAGCTCACCCATCTGGTGGAGGAGGGGCTGCTCGAGCTCGATGGCGACGGCCGTTATGCGCCCGGCCTGCGCCTGCTCGATTTCGCCGCGCGCAGCTGGGCGCGCAACGAGTTCCGCCTGATTGCCGAACCGCACCTCAGAGATCTGCAGCAGGCGACGGGTGAGACGGTGCATCTCGGCGTTCTCAGAGGCCAGTCGATCATCTATCTCGACAAGGTCGAAGGCCGTCAACCGGTGCGCATGTATTCGCAGATCGGCAATGCCTCGCCCTGTTATTGCACCGGCGTCGGCAAGGCCGCCCTTTCGCTGCTGCCGGCCGAAAGCCTCGTCGAACTGCTTGCCGGCCTGATCTTCACCAGCTTTACCGCCTCGACCCATGTCTCTGCCGAAACCCTGCTTGCCGAAATCCGCGAGATTGCCGATCAGGGCTATGCCTTCGACCGCGAAGAGCATGAGGCCGGCATCCGCTGCGTTGCCGCACCCGTCTGGTCGGAGGATCGGACCTTTATGGGTGGCATTTCGATTACCGGTCCGGCCTATCGGTTGTCGATGGAACTTCTGCACCAATGGTCCGTTCCGGTTCAGCTGGCGGCTGGGAGGATTATGGAAGGTATGCGCGTTCGTCTCGGTCCGCGCCGCTGAGGGAAAATTGCAATCGGCCCGCTGCTGGACGCAATCGCAGAGCATGCTTATGATGAGCGCGATATTGAGATTTGCCGACGAATCACCACAACTAGAACGGTCCGCGAAATCTACAACCAGTCACCGGCCGAACGCTCAACGCTGAAGCCGTTTCCAACCAGCGATCGTCGTTCCCCGATGCATTCGAAACCCCCATGGCGGGCAGGTTTCGCAAACGGTTTGCCGGCCGCTGTGCCGAAGATGAAGAAATGTGATGGCACCCTTGTCGCAAACATCCACGGAAGAAGACGATTATGTTCAGGAAATAGCGGGCTTGAAGACCCAGTTCGATATTTTCCGTTTCATGAAACGGGTGACGGAAGCCTATCGCAGCCGTGCCTTCATGGTTCTCAACCTGCCGCCGATCACCTCCTTCGATCTTCAGGGCAGCACCGTCATCACCAGCTGGCCGGCCGAGCTTCTGGCGCTCTACGACCAGGAAGGCCTGATGGTGAACAGCCCGGTCCTCAGGCGGCTGAGAACATCCGCGCGGCCCTTCTTCTACGACATGTCCCGCCAGAACTGGTCGCGGGACGACGGCAAGTCCATTCTCGTCGCCTCCCTGTTCGAACGTTTCAAGATGATGCGCTGCGCCTATTTCCCGACGCATGAGCCCTCCGGCCTGCGCGGCGCCATCTCTTTCGCCGGCGACCGCGAACCCTTCAGCCCGGCTGAGATGCGCGAGCTCTGCTACATCTCCATCCATGTCTTCGACAGGCTTGCCGAGATCCGCAACCTCGATACGCGCATGACGGACACGCTGACCGACCGCGAGATCGATTGCCTCAACTGGACGGCGGCCGGCAAGACCAGTGCCGAAATCGCCGAAATCCTCACCCTGTCCGAGCATACGGTCAATCACTACCTCAACCGTGCCACCAAGAAGCTCGACACGGTCAACCGCACCCAGGCCGTCGCCAAGGCGTTGCGCATCGGCCTGATCAAATAAGTTGCAAAAAACAACCGACTGCTTTCGAAGCCGCCCAGCGCATAGGCAAGTCCTTCCCGTTGGAAGCCTGTCCCGAGCGCTTTTGCGCTGTTTTTCCTAATTTTCCATCTGGCACGCTTTCTGCATCTCTTGTGCGAGAGGTCCAGAGGGGACTTTGAGACCAGCGCCAGGAAATGGCGCGGCCGACACACCGCTGCCCGACGCCGATGCCGCTTTCTCCCGGCTCTTCGGTGTCGGCGGCGGTTGTTGCGTTTTGGCACCGCTTCTTTCCCGGCTGTTCGCGATTTAGTCTTCCCAGTTCACTTTTCGCTGGCCTTTTGCTCGGCTTGCTCTAGTTCGCCCCGGATTGCGCCGGTTCTCGGGGAGACCGTTGCGGCCATCAGGGCGAAAGCCCGGCGGACTTGATGGCCGCAACGGATTGCCAAGTCTCCCCGGCGCTCTTTTGGCGCGCCGGATTTTCCTCCCGTTGATTTTGTTTGGCGAAGGCTTCCGTCTCCACTATTTGTGATCTGCAAGCAGCAGTGAGGGTGGAATGGCCGACGTTACCAAGGAACAGGTTCTCGAAACGCTGAAGACCGTGCGTGGACCCGATCTCGAGCACGATATCGTCGAGCTCGGCATGGTCTCCGACGTCTTCATTTCCGACGGCAAGGTTTATTTCTCCATCACCGTCCCGGCCGATCGCGCCAAGGAGCTGGAGCCGATGCGGCTCGCCGCCGAGCGCGTCATCAAGGAAATGCCGGGCGTCAAGGGTGCCCTCGTCACACTGACCGCCGACAAGAAGGCCGCCGCCGCTCCGGCTGCCCGGCCGAACCCGCCTCACGGCCATGCCGGCCACGATCACCAACATGATCATGCGGGCCATGCCCACGCGCCTCAACAACCGCCGCGCGCCGGCAAGATCGGCGTGCCCGGCATCGGTGCCATCATTGCCGTCGCCTCGGGCAAGGGTGGGGTCGGCAAGTCGACCACCGCCGTCAATCTCGCACTCGGCCTGCTCGCCAACGGTCTTCGTGTCGGCATTCTCGATGCCGATATCTATGGTCCCTCGATGCCGCGGCTGCTGAAGATATCCGGCCGCCCGACGCAGATCGACGGCCGCATCATCAATCCGATGGAGAATTATGGCCTCAAAGTCATGTCGATGGGCTTCCTTGTCGACGAGGAGACGGCGATGATCTGGCGCGGGCCGATGGTCCAGTCGGCGCTGCTGCAGATGTTGCGCGAAGTCGCCTGGGGCGAGCTCGACGTCCTCGTCGTCGACATGCCGCCCGGCACCGGCGACGCGCAGCTGACCATGGCCCAGCAGGTGCCGCTTGCCGGCGCCGTCATCGTCTCCACACCGCAGGATCTCGCTCTGATCGATGCCCGCAAGGGCCTTAACATGTTCCGCAAGGTCGAGGTGCCTGTGCTCGGCATCGTCGAGAATATGAGCTATTTCATCGCCCCGGATACCGGCACCCGCTACGACATCTTCGGCCATGGCGGCGCCCGCAAGGAGGCAGAGCGCATCGGCGTGCCCTTCCTCGGCGAAGTGCCGCTGACGATGAATATTCGCGAAACCTCCGACGCCGGCACGCCGCTTGTCGCCTCCGAGCCGAACGGCGTCGTCGCAGGCATCTATCGCGGCATCGCCACCAAGGTCTGGGAACAGATCGCCGGTCAGTCCCAGCGTCCGGCGCCGACAATCGTCTTCGAATAATGCATGTCGCCCGGAAGTGTGCGCGGTTCCGGGATAAAGGCATGCATAAAACAAAATGCATGTCGCCCGGAAGTGTGCTGCGGTTCCGGGATAACGACATGCATAAAACAAAATGCATGTCGCCCGGAAGTGTGCCGCGGTTCCGGGACAACGGCATGCATGATACAAAGAGCTGAAGCGCATCGTATGGATCACCTGCGATGCGCGGCATTTTAGAGGGCGCCGAATCACCCCGGCGGATACCCCAAATTGTGGGTGAAACGTGGTGAAAAGCCGCGCTTCACGGAAGATGTCTTGATTATTTCACGGCTTTGCTTCATATGCCGCGGCGCCATGATGGCGTTTTGCTGCAGATGCTCAGTGACGGTTGTCTTCGTTTCGAAGAGGCCGGCCCGCCTGCAAGTTCGGAGTTGTCTTGTCGATCGAAGGATTGGGAACTGCGATGCGGTTGAGCACAACGCGCATGCCGGCCTTTAAGGTTGGATGCAGCCGGAGAGACGACCGGTGATCACCGCTTACTGTTCCAATTGCAGGTCGGTCGAGATCCGCGATCTGTCGCATGCCGCGTCCTTTCCCGAGGATGTTGTCTGGATCGACATGATCGAGCCGACCCGCGATGAGGAACTCTATGTCGAGAAGATTCTCGGCATCGAGGTCCCGACCCGCGACGACCTCAAGGATATCGAGCCTTCCGCCCGTCTCTATGTCGAAAACGACGCCGTCTTCATGACCGCCTCGCTGCTCTGGAAGGCTGACACCGACGTACCGACGCTGACAGATGTCGCTTTCATCCTGGCTGGAAATCGCCTGGTCACCATTCGCTACGCCCATCCCAAATCCTTTGCGCTGTTCATCGCCGCCCTCCACCGGCTGCCGGAAAATTGGCGCAGCGGCGCTGCCCTTCTTGCCAAGCTCTTGGAGACGATCGTCGACCGCACCGCCGAGATTCTCGAAATCTCCGTCTCGCGCATCGACATCCTGTCGACGCATGTCTTCGGCGACCGGGCAAGGAAAGTGCGTAAGCCCTCGAACTACCTCGAGGAGAAGTTGCGCGATATTGCCGGCCATCACCGGATGATCAGCAAGGTTCGTGACAGTCTCGGTTCGCTTGCCCGCCTGCTGACGTTCTTTCACACGATCCCGGCGATCCAGCAGGACCGCGAGGCGAAGGAGCTCTGCCGCACCGTTTCCCGCGATATCCAGTCGCTATCGGAGCATGCTTCCTTCGTCGCCGCCAACATCACCTTCCTGCTCGACGCTTCGCTCGGGCTGATCAACATCGAGCAGAACTCGATCATCAAGATTTTCTCGATCGCCTCGGTGGTGTTCTTGCCGCCGACGTTGGTCGCCTCCATCTATGGTATGAACTTTCAGGTCATGCCGGAGCTGACCTGGGCCGCGGGTTATCCCTATTCGCTGGCCCTGATGGCGTTATCCGCCGTCATCCCTTTTTTCTTTTTCCGCTGGAAAGGCTGGCTCTGAGGAGCCTGTTGAAACTTCATGTCCGAAGAGAGCCATCCGAACGAACGCCATATGACGCCGAAAAAGCTGTTCTATCTCGGGCTGGGTTCCGTCGGCGTCGTCTACGGCGATATCGGCACCAGCCCGCTCTATGCCTTTCGCGAGGCGCTGAAGCCCGTGGCCCATGACGGCGTCACCCGTTTTGAAGTCATCAGCCTGATCTCGCTGATGATCTGGGCGCTGACGATCATCGTCACCATCAAATATGTGCTCTTCCTGCTGCGCGCCGACAACGACGGCGAGGGCGGTACGTTGTCGCTGCTCGCCCTGCTGATGAAGACCGCCAACGGCCACACCGCCATCCTGATGCTGCTCGGCCTGATGGGTGCTGCCCTCTTCCTCGGCGATGCGATGATCACGCCGGCACTGTCCGTGCTGTCGGCCGTCGAAGGTCTGAAGCTCGTCACACCCAGGCTCTCTGAATATATCGTGCCGATCTCGGTGGTGATCCTGGCGCTGCTCTTCGTCGTGCAATCGCGCGGCACCGGCGCCGTCGCGAAGTTCTTCGGCCCGATCACCGCCGTCTGGTTCCTCGTCATGGCTGCCGCCGGCATTTCCCATATCTCGGATGATTACGGCATCCTTGCCGCCTTCAATCCCTATTATGCCGTCGCCTTCCTGCTGCACGAGGGCTTCTACGGTATTGTCGTGCTTGGCGCCGTCTTCCTGACGGTGACGGGCGCCGAGGCGCTCTATGCCGATCTCGGCCATTTCGGCCGCCGCCCGATCCAGTGGGCCTGGTTCCTGCTGGTCTTCCCGGCGCTGACGCTGAACTATCTCGGGCAAGGGGCGCTCGTTCTCGGCAATCCGATGACGATGTCCGATCCCTTCTATCTGATGTTTCCGAAATGGGCGCTGCTGCCGGTCGTCATCCTGGCGACCGCCGCGACGATCATCGCCAGCCAGGCGGTCATCACAGGCGCCTTCTCGATGGTGCGCCAGGGCATCAACCTCGGCTTCCTGCCGCGCATGGAAGTCCTCTTCACCTCGGAAACCAATACCGGGCAGATTTTCGTGCCTTCGGTCAATGCCGTGCTGTTCATCGGCGTCATCTTCCTGGTCTTGAGTTTCAAGACGTCGGACGCGCTGGCGACCGCCTATGGCATTTCCGTCACCGGCGCGATGGTCGTCACCTCGATCATGGCCTTCGAATTCGTCCGCGCCCGCTGGAACTGGTCGCTTCCCGTCGCGGTGATCGCGCTTGCGCCGCTGGTCGTGCTCGAATTGATCTTCCTCGGCGCCAACCTTTTGAAGATCCACGACGGCGGCTATATCCCGATCATGATCGCCACGGCCTTTACCGTCGTCATGTGGACCTGGCGTCGCGGCTCGGCGATCCTGATGGAAAAGACCCGCCACACCGATATTCCACTCGCCTCCTTCGTCAGCTCGATCGAGCGCAAGAGCGAACATTCGCCGGCCCAGGTTCCGGGCACCGCGATCTTCCTGACCAGCGATCCGGAATCCGCCCCCGCCGCCTTGCTGCACAACCTCAAGCACAACCATGTGCTTCACGACCGCAACGTCATCCTGACGATCCGCACGATCAACAAACCGCGTGTACCGAGCCACGACCGTTACAAGATAGAGCAGATTTCCGAGCGTTTCTCCCGCGTCGAACTGCTGTTCGGCTTCATGGAATCGCAGAACGTCTCGCAGGCCTTGGCGACACTGCGCAAGACAGGACTGAAGTTCGACATCATGTCGACCTCCTTCTATCTCGGCCGCCGCAAACTGGTGCCGGACGCCAAGTCGGGCATGCCTTACTGGCAGGACCGGCTCTACATCGCGCTCGCCAACGCAGCCGCCAACCCCTCGGATTACTTCCGTCTGCCGGCGAACCGCGTGGTGGAACTGGGCTCGCACGTTATTATTTGATTGCGTGGGGCAACGACCCCGCCCCAAACCCCTCCCCACAAGGGGGAGGGGCTTAACCAGTTGCGCCGTTTGTCAGCTTTTCGACATTTCAGAATAAGCGAGGCGGTGCCGCGCTAAGTCCCTCCCCCTTGTGGGGAGGGGTTTGGGAGGGGACTGCGCAAGGGTGGGGAGGGGATTTTCGCAAGGATGCAGGCACATTTCATTTCACGAAATTATCCACCACATTAGAACATCCAAGAGTTCTCATGGACACATTTCGGCACGGCCTGTTAACCGGACGTCAAGGTTAATGCGAGATTTTCAATGGAATGTTCCCGCGTTCCATGCTCGGAGTCTGTGTTGCGTCGAAAGAGCCCTTCCCGTAGCAAGCTGCGTCTCATTCCCGAGAATTGGGTGTCGCCCGTAATCTTCGGTCTCGCCGGCTGGCTGATTTTCCCGAGCGTCGCATCTCATGCCGATCTCGCCGCGATGCTCGCCGGCCTCGATCAGGAGGGCGGGAACTGGCGTATGGTGATGACCAATTCTCCGGCCGGCTCCATCCACCAGGCCGAACTCGCCTTTGCCGAGCCGATGGTGACGGGTTCGATCGCAGCCGGCGCCGGCATGGTGCTGCCCGACGGCCGCAAGGTCGCCTTTACCGCCAAAGACAAAGGCCACGAAGACACGCCGGACGAGGATCGCGTCAATCGCCGCAGCAAGAAGGGCCGCGTCGTCTCTGTCGAGAAGATGCAGCCGCCGAAGGATTTTTCTGCCGGCTCGATCCTCGATCGCACGAAGATGCTCTTCACCCCGAGCTTCGATCTCAAGGATCGGTCGGCCTTCGTCAAGCCGAAGATCCAGGGCAAGGAAATCGAGATCGCCACATCTTTCTATAAGACGCAGCCTGTTGTGACCGATAATGGCGTGCCGGCGATGCTCGCAAGCCTCGTCACCAGCAACAAGGCCGATGTGCTGGCCACCGCCTACGCACCGGCCGCACCCGACTATGCCCGCCAATCGCCATTCGATTCGATTCTGGCCGAACAGGATAGCGGCCGCTTCGTTCCGGAGATCGGCCCGCGCGATCACGCCTGGGCCGCAAGCGTGCTGGCACCCAGCGTCTTTTCCGCACGGGAACAGCAGTGCCTTGCCTCCGGCATCTATTTCGAAGCGCGCGGAGAATCGGTGAAGGGTCAGGCGGCCGTCGCCCAGGTCATTCTCAACCGCGTCCGCAACCCTTCCTATCCGAAGACCATCTGCGGCGTCGTCTATCAGAACGAGGATTGGCGCAACCGCTGCCAGTTTTCCTTCGCCTGCGACAGCATCAAGGACAGGGTGAACTCGGAATATCACTGGCGAGTCGCCCGCGACGTGGCGATGGCGGTGACATCAGGCAAGATCTGGCTGCCGCAGGTGGGGTCGGCGACGCATTACCATGCCGTCTATGTCAGACCGAAATGGGCAAAGACGATGGAAAAGGTCGGCCGCATCGGTCTTCATGTGTTCTATCGCACCTATGGCGGCGGCTGGAGCTGAGATAAATCGCCGGGGCAAGCCGATTTCCGGCCCGGAAAAGCGGATTCTTTCCGTCGAATTTCCGCGATCGACCCGGAGTCGATTTATCTCTTTGATTTGATGGAATTATTTTCTCGCTGGACAGAAGCTGTCTACGCCTTGACTATGCTAATCCCTAAAACTATGTTGCGCGCGACTTCAGAACGGGCCGGAAGGGTCTCAACCTTCGCGTCCGGGGTCCGAATGACCGGGGTAGCGGGAGTGCGGGCGACGGGCAGGCGAGGAGAGATCCATGGCGGACGACCGCGAGGAAAGTCTAGAAAAGCGCCGTGCGCAATTGGGAGCGAAACTCGCGACCAAGGGCGTCGAGACGGGAGAAGACGAGGCTAGGGAAGCCCGCGCCGAGGTAAGCCGCAAAGGTTATGCCCAGGCGATGAAGCTTTCCAGCGAGTTCATTTCCGCAATCGTCGTCGGTGCTCTCCTTGGCTATCTCCTCGACCGTTTTGTTGGCACGGCGCCTTGGGGTTTGATTGTTCTTCTGCTTCTCGGATTTTGTGCCGGCGTTCTGAACGTGCTGCGTTCTGCGGGGGTGGTGGCCCATCCCCTGGACGACAAGGACGACAAGAAATAAGGACCGGTTCCGGTCCAGTGCAATGACCCCGCGTCCTGCGGGCCAAAGAGAGAGAACAAGCGGTGTCTAACGATCCGACTCATCAGTTCCTGATCCAGAAGATTGTGCCGATCGAAATCGGCGGAATTGATTTTTCGTTCACCAATGCATCGCTGTTCATGGCCGTTTCGGCTGCCGCTGCCGCAGGCTTCCTCTATTTCGCGACCTCGAACCGCGCCATCGTGCCGGGCCGTTCGCAGTCGGTTGCGGAAATGTCCTATGAATTCATCGCCAACATGCTGAAGGAAGGCGCGGGCAAGCAGGGAATGAAGTTCTTCCCGCTGGTCTTTTCGCTCTTCATGTTCGTCTTGACGGCGAACCTGCTTGGCATGTTCCCGTATTTCTTCACGGTGACGAGCCAGATCATCGTCACCTTCGCCCTTGCCCTGCTCGTCATTGGCACGGTTCTCGTCTACGGTTTCTATAAGCACGGCTTCCACTTCCTGAATGTCTTCGTGCCCTCGGGCGTGCCCGGCCTTCTGCTGCCGCTGGTCATTGCGATTGAAATCATCTCCTTCCTGTCGCGTCCGATTTCGCTCTCGGTTCGTCTCTTCGCCAACATGCTCGCCGGCCACATCACGCTCAAAGTGTTCGCAGGCTTCGTCGCCTCGCTTGGAACCATGGGTGCTCTCGGTATCGGCGGCGCCGTTCTTCCCCTCATCATGACCGTCGCCCTGACCGGTCTCGAGTTCCTCGTCGCCTTCCTTCAGGCTTATGTCTTTGCGGTGCTGACTTGCATGTACCTCAACGACGCAATCCATCCGGGCGGGCACTAAGGATAACGACATCGACGTCAAAGGGCGTCAGTCATTCGCCGCAACAACCATTTCAAAGGAGTTCAACATGGAAGCGGAAGCAGCAAAGTACATCGGTGCAGGCCTGGCTTGCTTTGGTATGGCCGGTACGGCTCTCGGCCTCGGCAATATTTTCGGCAGCTACCTCTCCGGCGCACTGCGCAATCCGTCTGCCGCTGACAGCCAGTTCGGCCGTCTGGTATTCGGCTTCGCCGTTACGGAAGCTCTGGGCATCTTCTCGCTGCTCGTCGCTCTCCTCCTCCTCTTCGCCGTCTGATATCGGCGAATAGATGGATCACGGCCTGCGATCGCAAGCCGTGATCCTTTGCATTTGCAGTCCACCTGGAGGTGAGCATGTTTTTTGTGACCCCGGCTTACGCTGAGGAAGCACCGGCGGCAGCGACGGGTACGGATGCGCACGCCGCTCCGGCCGCAGGCGAGGTCCATACCGAGACTGGTGTTGCCGAAGGCGAACACGCCCGCGGCCCTTTCCCGCCTTTCGATTCGACGACCTTCGCGTCCCAGCTGCTCTGGCTGGTGATCACGTTCGGCGTCTTCTATTTGCTCATGCAAAAGGTCATCGCGCCGCGCATCGGGGCCATCCTCGATCAGCGTCACACGCGCATTTCCCAGGATCTGGAAGAAGCAGGCCGCCTGAAGGGCGAAGCCGACGCCGCCGTCCAGACCTATGAAGGTGAACTGGCCGCTGCCCGCGCCAAATCCAACGCGATCGGCTCTGCCGCACGCGACGCCGCCAAGGCCAAGGCCGAAGAGGAACGCCGCGCTGTCGAGGCGAGCCTGTCGGAAAAGATCAAGGCTGCCGAGCTGCGTATCGGCGAGATCAAGGCCAAGGCCTTCGCCGACGTCGGCACCATTGCCGAGGAAACGGCGGCTGCCGTGGTCGATCAGCTGATCGGCGGCACCGTCGCCAAGGCCGATGTCGCCGCCGCCGTCGCGGCTGCCAAGAAGGAGGCTTGATCGATGGAATTTGCCTTTGACGCGACTTTCTTCGCCTTTGTCGGCCTCGTCCTCTTCCTGGCGCTGGTCGTTTACCTGAAGGTTCCGGGCATGTTGGCACGGTCGCTCGACGACCGCGCCGACCAGATCCGCAACGAATTGGCCGAAGCCAAGCGCCTGCGTGAGGAGGCTCAGCACCTGCTCGCCGAATACCAGCGCAAGCGCAAGGAAGCGGAAGCCGAAGCGGCCCACATCGTTGCCGCCGCTGAGCGCGAAGCCGAAATGCTGACCACTGAGGCGAAGAAGAAGACGGAAGAATTCGTCGCCAACCGCACGGCGCTCTCCGAGCAGAAGATCAGGCAGGCCGAGGTCGAGGCGATGAAGGCGGTGCGTTCCGCCGCCGTCGATCTCGCAATCGCGGCCGCCGAAACCGTGCTTGCCAAGCGGGCCGACGCCAAGATCCAGTCCGAGCTCTTCGGCAATGCCGTCGGCCAGGTCAAGACGCGGCTGAACTGAGCAGCTTCGAAAAAGATTGAGAGGGAAGGCCGGGCATGTCCCGGCCTTTTCTTTGTTGGCAAGGCTTGGTCTTTACTCGGCTTCGTGCCGAGGACAACGTGGTGCCGTTGATCCGGCATTGCCACCTTCGCCTGGGTCGAGCAAGTTTCTCGCGCCGTCCTTCGGACCGTCATAAACAGGGCGAAGGGACATGCCGCGCCCTCTCGATTCCCTCTTCTCCCCAGCGGGGAGAAGGTGCCCGTAGGGCGGATGAGGGGGCCGGCGAAGCCGGTCTTTCCCCAGCAACGCCCATACGAGCTTCGACCGCGCTCTCGACTAGGTTCAGGTAGCTGTGGCGCGGCGGATAGGATAATGGGGCGGATGTGCCGTGCGGCCCCTCATCCGCCTGCCGGCACCTTCTCCCCGAAGGGAGAAGAGGACATGCCGCGACCTCTCCGTTCCTCGCGCGCCCCTTTCACAGGGCATGTCCGGGCCTTTTCGTTTGCCCGTCTTTTCCTTGGGTGACCCTACTCGGAAAGCAGCTCGTCCGTCTCGGGACCATCCTCGGTCTTGCGCAACGGCCTGAAGCTCATCCGGTGGAGCGAACAAGGGCCGTGCCTCTCGATGCCGGCACGGTGTTGCGCCGTGCCGTAACCCACATGCGCTGCAAAACCGTACTCCGGAAATACATGATGGGCCCGCGCCATCATCCGGTCACGCGTCACCTTGGCGACGATCGAGGCGGCGGCGATCGAGACCGAGCGGGCATCGCCCTTGACCACGGCCTGTCCGGGGCAGTCGAGGCCGGGCGGCACGTCGAGCCCGTCGGTCAGCACGTAGCTGGCCGGAACGGAGAGGCTGCAGATGGCCCGGCGCATGGCGTCGAGGCTTGCCTTGCGGATATCCGTCTCGTCGATGCGCGTCGAACTGGAGGAGGCGATGGAGACGGTCGCAGTCGCCAGAATCTGCACGAACAGTTCCTCGCGCCGTTGCGCCGAAAGCTGCTTGGAATCGTTCAGACCCTCAGGGATGCGCTTCGGATCGAGGATGACGGCGGCAGCGACGACAGGCCCGGCCAGCGGCCCGCGGCCTGCCTCATCGGCGCCGGCGACCGGCCAATGGCCGGCCTTGCGGGCTTTGAGCTCGAGTTTGAAATCCGGCACGAGCGGAGCCGTGTCGAAAAGCAGGGGAGAATCGGGTGGCGTGCGAGGTTTCATGCGGCTGAACCTCGCACGCCAACCCGATTTCCCGCAAGTCCCCGGATCAGGGCGGCGGCCGGGGACTGGCCCGACGGATGGTGGCGGTCAAGGCCATCCGCGGGAATTGCGCTCGGGGCTCGAAAACAGGGCGGTTTTGTCGAGACGCCGATGCGCAAGTTTGAAGCAATTCCAGGAAAAGTGTGCAGCGGTTTTCCGTCCGGAATTGCGTAAAAGGTTAGAGGTAATTCCAGGGAAAGTGCGAAGCAGTTTCCATCCGGAGTTGCCTAAAAACAAAAGGTTAGAGCAGCGACAGCTGCACGCCGCTGCCATCCGGCGGTACGAACAGATCGTCGCGCAGCGGCACGCTGCGGCGCGTCAGGCCGAAACGTCTGGAGGCCATTTCAAAGCGCCTTGCGATCTGCCAGGCATAGGGGCCGGCGCCCTTCATGCGCTTGCCGAATTCGGCATCGTAATCCTTGCCGCCGCGCATCGAGCGCACCAGCGACATCACATGTCGGTAACGATCGGGGTAATGCTGCAGCAGCCAGTCGCGAAACAGCGGGCTGACCTCGAGCGGCAGCCTGAGGATGACGTAACTCGCCTCGGCGGCGCCGGCAGCCGTTGCCGATTCGAGGATGCGCTCCAGCTCGTGGTCGTTCAGCGCCGGGATGAGCGGGGCGGCCATGACTGCCGTCTGGATGCCTGCTTCGGCAAGGGTGTGGATCGTCTCCAGCCGCCGCGGCGGTGTGGCGGCACGCGGCTCCATCGTCCGGGCAAGCTTGCGATCCAGCGTGGTCACCGAGACGCCGACGCGCACCAGGTTCTTGCCTGCCATCTCCCGCAGAATGTCGAGATCACGCAGGATCATCGCCGACTTGGTGACGATCGATACCGGATGGTTCGCCTTGTTCAACACCTCGAGAATGCCGCGCATGATGCGCCATTCCTTCTCGATCGGCTGATAGGGATCGGTATTGGTGCCGATCGCGATCACCCGCACCTTGTAGCCGGGCTTGGCGAGCTCCCGCTCCAGGAGTTTTGCCGCATCGGGCTTGGCAAAGAGCTTGGTCTCGAAATCGAGCCCCGCAGAAAGCCCCATATAGGCGTGTGTCGGTCGGGCGAAACAATAGATGCAGCCATGCTCGCAGCCGCGATAGGGATTGATCGAGCGGTCGAAGGAAAGGTCCGGCGATTCGTTGCGGGTGATGGCCGTGCGCGGTTTTTCGACCTGCACTTCCGTCTTGAAGGGCGGCAGCTCTTCCCACGTCTGCCAGCCATCGTCGACGGTCTCGCGCTGCTGCGCTTCGAACCGACCTGTCGGGTTCAGTCCCGCCCCACGTCCGCGCCGCCGATCGACCTCGACTCTCAGACCGGAGGAAACGATCATCGCATCGGCAATATCTGCCGTATTGGCAGGCGCGAATGCGGCCTGCCCTGCCAGGGACTGCTCTCTCATCGGATTCTCCCGCGGCGAAAGCCATCGCCTCCGCCCGTTTTGCTGATTAAATTCCTATCCGTAAAATAAGAACAATGCAAGAACAAAATGAGGAAAACGGTGCTGGCAAAAATTTGTGCGGCGCATTATAAATGGTCAATGTTGACGGTTGTTCTCGAATGTCAGGATCAGGAATCTGAGCTGGCACAGACCTTATCGGTATTGGTGGCAGGCGCGGTGGAGGGGCTTGTGAGCGACGTGGTCGTGCTCGATCACGGCTCGCGCGACGGCACCTCGCGGGTCGCCGACGCCGCCGGTTGCCGCTTCCATTCGCAATGGGATATCAAGGACATCGTCCGTTCGGCGCGCGGCGAATGGCTGCTCTTCGTCGAGCCGGGCGCCAGACCGCAGGCCGGCTGGATCGATGAGATCGCCGAATATGTCGCGCTGAACAAGCTGCCGGCGCGCTTCACCGCATCGCGCGGCTATAGGCGCCCGTTCTTCCAGCGTGTCGGCCGAGCCGTGCCGCCGCTGGAACTCGGCTTTCTCCTGCCGAAGAAGCAGGCGCTCGCCATCGCCAAAAGCGGCATGCGACTTACCGAATTCGTCAAGGGCCAGAAGCCGCGCAAGCTGGCGAGCGAACTCATTCCGTCCTGGGTCGCCCGCGCCGCACGCTAAGCAATTCCGCTCTTCGTCATCCTGCCTTCGCGCCAATGGCAGCCCCTCACCCTAACCCTCTCCCCGTAAAAAACGGGGAGAGGGGACGTGCCAAACGCAGCGTCGAGATTGAGGGAAGCCGGTGCGGCATGTCCCTTCGCCCCGTTTACGGGGAGAAGGTGGCGGCAGCCGGATGAGGGGCGGGTCGCCGAACCTCGGAGGAGTATCATGCTCCTCCCGTCGTCGCGCAAAAGATGGCGCCCAATAGGATTTCGCGCTATAATTCAAACATGGCGCCGTCGAAGCGCCTCGCTTCGCAACGGAATGGCCATGGAGTGCCGGTGAACGGCAGAACAGGTCAGCGAAAATCTCCTCTTCTGCCGGGTTCCGGCGAAAGGAGGTGCGTCATGGTACGCAGTATGATCTACGGCCTCATAGCCGTCATATTGCCGACATTGGTGATCGCGCATCCGCATTCGGCAGCATCGCAGATGATGCGCAGTTGCGCAGGCCGACCCGAAATCGTCAATTTCCTCGACAAGAACTTCGCCGAAAAGCTCACGGCAGTCGGACTGATCAACCAGAACGCCATTCTCGAGGTCTATGCCGCCGAAAGCGGCACCTGGACCCTCATCGTCACGGATGTTCACGGCATAAGCTGCGTCCTGCTGTCGGGTGACAGCTGGGACACGATGCCGGTCCTGCCGGGCCTTGCGACATAGGGAATATCGCCGTTGCAGGCAGTCTACTTCGTCGCGCCGCGTTTCAGGTGCTCGTCCAGACGCGGCATGATCTCGACGAAATTGCAGGGCACGCTGCGATAGTCGAGCTGTCCTTTCAGAATGCCGTCCCAGGCATCCCGGCAGGCGCCGGGCGAACCCGGCAGCACGAAGATGAAGGTGGCGTTGGCAACACCTGCCGTGGCGCGCGACTGGATCGTCGCCGTGCCGATCTTCTCGTAGGAGATCCGGTGGAAGATGGCGGAAAAGCCGTCCATCCGCTTTTCGAACAAAGGTTCCAGCGCCTCTGGCGTCACATCGCGGCCGGTAAAGCCGGTGCCGCCGGTGGTGATGACGACGTCTATGTCTTGGTTCTCAGTCCAGGCCTTCACCCGCGCGGCAATCTTTTCGCGATCATCGGGCACGATCCCCCGGTCGACCAGCCTATGCCCCGCCTCCGTAATCCGCGCCGCCAGCGTGTCGCCTGACTTGTCCGTCTCCGGCGTGCGTGTATCCGAGATCGTCAGAACCGCAATGCCGACCGCGATGAAGGGCCGCTTTTCGTCCAGACCTGCCATCATGCGCCTCCCGAAACCGTTTTCGCCGCCTGGAAATACCAGCCAGGGCGCTCGTCGTGAAGAGCTGCCGCTGCATGTTCGGCAGCAGTCATGCTCTCAAAGATGCCGAAACAGGTGGCGCCGGAACCGGACATGCGGGTCAACAGGGCGCCGTGAGCTTGCAGCATCGCCGAGATCTCCGAAATCTCGGGCACGAGTTCGCGCGCCGGCGGCTCCAGGTCGTTGCGGGCAGCAGCAATCGCGGCGAGCCAGTCGGCAGTCTGAGACGGTGCCAGGCTCAGGACCGGATTGTTCTTTGTCGCCAGCCGGCGGAAAACTTCTGGCGTCGAGACGCCCTTTAGCGGATTGGCAAGCACCATGGCAAAGGCCGGCAGCTCCGGCACGGGTTCGATCTTTTCGCCGATGCCGCGGGCAATCAGCGGCCGGCTCTCAAGGCACATCGGCACGTCGGCGCCGAGCTTCAGCGCCAGCGTGGCAAGCGTCTCCGCTGATAATGTCGTGCCCCAGAGCCGCATCAGCCCGCGCAGCGTCGCGGCTGCATCGGCCGAGCCGCCGCCGATGCCGGAGGCGATCGGCAGGTTCTTTTCGAGATGGATACGGACGGGAAAGGCGAGGGGACCGATTGCCTCGCGCAGGAGGTCGCGGGCCTTCAGCACCAGGTTGGTGCCGCCGTCGCCGGCAAGCACCTCGCCGAAACGGCCCGACAGGGTGAATGCGTCGGCCGGCGACCGCATGAAGTCCAGCCGGTCGCCGTGATCTGCGAAGGTCACCAGCATATCGAGCAGATGATAGCCATCCGGCCGCTGGCCCGTCACATGCAGGGCCAGGTTGATTTTCGCGCGAGCTTCCTCGGAAACGCTGGAGCATGATACCGAAAAGTGTGAGCGGTTTTCGCACGACATCATGCTCTATTTCTTTGATCGCACGCCGGCCGGGGCCTCGTCAGGCATGGTCCGTCAGGATTTCTTGTCGACCGGCGGCGGGGTGACGGGCGCCGGATCCGGCTGCTTCTTGTCGGCCGCCTTGGCATCGTCACTGACGGGAGGCAGGCCGTTGGCGACCTTGTCCTTGATCTTCGGGATCTCGGCAGCTTCGGGCTCGGAGGCGAGCGCCCGGTTCCACTGGTAGACGGCCTCGAGCTTGCGCCCGACGCGCCAGTAGGCATCGCCGAGATGGTCGTTGATCGTCGCGTCGCCGGCCTTGATCTGTGCGGCCCGCTCCAGCTCGTCGACGGCATCGTCGAAGCGGTTGAGGCGGAAATAGGCCCAGCCGAGCGAATCGATGATGTAGCCGTCGTCAGGGCGAAGCTCCACGGCCTTCTTGATCATGCCGAGACCTTCGTCGAGGTTCCGGTTCATGTCGATCCAGGAATAGCCGAGATAGTTCAGCACCTGCGGCTGGTCGGGATTGAGCTCCAGCGCCTTGCGGAAGTTCGGTTCCGCCTGGTCCCACTTCTTCAGCCGCTCATAGGCAATGCCGCGCTGGAAGAAGACGCTCCAGTTGGCGCGGCCGGGAATGGGGCCGATCGTTTCGACGGCCTTGTCGTAATTGGCGGCCATCGCCTGGTAGTCCTTGGCGTCGGAGAGCACGCTGCCATAGGCGAGGTAACTGCGGATGTCCTTCGGGTCGGAGGCGATCAGCGCCTGCAGGTGCTTACGCGCCTCGTCCACCTTGCCGCCTTGGGCAAGGGCAAGGCCGAGCTGCAGCTCGGAAATGCGCCGCATCGGCGAATTCTCCGGCACCTTCTTGTAGAGCGCGATGGCGCGGTCCATCTGGTTCTGCTTCTCGGCAATGCCGCCGAGCAGCACCAGCGTATCGGCGCTGTTCGGATCGAGCGCATTGGCCGTCTGCAGGTAAAGCGAGACGATGTCCTCGGCGCCGTCGCGGTTCAGCGCGCCGCCGACCGAGAAGAGCACGCCGGCAGCGCCTTCTTCGGCCGTCTTGACCTGCTGTTCCTGCTTCTCGTTCTTTTCGATACTGTCGCGCAGCGCGTTCAGCGGCGCATAGTTCGGCAGCAGGTTGTCGCCGACGGAAACGGCGTCGAGCGCCTTCTGCTTATTGCCTTGCGTTGCTTCGAGACGGGCAAGCGCCATCACGGCGCGCATGAAGGTGTCGGGCGCGGTTGCGCCCCCTTCCTTGTCGAGCACGGCATCGTTCAGGTGCTTGCGGGCGGATTTCACGTCGCCGATGGCGATGGCGATCGCCCCGGCATTATAATTCTGGAAGATGCGAAACCAGTCCGGGCCCTTCATCTTCTCGACCATGGTGAGCGCTTCCTTGCCGCGGTCGGCGCCGACGCGGGCCCAGGCAAGCAGCAGGTCGTTCATCATCCGGTCGAGATCGTTTGGCCCCTTATATTTCAGGATGGCCTCGGCGGACTTGTAGTCGTCGCGGCGCACGGCATCCATGCCGCGCACGATCGTGGTGATACGCTCGACGGAAGGATCGCCCTTCAGGTCATTGGCATATTTGACGCCGTCCTTGATATCGCCATTGAGCAGCAGCGAGATCATCAGCCGCTGGCGAATCTCGGGATTGCCGGGCTCGATCTGCAGCGCCTTCTTGTAGAGTTCGATTGCCGTTTCGTAGTCATGATCGACATCGGCCGTGCGCGCGGCGAGAAAGGCGCCAGAGAAAGTGGTGACGCTGTCCGCATCGAAGTGAACGGCTGTGCCGGCATCGTCTGTCTTGGCCGCATCCTCGGCGTTCGCGCCGCCGACACCGCTGAGCGAAAGGACAGCGGCCAGCGCTGCGCTCGTAAGAAGACGGATGGCAATTCTCTGCCGCATTAGGAAACCTTTCTTCGACAGCGTCCCGACAAATGGTGCCGGCCGCAAAACCAGTTGCGATCACTGATTCATAACAGGATGGCTTTTTTGAAGCGGCGCTGCAAGAAAATCAGCCTGCGATCAAGGACGTTTGATCAATTGACGCGCTCGATGCAGAAGTCGATCACTTCCATCAGGGCAGATTTCCAGACCGTATCGGGAAGCGGCGCAAGCGCATCGCGCGCGATCGTGCCGTAATGGATCGCGCGGCCGATCGTGTCGCTGAGCGTGCCGTATTTAGTGATCAGTCCCAGCGCTTTTTCGAGGTTGGCGTCGGTGCTGTTGCCGGCCTCGATTGCATCACGCCAGAAGGCGCGCTCATCCTCGGTGCCGCGGCGATAGGCGAGAATGACCGGCAGGGTGATCTTGCCCTCGCGGAAATCGTCGCCGACATTCTTGCCGAGATCGGCCGCCTTGCCGCCATAGTCGAGCGCATCGTCGACCAGCTGGAAGGCGAGCCCGAGATTCATGCCGTAGGATTTCAGCGCATTGCGGCCAGACCGGCCGGCCTCGGCGACGATCGGCCCGACTTCGGAGGCGGCGGCAAAGAGGGCCGCCGTCTTGGCGCGGATGACCGAGAGATAATCGTCCTCCGTCGTCTCCATGTTCTTGGCGACGGAAAGCTGCAGCACCTCGCCTTCGGCGATCACGCAGGCGGCGGAAGACAAGACGTCCAGCGCATCGAGCGAGCCGACATCGACCATCATGCGGAAGGCCTGGCCGAGCAGGAAGTCGCCGACCAGCACGCTTGCCTGGTTGCCCCAGATCATCCGCGCCGTCGATTTGCCGCGGCGCAGATCGCTTTCGTCGACGACGTCGTCATGCAGCAGCGTTGCCGTATGCATGAACTCGACCGATGTGGCGAGCTTGACGTGATTTTCGCCCCTGTAGTCGAACAGCGACGCGGAAGCCAGCGTCAGCATCGGCCGCAACCGCTTGCCGCCGGACGAGATCAGATGGTTCGCCACTTCCGGGATCATCTGCACATCGGAGCCGGCCTTAGACAGAATGAGCTGGTTTACTCGCTCCATGTCCGCCCTGGTGAGATCGACCAGCGGCTTTATGGATGCCAGTTTGTTTTTGCTTTCTTCAAGCGGTATGACCACGCCCAACGACCCGGACTCCTATTCATTCATTGCACCTGACAATAGAAAGGGGCGATGGACGCGGCAAGGGGTGAATTGTCGCGCTGGGCGAAATTGGAAGGAAAACGACGGCAAATGCATGAGCTTATCCGCGCCAACGACCCCGTTCTTCTCTCTTATGCCGAGAGTTTGATGAAGGATGCCGGAATTCACTGCTTCATCGCCGATCAGGGCATGAGCGTGCTGGAAGGCTCGCTCGGCATGCTGTCGCGCCGCCTGCTGGTGGATGAGGAAATGGCCGATCAGGCGCGCCGCATCCTCACCGATGCCGGTCTCGGCGGCGAGCTGCGCGAGCGGAAGTGAGCTCCGATGACCGCCACTGATACTGTCGATGCCTTTCATCGCGGCGGCTTCCATGTAGTGCAGCCGAAGGGCAGGGGCCATCGCTCCGGCATGGATGCGATGCTGCTTGCGGCTCTGGTCGCCGACGATCGCCCGGTCAGGGTTGCCGATCTCGGTGCCGGCGCCGGCGCTGCCGGCCTCGCCGTCGCCTCGCGCCTTGCCGATGCAGAAGTCGTGCTTTTCGAACGCTCGGCCGAGATGGCCGATTATGCCCGCCGCAGCATCCTTTTGCCCGACAATGCCCATGTCGCCGGCCGCGTCAGCGTCGTCGAGGCGGATGTGACGCTGATCGCCAAGGCGCGCAACGATGCGGGGCTCACCGATGAGAGCTTCCACCACGTCATCATGAACCCGCCCTTCAACGATGCCGGCGACCGGCGCACGCCGGATGCGCTGAAGGCCGAGGCCCATGCGATGACCGACGGCCTGTTCGAAAGCTGGATCCGCACGGCGGGCGCCATCATGATCCCAGGCGGGCAATTGTCGCTGATCGCCAGGCCGCAATCGATCGCCGAGATCATCACGGCCTGCGGCCGGCGCTTCGGCGGCATCGAGATCACCGCCATCCATCCGCGTCCGGGTGAAAACGCCGTGCGGATCCTGGTGACAGCGATCAAGGGATCGCGGGCGCGGCTGTCGCTGCGTGCGGCGCTCATCATGCACGAAGAGGGGAGCCACAAGTTCTCCCCTCTCGTCGATGATTTCAACAATGGCCGGGCGGCCTATGCCAGGCTTTAGGCTGGCTTCACACTTTTCCTGAAAATGCTTCAGCCGGTGACGAAGTCGAGGAGCAGCTTGATGTTCAGTCCGGCGATGACGATCGCGATCAGATAGGCGAGGCCGCTCAGCCAGCGCGGTGCCACGAGTTCGCCCATCTTGGCCTTGTTGGCGGTAAACATGACAAGCGGGAAGACGGCGAAGGAAAGCTGCAGGCTGAGCACCACCTGGGTCAGGATCAACAGCTCCGCCGTGCCCTGGTCGCCATACCAGATGGTGACGATCGCCGCCGGCACGATGGCGATGGCGCGGGTAATCAGGCGGCGCACCCACGGCTTCAGCCGGATCTTCAGGAAGCCTTCCATGACGATCTGGCCGGCAAGCGTCGCCGTCACCGTCGAGTTGAGACCGCAGCAGAGAAGCGCGATGCCGAACAGCGTCGGCGCGATGGCGAGGCCGAGCAGCGGCGACAGCAGCGAATAGGCATCGCCGAGTTCGACGACGTCGGTCTTGCCGTGCGCATTGAAGGCGGCGGCTGCCAGGATCAGGATAGCGGCGTTGATCAGCAGCGCGAAACAGAGCGCAACCGTCGAGTCGATCGTCGCAAAGGTCAGCGCCTCCCTCTTTTCGGGAACGGTATGGCCATAGGCCCGCGTCTGCACGATGCCGGAGTGAAGGTAGAGATTGTGCGGCATGACGGTCGCGCCGAGAATGCCGAGCGCCAGATAGAGCATCTCCGGATTGGTGACGATCTCGGTCGTCGGGAAGAAGCCGGTGAGAACGGCGCCCCATTGCGGGTCGGCCAGCAGGATTTGCACGCCGAAGCAGACCGCGATGACGCCGAGCAGCGCGATGATGAAGGCTTCCACCCAGCGGAAGCCGAGCTTCTGCAGGAAGAGGATCACGAAGACGTCGAGCGCGGTGATCAGCACGCCGAGTTCGAGCGGGATGCCCATCAGCAGGTTGAGGCCGATCGCCGTGCCGATCACCTCGGCGATATCGGTGGCGATGATGGCGATTTCTGCAAAGGCCCAGAGCGGCAAGGAGACGTATTTCGGAAAGGCGTCGCGGCAGGCCTGTGCGAGGTCGCGGCCGGAGGCGATCGCCAGGCGCGCGCAGAGCGATTGCAGCACGATCGCCATCAGGTTGGAAAGCAGCGCGACGGTGAGCAGCGCATAGCCGAATTTCGAGCCGCCGGCGAGCGAGGTCGCCCAGTTGCCGGGGTCCATGTACCCGACGGCGACCATGTAGCCCGGCCCGGCGAAGGCTGCCGCCCTTCGCCACATCGAGCTGTGACGCCCGGTTCCGACGGTGCGGTAGACATCCGACAGCGACGCTTCTCCGCGTTCGTGCCGCCAGCCGCTCTTTGTATTCGGATTGAGCACGTCCATGCGATTTCCACCTGTTTTATCGTGCATTGCACTATGACGAGTTAGAATGATAATGCAAGTCATTCGCAACAACAAATTCAACCCAATGTTTTCAGGAACGCAGCCATTGCGTTTGTCGTTCCAGCGCATACATGGGTGACGATCGTGCGACCCGAAGCGAAGGATGGGAAATGGCCGGATTCTTGAGAAAACTGATGCCGAAACGGTTCCGCAAGGACGGCATCACCATTCCGGTCGTTCGCCTGCAGGGGGCGATCATCAGCGGCGGCGGCCAGTTCCGGCCGACCCTCAACCTCGCCAATGTCTCTCCGGTCCTGGAAAAGGCCTTCGCCATGAAGGACGCACCGGCAGTCGCCATCTCCATCAATTCGCCGGGCGGCTCGCCCGTACAGTCGCGCCTGATCTTCACCCGCATTCGCGAGCTCGCCCGCGAGAAGCAGAAGAAGGTTCTGGTCTTCGTCGAGGATGTCGCCGCCTCGGGCGGTTACATGATCGCGCTTGCCGGCGACGAGATCATCGCCGACGCCACCTCGATCGTCGGCTCGATCGGCGTCGTCTCCGGCGGTTTCGGCTTTCCCGAACTCTTGAAGAAGATCGGCGTCGAGCGCCGCGTCTATACGGCGGGCGAAAACAAGGTGATCCTCGATCCTTTCCAGCCGGAAAAGGAAAAGGACATCGAGTATCTGAAAAGCCTGCAGCTCGAAATCCATCAGGTCTTCATATCCATGGTGCGCGAACGTCGCGCCGGCAAGCTGAGGGACGATGCAGCGGTGTTTTCCGGCCTGTTCTGGAGCGGCACGCGCGGCCTCGAACTCGGCCTCATCGATGGCCTCGGCGACATGCGCCAGGAGTTGAAAAGGCGCTACGGCCAGAAGACCAAGCTGGAGCTCGTCACCGCGGGCCGCGGCCTGTTCGGCCGCCGGATTCCCGGTGTATCGCCGGTCTCGCTCGAAGGTGCTGCATCCGGTCTCGCGACGGGGCTTGTCGAAGCGGCGGAAGAGAGAGCATTGTGGAGCCGGTTCGGGCTTTGAGAGGAGCAAGAGAGGGGCATGGCACAGCTTATTACGATCCTGGTCCTGGTTTTCTCAGCCTGGTGGCTCTACCGCCGCTTCGTCTCCGATGCCCGCAAGCTCGCCGAAAAGTCGCGCCGCGCTGAAAAGGAGCGCCAGACCGGCGCCATCGGCACGCTGGTCAAGGACCCGGCGACCGGAGAATACCGGCTGAAGCGCGAGGGAGAATAAGGGGCGTCGCCACTCATCTGCCTCTCATCCGGCTGCCGCTCCGGGCGCTCTGCAGGTGGGAAGCCCCCCTCTGCCCTGCCGGGCATCTCCCCCACAGGTGGGGAGATCGGCAAGTGGTTAAGGCTTCCCCAAACAACGGAACGCCTGCGCGGAGCCGTTATGAAAGCCGGGACATTCCCCCCAGCCGATCTCCCCCCTTGTGGGGGAGATGTCCGGCAGGACAGAGGGGGGTACCCCCCGCAGCACAGAAAGAATTCCTCTTCCCTATCGGCATTCGACGCTTCTCCGCCGCCGCAAAAGTCTTGACCCCCGCCGCCCTCCATGGCACCTGTCGCGCCGATAAATCCCACGCAATCGGTGCCGTTCGATGTCAGCTATCCCAGACCATATGAACCCGAAGCGCTCCTTCCAGGCGCTGATCCTGACCCTGCATAACTACTGGGCGGACAAGGGTTGCGCGGTGCTGCAGCCCTACGACATGGAAGTCGGTGCCGGCACCTTCCACCCGGCCACCACGCTGCGCGCCCTCGGCCCGAAGCCGTGGAAGGCGGCCTATGTCCAGCCGTCCCGCCGTCCCTCCGACGGCCGCTACGGCGAAAATCCGAACCGGCTGCAGCATTATTACCAATACCAGGTCATCCTGAAGCCGAACCCGCCGAACCTACAGGAGCTCTATCTCGGTTCGCTGGCGGCGATCGGCCTCGATCCGCTGCTGCACGACATCCGCTTCGTCGAGGACGACTGGGAAAGCCCGACGCTCGGCGCCTGGGGCCTCGGCTGGGAATGCTGGTGCGACGGCATGGAAGTCTCGCAGTTCACCTATTTCCAGCAGGTCTGCGGTATCGAATGCTCACCCGTCGCCGGCGAACTGACCTATGGCCTCGAACGCCTCGCCATGTATGTCCAGGGCGTCGACAATGTCTATGATTTGAATTTCAACGGCCGCGACGGCGACGAGAAGATCAGCTATGGCGACGTCTTCCTGCAGGCCGAGCAGGAATATTCGCGTCATAATTTCGAGTTCGCCAATACCGAGATGCTGCATCGCCATTTTGTCGACGCCGAGAAGGAATGCCGGGCGCTGCTCGATGCTGGCGCCCCCGGCGACAACGCCAACCAGCGCCTGCACAAATGCGTCTTCCCCGCCTATGACCAGTGCATCAAGGCAAGCCATGTTTTCAATCTGCTTGATGCCCGCGGCGTCATCTCGGTCACCGAGCGCCAGAGCTACATCCTGCGCGTTCGCACGCTTGCCAAGGCTTGCGGCGAAGCCTTCCTGCTGACCGACGCCGGCGGCGTCAATCTGTCGAAAGAGGCGGCGTAAAAGCCGTCTAATTTCCGTCGCTTCCGGCGCTACGCTTCTTTTGTATTGCGCAAACCGCCCCCACATTGTCTTGTGGGTGTTGCGATCACGTATGGCTTCGGTATCTCGTTTGAAGAGCGGTATTCTTTACTTTAAACTTTTGTATGAAAATTCCGCCCCCAGGATGTTGCGCCTTTTAGCATGGCCCATCTTATGCGCCATGCTGTTCGTCCTGACTTCGTGCAGCAATTTCGACAAAGAATTCACCGTCTATTCGGCAAACACTACGATCGAAGTCTATACCGACGGCAGTGCGTTTGTGTCGGAAAACTTCGATATTTTGGTCAAAAGGGCGGAAAATTACGGCGGCGTCTACGTTGATATCCCTCAACGTTTCACGGATGCGTCAGGTGCTGTTCACTGGCGAGATTTCGAACTGGGCGCAGCCCGGCGTGACGGAATTGACGAATATTATTTCAAAGAAAACAATGTGCCGGGCTATTCGGTTTACATCGGAACGGAGCACTGCAAAGGCTGTTCTGCAGATCTGCTCACCGGTGTTACAAAGATCCAGATCGTTTACTGGCTCGGACGCCTGGTTCGTCAGGAAGGCGATCGCGAGGTTCTCTTCCTGCCGGCCTATATGGGCCGCGTGCACGGCCAGGGAGCGAAAAAAACGCTTACTCTAAAACTGCCGCCGGGCGGAACGGTACGCCCCTCGCAACAGGATCGGGCGGCGGCCTATGCCATTACGCGGAGCGCACCGAATGAGATCTTGGTATCTATTCCAGTAGGTAAAGCCGATCCAAAGCTACCGGACATCGAGATCGAATATCCCGCAGGGACCTTTGTGACCGTAACGAGCGGCAAGCGGGTGCAGTGGTGGCTCTCCGATCACTTTCTCCCATTCATAAGCATTTTGGGGCCGCTCCTCGCCGGCCTGTTTGTCCTCATGAGATTGGGGCAGAGCTGGCGATTGCCTGCACCTTCAGTTGCTGTCGATAGCAAGAAGACGGAGAGCATGTCGCCTGCTTTAGCGGCCTATGTGTTTTGGAACTGGAAGCCGGATACTGCAAAGGCGGCCTTCATGGCGTCTGTCTGCCATCTCGCAATGAAGAGACTGCTTCGCATTTCTGGCCTTGGAGAGAATGTCGAAGCTTCGGATTTGTCTGCCAGGCAGGTGCGCAAGAAGGGCAAGGTGGCGCGCGCCAGATGGTATGGTCTTCCAGCTGTGACACGTTCGGTATTTGGTCGAATTGAAGGAGAGCGGCCTGTCAATGATCGGCGCACCGTCGTATATGCCCTGTATGGTTTCGAACGTGACTTGCACCAGGTAGTCGCCGAGGATATTGGAAAGTTAGAGGCGGCGCAGATCGAGCAGCGTTGACGACTTCGGCGACAATTCTAGTTCTTGGCATTGCCACTGCCTATTTGTCGGGCCTCTTGATTTTTTCCGCGGCCATCTGCGGGATATTGTTCATTGTTTTTCTGGTGGTAACAATGTTCCGCCATCCAGAGCGGTTTCCCGTGGCCACCGGCACCTCCGAGCAGTTCAAACAGGCGATTAGTTTGTTTGTGGGTCTTCCGGCCATACTGATTGTTGCGCTTGGCTATATTGGCATGACTGAGGTGATCGGCGAACAGCAGCCATATCTGGTGGCGATCTTGCTGCACATTGCCGGCATTATCGGCGTTTTGGCGATGCTGCGCATGCCAACGTCGAAGCAGCGACAGATGCGCAATAACATCCTCAGTTTGCACCGTTATTTCCACGGCGAGATCGATGGCCCGCCAATGTCGATCGAATGCTACGAGCACCATCTGCCCTTCGCCGTCGCGCTTGGTGTCGAGCAACGGTGGACCGAACGTTTCAACCTCTGGCGAGAGAGCGAGAAGATGGATGCCTATGCTCCGGATTGGCGAACAAGTTCTTAGGCGAGCGGTATTTTCAAAGTCTGATCGAAATCAGTCAAAGAGTGACTGCGCCACGATGACTTTGTTATGCCGAATCACTAACGTGCGATCAGCAAATCGGGGAGCTCATCTGCATGTTTGTGATACTCGCTATTATCGTTGTCATCGCGCTCTATCTCGTCTTCATCTACAACGGTCTGGTTCGCGCGCGGCAGATGGCGGAAGAGGCCTGGTCGGGCATCGATGTCCAGCTCAAGCGCCGCGCCGATCTGATCCCGAACCTGATCGAGACGGTCAAGGGTTATGCCGCCCACGAAAAATCGACGCTCGAAGAGGTGGTTGAGCTCCGCAACAAGGCGCAGGCCGTGCCGTCAGGCGATGTTGCCGGCAGGGCGCAGGTGGAAGGGCTGCTCGGCCAGGCGCTCGGCCGCGTCATCGCGCTCGCCGAAGCCTATCCCGATCTCAAGGCCAACCAGAACTTTGCGGAATTGCAGGCCTCGCTGGAAACCATGGAAGGCGAGCTGCAGATGGCCCGGCGTTATTACAACGGTGCCGCCCGCGACCTGAACGTCAAGGTCGAAAGCTTCCCGTCCAATCTCGTTGCCGGTCAGTTCGATTTTGCCAAGCGGGAATATTTCGAAATCACCAACGAGGCCGACCGCGCCGTCCCCACCGTGAAATTCTGACGATCCGGCATTTTGCCTTTGCGAGAAAGCGACTAAGAGCAAGGGCAGATCGCGACGCGCTTTAGGGTCGCCCTATGGACGGAAGAACAGCATGACACGCACAGCCAAACTCACGATCATCCCGCCGGGCAGGCCGCTTTCGGGCCGCGCCATGCCGCCGGGCTCCAAGTCGATCACCAATCGCGCGCTTCTGCTCGCCGGCCTTGCGAAGGGCACGAGCAGGCTGACCGGGGCGCTGAAGAGCGACGATACGCGTTATATGGCCGAAGCGCTGCGCGCCATGGGTGTTGCGATCGACGAGCCAGACGACACCAGCTTCGTCGTTACCGGCACCGGCAGGTTGCTGCCGCCGAAGACGCCGCTCTTCCTCGGCAATGCCGGCACGGCGACACGCTTCCTGACGGCGGCTGCGGCTTTGGTCGACGGCATCGTCATCGTCGATGGCGACGAGCATATGCGCAAGCGCCCGATCGGCCCGCTGGTCGAGGCGATGCGCACGCTCGGCATCGACGTCACCGCAGAGACCGGCTGCCCGCCGGTCACCGTCAAGGGCACCGGCCGCTTCCAGGCCGACCGCATCCGCATCGATGGCGGCCTGTCCAGCCAGTATGTCTCGGCGCTGCTGATGATGGCGGCCGGCGGCGACCGGCCGGTCGATATCGAACTCGTCGGCGAGGATATCGGCGCGCTCGGCTATATCGATCTGACCACCGCGGCGATGAAAGCCTTCGGCGCCAAGGTCGAGAAGACCAGCCCGGTCACCTGGCGCGTCGAGCCGACCGGCTATCGCGCCGCCGATTTCGTCGTCGAGCCGGATGCCTCGGCCGCGACCTATCTCTGGGCAGCCGAAGTGCTGACGGGTGGCGTGATCGATCTCGGTGTTCCCTCCGATACCTTCTCTCAGCCGGATGCGCGCGCCTATGACATCATCGCCAAATTCCCGCATCTGCCGGCGGAGATCGACGGCTCGCAGATGCAGGATGCCGTTCCGACCCTTGCCGTGCTTGCCGCTTTCAACGAGACACCGGTTCGCTTCGTCGGCATCGCCAACCTGCGGGTCAAGGAATGCGACCGCATCCGGGCGCTTTCGACCGGGCTCAACCGCATTGTTTCAGGCCTTGCCCGCGAAGAGGGCGATGATCTGATCGTGCAGTCGGATCCCGCACTGGTGGGCAAGCATCTGCCGGCGGAGATCGACAGCTTCGCCGATCACCGCATCGCCATGAGTTTCGCGCTCGCCGGGCTGAAGATCGACGGCATCACCATTCTCGATCCCGATTGCGTCGGCAAGACCTTCCCCGCCTACTGGCGGACGCTGGCAGCACTTGGCGTGACCTATCAGGACAAAGATTGACGAAACACGCAGCCGAGGCTGCCGGCGGGGAGACAGGGATGGGGCGTCGGTTTTTCGGATTTTGCTTTGCACTGCTCTTGATGCTGACCGCCCCAGTGGCGTTTGCCGCCGAGGTGATCGACAGTTTCGCCTCCGATATCGCGCTGGAAAAGAGCGGCGCGATGTCGGTGACCGAGACGATCACCGTCAATGCCGAGGGCAATCAGATCAACCACGGCATCTTCCGTGACTTCCCGCTCTATTTCACCGATGCCGACGGCCGTCGCCGCAGCGTCGATTTCGATATGGTCTCGGTCCAGCGCGATGGCGAGGAAGAGCCCTGGCACACCGAATCGATATCACGCGGCATCCGCATCTATGCCGGTTCTGCCGATGTGACGGTGACGCCGGGCCGTCATCGATATGTCTTCACCTACAGGACCAACCGCCAGATCCGCTATTTCGACGATCACGACGAACTCTATTGGAACGTCACCGGCAATGGCTGGATCTTCCCGATCCGCTCAGCCACGGCAACGGTGAAGCTGCCGCCTGACGTCGGCGCGACGGAGACGACCTTCTTCACCGGCCCTGAGGGCGCGACGGGAAAGAATGCCCGCGTCAGCGAAACCGGCGCCGGCCTAGTTTTTTCCACCACCGCGCCGCTCGATGCCCACGAAGGCCTGACCTTTGCGATCCGCATGCCGAAGGGGTCGATCGATCCGCCAAGCGCGGATATGGAAAGCACCTGGTGGCTGAAGGACAACCGCAATTATTTCATCGGCTTCGGCGGCCTGATCCTCGTTTTCGCCTACTACACGCGCTCCTGGCTGAAGGTCGGCCGCGATCCTGCCCGGGGTGTCGTCGTGCCGCGCTGGGACGCGCCGGATGGTATCTCGCCGGCGCTGGTCAATTACATCGACAATAAGGGCTTCTCCGGTGAGGGCTGGACGGCGCTGTCCGCCACCGCCCTCAATCTTGCCGTCCGCGGTTACGTCAAGCTCGAAGACCTGAAGAATTCGATCGTCATCCAGGGCACCGGCAAGCCGCTCAGCAAGGAGAAATTCCAGGCCGGCGAAATCGAACTGCTGAAGGTTGCCGGCGGCGCCGGTTCGACGCTGACGATCGACAAGGCCAATGGCGAGCGGGTGAAATCCGTCGGTCAGTCCTTCCGCGCGGCGATCGAGAAGGAGCATCGCGGCAAATATTACAATTCCAACCTGGCCTATACCGCAGGCGGCATCGCGCTCAGCGCCGCGGCCCTGGTGACCCTGTTCGTTTTTGGTTCGCTGGAGCCCGACACCATCGCGGTGATGCTGATCCCGATTGTCATCTCGGTCTTCGTTTCGGTGTTCGTCGCCGGCCTCGTCAGGTCGCTGCATCGCGGCAATTCGCTGTTCGGCAAGATCATCGCCATCATCTCCGCCGCGATCGGCGTCTTCGTCGGCATCAGCATCCTGGCGACCATGGGGCTGGCGCTTGCCTCCTCGCTGGTGCAACTGCACGAAACGCCGATGCTCTTTGCCGTTGGCGGCATCGTGCTTTTGAACATTCTCTATTTCTTCATCATGGGTGCGCCGACCCCGCTCGGCGCCAAGATGATGGATGGCATAGACGGTCTGCGCCAATATCTGACGCTTGCCGAGAAAGACCGGATGAACACGGCCGGCGCCCCGGAAATGTCGCCGCGGCATTTCGAGACGCTGCTGCCCTATGCGGTGGCGCTCGGTGTCGAAAAACCCTGGTCGCGCACATTCGAAACCTGGCTTGCGGCAGCTGCAGCCGGCGCGGCGGCCGCCTATGCGCCCGCCTGGTATTCCGGCAACTTCAACAGTGGCAGCTTCTCCGATCGTATAGGCGGCTTTTCCTCGTCCATGGCCTCGACCATCGCGTCGACGATTCCTTCGCCGCCGCCGTCGAGCTCATCCTCCGGTTTTTCCGGCGGCGGCTCGTCCGGAGGAGGCGGCGGAGGCGGGGGAGGCGGGGGCTGGTAAGCTTTCCCGCTTGACCTTTCGGCCCCTGGCCCTTAACCGCCAGACAGAAAAGGAAAGGGTCGCGCATGAAGGTTCTGTTGATCGGATCGGGCGGACGCGAGCATGCGCTCGCCTGGAAGCTGGCGCAATCGCCGTTGATGACGGAATTCTACGCCGCACCCGGCAATCCCGGCATTGCCGAACACGCCGTCCTCGTGCCGGTTGACATCGAGGATCACGAAGCGGTCGCGGCCTTCTGCAAGGACAAGGCGATCGATTTCGTCGTCGTCGGCCCGGAGGCGCCGCTGGTTGCCGGCCTTGCCGACCGGCTGCGCGCCGATGGCCTTTCGGTCTTCGGTCCTTCCGCTGCCGCAGCCCAGCTCGAGGGTTCCAAAGGCTTCACCAAGGATATCTGCGCCCGCTACGATATTCCGACAGGCACCTACCAGCGCTTCAACAATGGACCGAAGGCGAAAGCCTATATCCGCGCCGAGGGCGTGCCGATCGTCGTCAAGGCCGATGGTCTTGCCGCCGGCAAGGGCGTGACGGTTGCAATGACGCTCGATGAAGCTTTGGCCGCGGTCGACGACTGCTTCGAGGGCGCCTTTGGCGCTGCCGGCGCCGAAGTCGTCGTCGAGGCCTATCTCGATGGCGAGGAGGCGAGCTTCTTCTGCCTCTGCGATGGCAAACATGCGCTGCCGCTCGCAACCGCCCAGGATCATAAGCGAGTGGGAGAGGGCGATACCGGCGTCAATACCGGTGGCATGGGCGCCTATTCGCCGGCGCCTGTGATGACCGCCGAGATGGTCGAGCGGACGATGAAGGAGATCATCGAGCCGACGATGCGCGGCATGGCAGAGAGCGGTCATCCCTTCTCCGGCGTCTTTTTCGCCGGGCTGATGATCACCAGGAAGGGGCCGGAGCTCATCGAATACAATGTCCGCTTCGGCGACCCCGAATGCCAGGTGATGATGATGCGGTTGAAGAGCGATCTCCTGCCACTGCTGCTCGCCACCGCCAACGGCACGCTCGATCAGGTCAAGGCCGAATGGAACGACGATCCGGCACTGACGGTGGTCATGGCCTCGAAGGGGTATCCCGGCGCCTACGAGAAGAACACGCCGATCCTTTCCCTCCCGGATGCAGGCGAGGGCGAGAAGGTGTTTCATGCCGGCACGGGTCTGAGGGATGGCACATTGGTTTCGACCGGCGGCCGCGTGCTGAATGTTACCGCGTCCGGCGGCACGGTCGCCGAGGCCAAGGACCGCGCCTACACGCTGCTTGACAGGGTGAGATGGGAAAACGGCTTCTGCCGGCGCGACATCGGCTGGCGGGCGATCGAGCGCGAAACCGGCTCGGCGTGAGTATAAACCGCCGCGTTCTTTAAATTTTTACCCTTTCCCCTGACGGGATGGAAACAAAGCTGCGCTAATTTGCTCCGAAGATGAGACGGAGCAACTTTGATGCGTCAGATTTTTCTAGGTGCGGCAATCCTGCTGATGGCAGGCTCAGCAATGGCGTCCTCGATAGAGGTGGTCGGCAAGACTGCGCCGTCCGCTGAAGGCAGCATCGTCACCGAAACCTGCGCCCATTGCCCACCGCTCCAGGCGGAGCTCACCAAGAAGGACTATACGGTGCCGGAGCTGAAGCCCGGCGTCCTCCAGGCGAGTGAAATCCGCGATGTCGGCGGCGAAAAGAAGATCTATCGCACCGAAGGCTGGATGGGCGGCTCGCCCGTCGTCTTCGTCAGCAAGGCAACCCCGGAAGCGATGCTTGCCGAGGCGCCTTCAGCAGACGGCATCGACATGAATGCGACGACCGCAGCCGTCATCGGCGGCGACGCCAAGCCCGTTGCGGCCGGCATGGCGGAACAACCGGCAGCCCTTAACGCTTCCGATTTCAAGCTGCGTTTCTAGGAGCAACTTCCAGCAAAAGTGCGTTAGCGGTTTTGCGTGCGGAATTGCGTAAAGACAAAGAGATCAAGCAACTTCCAGGCAAAGCGCGCAGCGGTTTTGCCGGGAATTGCGCAAAGCAAATAAGTTCCCTGCCCCTGCCTGATCAAGGTTTCGATCGATTGGGGTTCCACCACCGGTGGACTGAATGCACCCTCGATGAGCAGCGAGGGTGCATTCTTGTTTCAATGCACAATCAAAAACTGAATTATTGAAATTAAATAGAAGAATGCAACTTACGCATTTATTCGAGAATTTATATTTCGATCTTCCCAAGTCGTGCAAATAGAAGCCATGGATCGTTAAAAGATAATTTAGTCATTCACTCTAATTTTACCAATCGAGAGGCCGGAGGACGCATGATTGCGCTAGCTGCGCGGGCGATTTGAGACGTCCGCGGGTCGGGAGTTGACCGATCCGGAATTGTTTTGAATTCACCTGCTTTGCGAGGCACATCATGAAAAAGCTCAAGATTGCGCATCAATTGTTTGCGCTGATCGGCGTCCTAATGGCTGCTTTTGCAGTGGCTACTTATTTCGAAATCCGCACCTCCGAACAGGCGATCTACGACGAGCGTTTCGACATGCTGCGCACGCAGGTCGAATCGGGCATCTCCGTCCTCAACACCTTCCATGAGCGCGAGAAGGCCGGTCAGATGACCCATGAGGCCGCCCAGGCCGAGGCCTTCGAAATCCTGAAGCGCGTCTCCTTTCAGCCATCCGGTTATCTCTTCGGCTTCGACTACAACGTCATCCAGCTCTTCCATCCGAGCCCGGTCAATCTCGGCAAGGACATGAGCGGCCAGGTCGACAAGACCGGCGCGAAATTCAGCCAGGCGCTGGTCGACAACGGCAAGGCCGGCGGCGGCCGCACTTTCTACTATTGGACCAAGCCGGGTCAGCCGGAAGACCAGGTCTTCCTCAAGGGCGGTTATTCCAAGGCCTTCGAGCCCTGGAAGATCGTCGTCGGCACCGGCGTTTATCTCGACGATCTGCAGCAGAAGGTCAATGCGACGATCTGGAAGGCGCTGACCGCCTCGCTGATCGTCTTCGTCTGCGGCATTGCCGCCGCCGTCTTCTTCATCCGCGGCATCTCCCATCCGCTGAAGGACATCCACAATGCACTGCAGTCGGTGGCCGAAGAGGACGTTTCGATCGCCATCCCGCATACCGGCATGAACAATGAAGTCGGCATGATGGCCAAGGCGACGCAGTCGCTGCAGGAAAAGATCAGGGAGCGCCATGCGATGTCGGATCGCGAGGCGGCCCAGCAACTGGCGCTGGAAAGCGAGCGCGAAAACAATCTGCGCCAGCAGCAGGACGAAGCAACGCTGCAGGCTCGCGTGGTGACGACCATCGGCCAGGCGCTGGAGATGATCGCCCGCGGCGATCTTACCGTTCGCTGCGCCGATCTCGGCCAGAAGTATGCCGCCCTTCGCGACAACTTCAACGATGCGCTGTCGCATCTCGAAGCCGCCATGGCCAAGGTCAGCGCCAAGGGCACCGATATCGGCACCAGCAAGGAAGAGATCCGCCGCGCTTCCAACGAACTGTCGCAGCGCACCGAGCGCCAGGCCGCCAGCCTCGAAGAAACTTCGGCCGCCCTCGATGAGCTCACTGTCGCTGTCCGCCAGACCGCCGATGGCGCCCATGAAGCCAGCAAGCGCGTCCACTCGGTCAGCACTGAAGCCACCCATAGCGATGCGATCGTCACCCAGGCGATCGAGGCGATGAGCGGCATCGAGAAGTCATCCTCGGAGATCACCAAGATCATCGGCGTCATCGACGAGATCGCCTTTCAGACCAACCTTCTGGCGCTGAATGCCGGTGTCGAGGCAGCTCGTGCCGGTGAAAGCGGCAAGGGTTTTGCGGTCGTCGCCCAGGAAGTGCGCGAACTTGCCCAGCGTTCCGCCGCTGCGGCCAAGGAGATCAAGGACCAGATCGCCCGCTCCTCCAGCCAGGTGGATCACGGCGTCCGTCTGGTCGGCGAGGCAGGCGAGGCGCTGAAGCGCATCTCCGACCAGATCAAGGCTGCCAACGAGATCGTCGCCAAGATCGCCCACAGCGCTTCCGAACAGGATACGACGCTGCGCTCGATCTCCTCGTCGATGAACCAGCTCGACGCCGCCACCCAGCAGAACGCCGCCATGGCCGAAGAGACCACGGCATCCGCCGAGACGCTGGCCACCGATACCGACGAGCTGATCGACCTCATCCGCGGCTTCCGAGTCGGCGCACCGCAGCACCGCCAGGCTGAACCGATGCGCCGGGCAGGCTGAGAGTCTCAACAACAAATGATATGGACCGCCGGATGAAAATCCGGCGGTTTTTCTTTGTAAGCACCCCTGGATTTTGAGGGAAATTCGGATCGCGAACAATAAAGTTAAAGCTTTTTTATAGGGTGGGCATCAATTGTTCCTTACCCGGTCGCAGCATGTTTGTTTTAGCAGCGGTAGACGCGTCGTCTTGTTTGGCGCGCTCGCACAGGCGGTAGAAAACCGCACCGGAATGTATTCACCCATTCCCGTTGCGAGGCGTCATGAAAAATTTGAAGATATCGAAGCAGCTCATATTGCTGGTCGTCGGCCTGATGATTGCCTTTGCGATCGCCACCTCCCTGCAGATCCGCTCCTCGGTCGATGCGATCTACAAGGAACGTTATGACATGCTGCGCGCCGAGGTTCAGTCGGCGGTCTCCGTTCTCAAGCTATACCAGGCCAAGGTCACCGCCGGCGAAATGACGCTGGAGGATGCCCAGAAGCAGGCCTACACCACCGTCAACGGGATGAAATACGATCCGGACGGCTATTTCTTCGGCTATAGCTACGACGTCCAGATGGTATTCCACTACGATGCCTCGAAAGTCGGGCAGATCAACAAGGGCCAGCCGGACAGCAAAGGCAAGCTCTATCGCGATGAGCTGGTCAAGCTCGGGCAGCAGGGCGGCGGTCTCGTCGAATATTATTCCACGGTCAAACCGGGCCAACCCGTTGGCGATTATCGCAAGACGGCCTATGGCCAGGCCTTCGAACCCTGGAAGATCGTCGTCGTCACCGGCGTCTACATGGACGATCTCGATGCTCAGATAAACAGCACGATCCTGACCGCGCTCTCCGGCAGCATCGTCCTGTTCTTCCTTGCCATGACAGCCGCCTATATCGTCATCCGCGGCATATCGGGACCTCTCAACAACGTCCATTCCGCCCTCAAGGCTGTCGCCGAAGAGGATGTTTCGATCACCATTCCGCACACCGGCATGAACAACGAAGTCGGCATGATGGCGAAGGCGACGCAGTCACTGCAGGAAAAGATCAGGGAACGCCATGCGATGTCGGATCGCGAGGCGGCCCAGCAACTGGCGCTGGAAAATGAGCGCGAAAACAATCTGCGCCAGCAGCAGGATGAAGCAACGCTGCAGGCGCGGGTGGTGACGACGATCGGCCAGGCGCTGGAGATGATCGCCCGCGGCGACCTCACCGTCCGCTGCGCCGATCTCGGCCAGAAGTATGCCGCCCTTCGCGACAACTTCAACGATGCGCTGTCGCATCTCGAGGCCGCCATGGCCAAGGTCAGCGCCAAGGGCACCGACATCGGCACCAGCAAGGAAGAGATCCGCCGCGCTTCGAACGAGCTGTCACAGCGCACCGAGCGCCAGGCCGCCAGCCTGGAAGAAACCTCGGCCGCTCTCGACGAACTCACCGTCGCCGTCCGTCAGACGGCCGATGGCGCCCATGAAGCGAGCAAGCGCGTCCACGCGGTCAGCACCGAGGCAACGCATAGCGATGCGATCGTCACCCAGGCGATCGAGGCGATGAGCGGCATCGAGAAGTCGTCCTCGGAGATTACCAAGATCATCGGCGTTATCGACGAGATCGCCTTCCAGACCAATCTGCTGGCGCTGAACGCCGGCGTCGAGGCGGCGCGTGCCGGTGAATCCGGCAAGGGTTTTGCGGTCGTCGCCCAGGAAGTGCGCGAACTTGCCCAGCGTTCCGCCGCTGCGGCCAAGGAGATCAAGGACCAGATCGCCCGCTCCTCCAGCCAGGTGGATCACGGCGTCCGTCTGGTCGGCGAGGCCGGCGAGGCGCTGAAGCGCATCTCCGACCAGATCAAGGCTGCCAACGAGATCGTTGCCAAGATCGCCCACAGCGCCTCCGAACAGGACACCACGCTGCGCTCGATCTCCTCGTCGATGAACCAGCTCGATGCCGCCACCCAGCAGAATGCTGCCATGGCCGAAGAGACCACGGCATCGGCCGAAACGCTCGCCAGCGATACCGACGAACTGATCGATCTCATCCGCGGCTTCCGCGTCAGTGGCGAAGGTGCTGCCCCGGCCATGCATCAAGGTCGCCGTGCCGCTTAAACGGCACGGGGACAAAAGCGTTTTTATCACCAAATTCTTAGCGGCCGTCGGTTCTCCGGCGGCCGTGCCTTTTGAGGCTCATTGCGCGATACGGTCGATCAGCCGCTCGATCTCGTGATCGGAAAACACTTCGACACCGGCCGCTTTCAGCGCCGCCGCCGTCACGCCGTTGCCGGCCTGCTTGCGGCCGGAAAACGTGCCGTCATATATGAAACCGGATCCGCAGGACGGGCTGCCGTCGATGAGCAGCGCATAACGGCAGCCGGCCTGCCTTGCGAGCGCCACGGCATTCATTGCTGCTTGCAGGAATTCTTCCGTCACATCCCGGCCCGTCAGCTCGACAACCCGCGCCGTGCCGGCCAGCACATCCTCGCCGGTCGCACCATTTCCAATCTCGGCCGGAGGGCGCGGCACCGGCATGCCCGCCGACATCTCCGGACAGATCGTCACCAACCGGCCCTCGGCCTGCCATGTCTCGATCGCCGAATGAAGCAACGGCTTCGCCCGACCGTCATAGCGGACGGCATGGCCCATGAGACAGGCGCTGACAAGAATCTTGTTTTGCATGTCTGCTTGAATAGCGCCGTAGTGGCGGCAATGCCAGTGTTGGGGTGGGCGGGTTGTTCAATGGGTAGCGAACCGTATCCGCCCCTCATCCGCCTGCCGGCACCTTCTCCCGTAAACGGGGCGAAGGGGAACACGCCGCGACCTCTCCGTTCCTCGCTCACCTCTAGTGGGGCACGTCCCCTCTCCCCGCAAGCGGGGAGAGGGTTAGGGTGAGGGGCAGATGTTTTTCGAAACCGCGCTGCATCGACACTGCAAGAAGCCGAACATCACCCCGAAATCTTCGAGAAATCCGCAACCGTTCCCGTCGCCTCGCGGATCAGCCGCAGCAGGGCGAGGCGGTTGGCGCGGATGGCGGCGTCCTCGTCGTTGACGAGCACGTCTTCGAAGAAGCGGTCGACCGGGCCGCGCAGCTTGGAAAGCGCTTCCATTGCCGAGCGGAAATCCTCGCCGGCGACGGCGTCCGACGCATCCTTCGAGGCGCTGGAGATTGCGGCGAACAGCTCCTTCTCGGCATCGAGCGTCAGAAGCGCTTGCGAAACGCCGTCAGCGATCACGGTGCCCTTCTTCTCCTCGGCGGCGAGCAACTGCGTCGCCCGCTTGGTGCCGGCGAGCAGGTTCTTGCCGTCCTCCGAGGTGATGAAGGCCGTCAGCGCTTCGACGCGGCGCGCCACCATCAGCAGGTCGTCGGCATCTGAAGTCAGCACGGCGTCGATCAGATCGTGGCGGGCGCCCTGGTCGCGCAGATAGACCTTGAGACGGTCGTGGAAGAAGGAGAGCAGGTCGCCATCCCTTGTCGTTGCCAGCAGCGGCAGGCGGATCCTTCGCTCCAGCAGGATCCTGACGACGCCGAGTGCTGCCCGCCGCAGCGCAAATGGATCCTTCGACCCTGTCGGCTTTTCGTCGATCGCCCAGAAACCGATCAGCGTATCGAGCTTGTCGGCAAGGGCGATGGTGATCGCCACTTTGTCCTCCGGCACGCGGTCCGATGGACCCTGCGGCTTGTAGTGATCCTCGATCGCTGCGGCAACGGAAGCATTCTCGCCCTGCAACACCGCATATTTGCGGCCCATCAAGCCCTGCAGTTCCGGGAATTCGCCGACCGCTTCGGTGCGCAGATCGGCCTTGGCGAGCACGGCGGCGCGATCGATGAGAGCCGCGTCGGCGCCGGTGATATCAGCCAATTCCTTGGCCAGTGTGCGGATGCGGGCGACACGCGCGCCCTGTGTGCCGAGTTTGGCATGGAACGTCACGTCAAGCGCATCGAGCTTGGCCATGCGCTGATCGAGCGGCTTCTTGATGTCGAGGCTGAACTTTGCCGCCGAAGCCGTGAGCGTCTCGAGATCCGGCAGATTGCCCTGGTCGCGCTTCCAGAAGTGCAGGGCATCCGAAAGCCGGGCCCGCACCACCTTGCCGTTGCCGTGGACGATTTCCTTGCCGCCGTCGCTCGCCTGGATATTTGAGACGAGGATGAACTTGTTCGAAAGCGTCTCTTCACCCTGTTTGCGGGTGACAAAACACTTCTGGTTGGTCTTGATCGTCAGCCGGATGATTTCGGAGGGGATCGAGAGATAATCCTCCTCGAAGCTGCCCATCAGCACCTGCGGCCATTCGACGAGGCCGGAGACTTCCTCCAGCAGCCCTTCGTCTTCCACCAGCTCCAGCCCGTTGGCAAAGGCGATGTCGCGAGCGTCGTGCAGGATGATGTCCTTGCGCCGTTCGGCATCGAGGATGACCTTCGCCTTTTCTAAGTTCGCCGCATAATCGTCGAAGCGCCGGACGGTGATCGCCTCGGGCGCATGGAAACGGTGGCCATAGGTGATGTTGGAAGCGGTAACGCCGTCGATCTCGAAGGGGATCACGACGGTCTCTTCATGCTCCGGTCCGAAGGTGCAAATGATCGACTGCAGCGGCCGCACCCAGCGCAGCGCACCGGGCTTCGACGAGGCCTTGCCCCAGCGCATCGATTTCGGCCAGGGAAAATCGCGGATGATGCCGGGCATGACATCGGTGACGATCTCTTCCGTTGCGCGGCCGGGCTTGGAAATGACCGCGACGTAGAAATCGCCCTTCTTCGGATCGCTCACCACCTGCGCCTCGGAGACCGAGGAAAGGCCGGCGCCGCGCAAAAAGCCTTCGATCGCCTTCTCGTTGGCGTCGGTGCGCGGTCCCTTGCGTTCCTCGCGCACATCGGCGGAGCGGGCTGTCAGGCCATGGATGTCGAGCGCAAGCCGCCGCGGCGTCCAATATTCGCGCGCCCCTTCGTAGGACAGACCCGCTTCGACAAGCGCATCGGTGACGAGCTTCTTCAGGTCGCCGGCAGCCTTGCGCTGCATGCGGGCCGGAATCTCTTCGGAGCGGAGTTCGAGAAGAAGGTTTGGCATGTCAATCTTTTCCTTGCGCCCGCGGGCAGGGCGATCCAAAAACGTTGCTTCTGCTATCAAAGAATGCCGCATCTGCACAACCGCAAAAACGGACGAGAGCGATGGGGTGGGGCAACCGGCAGGCGTGTTGCCGCGTGGCCCCCTCATCCGCCCTGCCGGGCACCTTCTCCCCGGTGGGTAGAAGGGGAGTTGCGGCAGCGATCCATTCTTGCCGCTGCCGTTTGTGATGGAGGAAAGCAGTGCGGCATATCCCTTCTCCCCTCGGGGAGAAGATGCCGGCAGGCAGATGAGGGGGCCACACGGCAACACGCCGATGATCCCCCAATCCATTAACCTGTGAAAACCACAGTCGGGCATTGCCTTGCCGCTTTTCGCCGCTATGGTCCCGCCACCTCTGACGAAACAGGAAATCCCATGGCCGCAGACCTCCGTTTTCTCGCAGCCCGCATCTCCGCCGAAATCAACGCCCGGCCCGAACAGGCCAAAGCCGCCATCGAGCTGCTCGACGAAGGCTCAACCGTGCCCTTCATCGCCCGCTACCGCAAGGAGGTGACGGGCGGGCTGGATGATACGCAGCTGCGCAATCTCGCCGAGCGGCTGGTCTATCTGCGCGAGCTCGAAGCCCGGCGCGACGCGATCGTCGAATCGATTACCGGCCAGGGCAAGATGACCGACGAGCTGATGACCAAGGTCGCAGGCGCCGAAACCAAGGCCGAGCTCGAAGATCTCTATCTGCCCTACAAGCCGAAGCGCCGCACGCGGGCCGAAATCGCCCGCGAACGCGGCCTCGGCTCGCTCGCCGAGACGATCCTTGCCGACCGCGCCAGGGAACCGGCGGTGTTGGCCGAAGGCTTCGTCACCGCCGATGTGCCCGATGTGAAGACGGCGCTCGAAGGCGCGCGCGACATCATCGCCGAAGGCATTGCCGAAAATGCCGACCTGCTCGGCAGATTGCGCGCCCATATGCGCCAGGCCTCGCTGCTGAAGGCGAAAGTCGTCGACGGCAAGCAGGCGACCGGCGAGAAGTTTTCCGATTATTTCGACCATTCCGAACGCTGGGCGACCGCCCCCGGCCACCGCGCGCTGGCCATGCTGCGCGGCTGGAACGAGGAGGTGCTGACGCTGACGATCGAGGCCGACGCCGAGACGACCTCTCCGAACAAGCCGGTCGAACGCATGATCGTGACGGCCTACGAGATCGGTACGAGCCGCCCCGGCGACCGCTGGCTGATGGAGGTCGCAAGCTGGACCTGGCGCGTCAAGCTTTCCATGTCGCTCTCGCTAGACCTGATGCGGGAACTGCGCGAAAGGGCCGAAGAAGAGGCGATCCACGTCTTCGCCCGCAATCTCAAGGATCTGCTTTTGGCAGCGCCCGCCGGCTCGCGCGCGACGATGGGTCTCGATCCCGGGATCCGCACCGGCGTCAAGGTCGCCGTCGTCGACGGCACCGGCAAGGTGGTGGCGACATCGACCGTCTATCCCTTCCAGCCGAGGAACGACGTGCGTGGCGCCCAGGTCGAGCTCGCATCGCTGATCCGCAAGCACAATGTCGAGCTGATCTCGATCGGCAACGGCACCGGCAGCCGCGAAACCGAAAAGCTGGTGGCCGATATGCTGGCCGAGTTGCCGGCGCCGAAGCCGACCAAGGTCATCGTGTCGGAAGCCGGCGCCTCGGTCTATTCCGCCTCGGCGACCGCCGCGGCTGAATTCCCCGATCTCGACGTATCGCTGCGCGGCGCCGTCTCCATCGCACGCCGCCTGCAGGACCCGCTGGCAGAACTCGTCAAGATCGAGCCGAAGTCGATCGGCGTCGGCCAGTATCAGCACGATGTCGACCAGCAGAAGCTATCGCGTTCGCTCGATGCGGTGGTGGAAGACGCGGTGAATGCCGTCGGCGTCGATCTCAACACCGCGTCAGCGCCGCTGCTCTCGCGCGTCTCCGGCCTCGGCCCGTCGATCGCCGACGCCATCGTCCGGCACCGTGACAGCGAAGGCCGTTTCGAGACGCGAAAGGATCTGCTGAAGGTCGCCAGACTCGGCGGCCGCACCTTCGAGCAATGCGCCGGCTTCCTGCGCATTCCCAACGGCAAGGAGCCGCTCGATTCCTCTTCGGTGCACCCGGAGGCCTACGGCGTCGCCAAGAAGATCGTCGCCGCCTGCGGCCGGGATCTGCGCGCGCTGATGGGCGATAGCGCCGTGTTGAAATCGATTGATCCGCGCCAGTTCATCGACGAGAAATTCGGCCTGCCGACGGTCAGGGACATCATCGCGGAGCTGGAAAAGCCCGGCCGCGACCCGCGTCCGAGCTTCAAGACCGCGACCTTTGCAGAGGGCGTCAACGAAATTTCCGACCTGACGCCCGGCATGGTGCTGGAAGGCACGGTGACCAATGTCGCCGCCTTCGGCGCCTTCGTCGATATCGGCGTGCACCAGGATGGTCTGGTGCACGTCTCCCAGCTTGCCGATCGCTTCGTCAAGGATCCCCACGAGGTCGTCAAGGCGGGAGATGTCGTCAAGGTGCGGGTTGTCGAAGTCGATGCCAAGCGCAAACGCATCGGTCTTTCCATGCGCCGCGATGACGGCTCCTCGGCGCCGCCGCCGCGTGGTGATTCTCGCGGAAACCAAGTGTCGCGGCCGCAGAAGGAGCGCCGGCCCGCGGCTCAGAAACCGGAGAGCCAGGGCGCCTTCGGTGCGGCACTTGCCGAAGCCATGAAGCGAAAATAAGGGTTTAGCCGGCATTTCGGCAAAAATGCAACAGTTTGGCAGCGTTCTGAACAGAGTGCTAAATCCGGCGCTTGTAAGGCGAAAGGGAGCTATTAAGTTGATGTGACCATCCCGTCACATTTGCGAGGCGTCCATGGCGTCGGCATTCTTATCGATCGTCCAGCAAATCGTCCGCAAGGGTTCGTTGAAACTTACCCTTGCCAATGGCGAAACCCACACTATCGGCGACGGCACGGGTGAAACCGTTGTCGCCCGCCTTGCCGATCAGGAGGCCGAGGACGCCATCCGGCGCGACCCGGCGATGAAGCTCGGCGAAATGTACATGCAAGGCCGGTTCATTCTCGAACAGGGCAACATCTACGATTTCCTGTCGCTGGTGAAACAGAACACCACCAACGAAATCTTCGATTTCAAGATGGCGGCACTGCTCCTCGGCCGCATTGCCTGGCAGCAGCTGAAGAGCCGCGTGCCGGTCAATCGCAACAAGCACAATGTCGCCCATCATTACGACCTGTCGGCCAAGCTCTTCGATCTTTTCCTCGATGAGGACTGGCAATATTCCTGCGCCTATTTCGAGCCGCCGGGCATTGGTCTCGACGAGGCGCAGCTCGCCAAGAAACGCCATATCGCCGCCAAGCTTCTGCTCGAGCCGAACCAGCGCATCCTGGAGATCGGCTCCGGCTGGGGCGGCATGGGCATGTACCTGGCGGAGGCGACCGAAGGTGCAGAGTTCACCGGCATCACGCTGAGCGAAGAGCAGTTCAAGGTCTCGCGTACGCGCGCCGAAAAGCGCGGCCTTGCCGACCGGGTGCGGTTCGAACTGCAGGACTACCGCACCATGACGGGCAGGAAGTTCGACCGCATCGTCTCGGTCGGCATGTTCGAACATGTCGGCATCGGCCATTACGGCAATTTCTTCCGCAAGGTATCGGATCTCCTCGATGACAACGGCGTCATGGTGCTGCATTCGATCGGCCGCCCGAAGCCGAGCTTCGGCACCAATGCCTTCATCGAGAAATACATCTTCCCGGGCGGCTACATCCCTTCCGTCGGCGAGGTCGTGCCGCCGCTTGAAAAGGCCGGGCTGCTGGTCAAGGATATCGAAATCCTGCCGCTGCATTATGCCTATACGCTGCGCCATTGGCGCGAGCGTTTCGTGGCGCGTAAGGCCGAAGCGGTGGCGCTTTACGACGAGCAATTCTTCCGCATGTGGGAACTCTATCTGGCCGGTTCCGAAATAGGCTTCCGTTGGGACGAGCTCTTCATCCTGCAGATCCAGATCGCCAAGAACCAGTTCGCCGTTCCCGACAATCGCAGTTACATCGCGCGCAACGAAGCGAAGCTGAAGGAATTCGAGGCGGGGCGCGCCCCGCTTGAAAAAGTGACGTTCTGATCCCGCGGAAGTGCCGCTTCCGCTGGCGGTTTTGCCGAGGGACGGATTCTCATGAAAGGACGTGCCGATGAGCAATGCGTTTCCCGAGATCTACCTGGTCCGCCACGGTGAAACCGAATGGAGCCTGTTAGGGCGCCATACCGGACGCAGCGATATTCCCTTGACGGCGAACGGCGAGGCCGCCGCCCGCCAACTCGCCGACCGCCTGACGGGCCTTAGCTTCTCCGCCGTCTGGTCGAGCCCCTCCGAGCGAGCCCGCAAGACCTGCACGCTCGCCGGGTTCGGATCGGGCGCGGTGATCAAGGACGATCTCGCCGAATGGGACTACGGCGCTTATGAAGGCATCACCACCAAGGCGATCCTTGCCGACCGCCCCGGCTGGCAGCTCTTTCGCGACGGCTGCCCGAAGGGCGAATTCGCCGCCGATGTCGGCGATCGCGCCGACGCCGTCATCCATGCGCTTCGCCAAACGGCCGGCACTATCCTGGTCTTTTCGAGCTCGCATTTCCTGCGCGTGCTGGCCGCCCGCTGGCTTGGGCTGCCGCCGGAAGACGGCTCCCGTTTCGTGCTCGATACGGCCAGCATCAGCGTGCTCGGCTACGAGCATGATCTGACCGAACCGGTCATCCGCCGCTGGAACCAGCGGTAAAAACCAGACGCAGTCCTCTGCCTGATCAATCGCCGCCGTGGTTAACATTGGGGTAACGACATCGGGATAAATGTAGCGAGCGCCGCCCTCCGCGGCTTTGTTTTTGCGTTTTCTGGAGTGTGGACGTGTCTCATCGATCAGTCGTATCGATCTCTTTGGCTATTGCCCTTTTATCTGCTGGCTCAGTGGCCGCCCAGGAAAGCGGCCAGCATTTCTGGTCCGGCGACTGGTATCTGAGCGTTGGCGTCGCCGGCTTCTCCGCCCCGAAATTCGAGGGCTCGTCGCACAATGAATTCAAGTTCAGCCCGCTGATCTCGGTCGGCCGCCAGGGTGCTGGCCCGCGTTTTTCCTCGCGCAACGACAATCCGTCCTTCGCTCTCATCGACAAGGGCGCCTTCCGCGCCGGCATCGTCGGCAAGTTCGTGCCGTCGCGCGATGACGGCGACGGCAGCGAGCTGAAGGGCTTGAAGAAGGTCAAATGGGGGGCGGAAGCCGGCGGTTTCGTCGAGGTTTACCCGACCGACTTCCTTCGCGCCCGCGCCGAAGTCCGCCAGGGCATCCGCTCGCATGACGGCATCGTCGCCGATCTCGCGGTCGATGCCTTCACCGATATCGCCCCCGACCTGCAGCTATCAGGCGGCCCGCGCGCGACCTTCGCCACCAGCGGCTATTACGACGCCTATTACGGCGTCAACGCCAAGCAGGCGGCGGCAAGCGGCCTTGATCCCTATAAGCCGTCGTCTGGCATCCAATCCTATGGCGCAGGCGCGGCGCTCACCTGGAAGGCGACGGAAAACCTCTCGGCCAGTTCCTTCCTCGAATATAAGCGGCTGGCGGGTCCCGCCGCCGACAGCAGCCTCGTGCGCGAGCGCGGCTCGAAGAACCAGGTCCTGATCGGCGTCTCGGCGACCTACAAGTTCAATTTTTCCCTGCAGTGATTGACGCGGCTGCGCATCCCTCTCAGATGCGCAGCGCTGTAACACTTTGAATTGCAGCATAATTTCATCCCGGGATCGATTCTGATCTAGGGATGATGCAAGTGGCAGTGCAATGATCGCTTCTTGACCGGATCGGCCGCCCGCCGCTAGATGAGCGGCATGCACGATACCGGCGACTTCAACGATCGCGTCTCCGACGCACCTTCCGATAACTGGGTCTACCGGATCCTGCCGTCATGGCTTTGGCCTTATGCGCAGCTGGCGCGCTGGGATCGCCCGATCGGCTGGCAGCTCCTGATGTGGCCGTGCTTCTGGTCGGCGACACTTGCCGCCAATGCGGCGATCGGCGAGGGGCTCTATTCCGGCAGCCTGCTGGTGTCTCACCTGTTCCTTTATTTCATCGGCGCGGTCGCCATGCGCGGCGCCGGTTGCACCTATAACGATCTCGTCGACCACGAGATCGACATGGAAGTGGCGCGCACGCGGTCGCGTCCGCTGCCCTCCGGCCGCGTCACGCGCCGCCGGGCGAAGATCTTCATCGGCTTGCAGACGCTGGTCGGCCTGTTCGTGCTGTTGCAGTTCAACTGGCTCAACGTCTTCCTCGGCGTGCTCTCGCTCGGGATCGTGGCGTTTTATCCCTTTGCCAAACGTTTCACCGACTGGCCGCAATTCTACCTCGGACTTGCCTTTTCCTGGGGCGCGTTGATGGGCTGGGCCGGCATTCTCGGCGGCCTCTCCTTTGCCGCCATCCTGCTCTACGCCGCCTCCGTCGCCTGGACGATCGGTTACGATACGATCTATGCGCATCAGGACAAGGAGGATGACGAGCTGATCGGCGTCCGCTCTACCGCGCGCCTGTTCGGCGACAGGACACGGCAATGGCTGATCGGCCTTTATGGGCTGACGCTGGTGCTGATGTTTATCGCTTTCGCTCTCGCCGGCGCCAATCTCATCGCGTTTCTGGGTCTGCTCGGTGCGGCCGGCATGTTCGCCTGGCAGATCGTCCGGCTCGATATCAACGATGCCGACCAGTGCCTGGCGCTCTTCAAATCGAACAACCGCGTCGGCCTGATCATCTTCTTCGGCCTCTTCGTCTCGCTGCTGTTTGCCATTCCCTGATTGGGACGATGAACCGGGCGCGGGCGCCAGCCCTCGCGCCTGTCCTCAGATAGGAGGATTGGTCTACCAGCCATTCGTGGCGTCCTTTGCGGCAGATGGAAGCCATGCCTTGATCTGTTGACCCGTGAGGTTGGCACCACACAGCATAGTCGCTACGCGGCAGCCTTTCAGGGCAGATGCCTGCGCAAGAATAGCTGCGAGTCCCGCTGCTCCGGCTGGTTCGACGAGACGCTTCCATGTGTCATGAGCAAACCGCATTGCATCGAAAAGCTGATCGTCATCCACGAGAACGACGTCATCGATCGTGTCTTGAAGCCAGCCGACGGCCGACGGGACGGGAATCCGCACAGCAATTCCATCGGCAATCGTGCGTGCCTCCGGCGTTGAGATCACGTCACCCGCATTGTAGGACAGGGCCATGCAAGGTGCGCCCTTTGCGGCAACTGCGACGACCCTTGTTCGCGGTGATCGTGATTTGAACCAGCACCCTATTCCGGCCGCCAGGGCACCGTTGCCAAGCGGAATGAAAACGGCATCGATATCTTCGACCTCTTCAGTCAGCTCCGCCGCAATCGTTCCTGCCCCTTCGGCAATGGCTGCGCTCGCCCCGTCCTCGACGAACTGCAGCTTCCGTTCGGCGGCGTAGATCTTGGCGGCCTCCTTTGCAGCGTCAAAATCTTCCCCGGCGAGAAAGACTTCCGCCCCAAACCCGCGCATGGCTTCGATCTTCAGCGGATTGGCGTTGATACTGGCGAACACCACCAGAGATCGCCCACGCCGCGCGGCATTATAAGCAAGCCCCTGGCCGAAGTTCCCGGCTGATGCCGTGACCAGAGGAGTTCTGTCGCCAACGAGGTCGGCGAGAAAATACCCCGTCCCGCGCCCCTTGAAGCTGCGGATGGGATTTTCCGTTTCGTCCTTGGCGACGAGCGACAGCGCGAGCCTATCGGCACGCAACAGATTGGTGTTCAGGAAAATCGGATCGATTTTTTTGCGTGCATCGTCGATTTTGGCGGCTGAAAGAGGTGCTTGTTTTGTCATGGGCAGATGATAGGAATTTTCGGCGCGGAAAAACCGCGCTCATGATAAATTTATAGCGGAATTTCTGCTTATGGGCTTGGTTATACGCTGTGGATGATATTGATCGAACTATTCTGTCGATGCTGCAGGAGAATGCCGACCTTCCCGGCAAGGTCATTGCTGACGCGGTCAATCTCTCTACCTCGGCCGTCGAACGGCGCATCAGCAAACTGAAACAAGATGGGATCATCGAGAAGATCGTGGCGGTGGTCAGTCCGAAAGCCGTTGATCGCACCTTGTCCGTTCTGGTTGAGCTCGAAATTCAGAACGAACATCGACACGCGTTGGAGCAATTCCAACGATGGCTGGACCGTGCGCCTGAAGTTCAGTCATGCTGGTATGTCACCGGCGACATGGACTATGTCCTGCTCGTGGCCGTCCGCAATCTTGAGGAATACAATGCCTTCATTGAGCGGCTTATGGGCGAGCAGCAGGCGCTCGTGCGAAAATACAAGAGCCTGATCGCACTCAAAACGGTCAAGCACGGATTGGGACTTTCCGTCCTTGAATAAGAGGCTTTTTTACTGGCTACGCAGTGATCCAGTCAAAACTCATCCCGCGGTGCCAATCGAGACAGTCTACGGCCGAATTCGACAGCGTCGCAAAACGGGCATTCCGCGACAGGTGAGTGCGCAGAATGCCCGGCAATGATGTCCGGTGTCGCGATTTCGGTCAGTTGCGGGCGATGATTTCCTTACCTTCGATCTTCATGGCGACGCCCAGCCGGCCGGTGGTGCGGCGCACGAGGAAGCGCGGACGGCGATTGGCGAAGTAGGAATGGCGGCGGCGCGGCTTGAGGTCGCTGGTGCGCAAGGCGCCGATGTGGTCTTCGAGCGGCCGGGCGACGCCGTCGGCCTCGACCATCAGCATCGGAATGCGGAAGGCTTCCGACCAGCTGCGCCAGTCTGCGGCAATGTCGCTGAGATCATGGGCGACGAGCAGCGGAATGCAGAGCTCCGGATCGGTGTGATGGAGTTCGAGAGTGACGGTGACATCGCCGTCGCCATGGTCGATGGCGCGGGCGGCGACGCCCTTGAAAACGCGCTTCGGCAGCGCAATCGAGAGCGGCAGGCCGCTGGAGGGGAGGACCTTGCGCAGGACCGCACCGCGTTCGTCTATGGTAATATTGACGTCATCCGAACAATCGTGGATGGCGTAGCTGACCTGCTGGGGAAAGCGGGACGGATCGAGGCGTAACGTCGTGCCAGCCCAGGCGGGCTTCATAACGGGATTGTTCATTTCATTCTACCCTTGTCTTACCTGAGAGCCGATTTCCGGTCTTCTCCTTGGGACTTTTCGTCCTCTATGGCCGACAATAGGCAGCCGCCCTTCCGTACAGCTTAAAAATTGCGGTTAAGAAAACTTTGCCTCCTCTGATGGTTATCAAAACCGAATCCGGCAGGGTTTCCGGAAGGTGAACGATGTGGTGTCCCGAAGTGATGCATCCTGAGGTAAGCCTCAGGTAAGCTTTCCATGGCAAAATGTGCTCACCAGCATTTCGTCGTTCTTTTAGAGATTTTGCCGAAAAGGGCGCTTTCCATGATCACGGCTTCCCTCGCTTACACGATCCTGTCGCGGGACATGACGTCGAGCCTCAACAAGGTCGCGTCGCAGACGACGGTCAAGAAGGATGCCCAGTATTACGCCGACCATATCAACAAGGTCACCGACGTCGACGACTTCCTCGGCGACTACAAGCTCTACAGCTATGCGATGAAGGCCTATGGCCTCGAGGACATGACCTACGCCAAGGCCTTCATGAAGAAGGTGTTGGAAAGCGATCTGACCGATCCCAACAGCTACGCCAACAAGCTCTCCGATACGCGTTACCGCGAATTCGCCGCCGCCTTCAATTTCAATGCGCCGGAGAAGGACGTGCAGACAGACGCGCAGGAGGACGATCTCATCGGCCTCTACAAGCAATCCTTCGCCGATGCCGAAAAGGCCGCGAGCGCCGAGAGCACCTATTACGGCAACAATATCGATAGCGTGCAGAGCGTCGACGACCTGGTCAACAACACCCGGCTGCGCACCTATGTGCTGAAGACCTTCAACATCGACCCCACCTATGCGTCGAAGGATTTTCTGCGGCAGGTGCTGACCAGCGATCTCAGCGATCCCACGAGCGTCGTCAATACGCAGGGCGGCGACAAATACAAGGCGCTTGCCGCCCAGTTCAGCTTCAACGCCGACGGCACCGTCACCGGCACGGCCCAGACCGCCGCGCAGAAGGCCTCGGTCATCGAGTCCTACACGCTGAATTCCCAATCGGTCATCATCGACAATTCGGTCGGCTCCGACGTCTACTATGTCGGCAAGACGGCGGCCGAATACAACAAGGCCTATTACACCGCCAAGATCGGCACGATCACCAATGTCGACGACCTGGTCGCTGACAAGCGCCTGACCGCCTACATCACGACGGCCTACAGCATGGGCGCCGACTTTACCGCTGCAGCGCTGCGCACGGTGCTGACCGACCCCGGCTATGCCCAGCTGATGGGCTTCACCAACGTCTACAATGCTTTCAATTTCAAGGCCGACGGTTCGACGTCGAACACGGCGCGCGTCCAGTCTATCGCCCAGGCGAACAATCTGCAGTCGGCTGCGTCGAACACCGGCAATTATTATACCTTGACCTCGCAATCGAGCAGCATCACCAATGTCGATGACCTGCTCGCCGACAACGTGCTGGCGCGCTACATCAAGGATGCCTATGGTCTCGGCACGAGCTTCAGCAATGCCGACCTGAAGAACATCCTGACGGATTCGGCCTATGCCGCAGCTCAGGGCCATGCCGACATCAATGCCGACTTCAATTTCCAGGCGGACGGTTCGATCAACGGTTCGGTGATTCAGACGGAAGCACAGCGCAAGTCGACCACCGACAAGTCGGCGGCGAACGCCGCGCATTTCAACGGCATGATCGGCAATGTCACCGATGTCGATGACATCATGTCGGATGCCGTTGCCGTGAGCTACATCAGAAACAGCATGCAGATCGCAGACAGCGTCTCTGATGCGACCTTGAGGACCATCCTGGTCGATCCCGCGGCTGCCAGCGCCCAGGGCTATAGCGACGTCCACGATCTTTTCAATTTCAAGACGGATGGTTCTGTCGCCACCCTTTACGCCTCGCAAAGCGCCTCACAAAGCGCGAGCACCACCAGCAAGGCGAATGATGCGGCCGTCTATTATCAGGCGACCATCGCCGGCATCTCGGACGTCGATCAGTTGCTGGCAGACCAGAAACTGAACAATTTCGTCCGCAATGCCTTCGGCATCCCATCGACGGTCAGCGATCTCGATCTCAGGAATATCCTGACTGACCAGAGCGGCACCGGCACTTATGCCGACGTTGCCGCTGCCTTCAACTTCAAGGCGGACGGCACGCTTGAAGATGGTATGCAGGCGCAGACGGCCGCCCAGATCAGCAATACGAAAATTAGTGCGACAGCGCGGACCAACGACTATTCCGCACGCATGGGGGCGATCGCCAATGTCGATGATCTTATTGCCGATGACGGCATCACCAATTTCCTGAAGAGCACTTACAATCTGCCTTTCGATATCTCGAACGCCGACCTGAAGAGCATTCTGACCGATGCGACGGCGGCTGCAGCAGCCGGTCACGCCGATCTCAATGCCGACTTCAACTTCGCCGCCGATGGATCGCTTCCTGTCGTCAGCTCGGTCCAGACGGCCGACCAGGCGCAGACAACCAACGACAACTACGCCGCGCGCTACGACGACGAGCGCGACGAGGCGATCGACGAGGTCGCTGCCAATTACAAGAGCCTGATGGCGGATACCAGCCGCCTGCAGAATTTCTCCGACATCAAGAGCGTCAATGATTTCCTGCGCACCAATTCGGCGGTCGATTTCAGCAAGAGCAACGACAATCTGCCGGATCTCTTCCACGTGGCGCTGCAGGCCTTCGGTCTGACCGACCAGGAGGTGTCGCGCTCGATGATGCGCAAGATCCTGACGAGCGATGCCTATGATCCGAACGGCTATGTCGCCTCGCTCAAGGATGAACGTATCACCAATCTTGCCCGCGCCTTCAATTTCGGCCCCGACGGCAAGGCGGCATCACCCTTCCAGGCACTGCCCGACGCGACCATGGCCAAATACGCCACCGACTATAGATCGCATATCACCATGCTGATGAAGGACGGTCCGGTGAAGGACAAGGCGGCGAAGGACGCGACAGCTGAAGTCGACTATTTCGCCAAGGGCATGGCGAAGGTGAAGTCGCTTGACGATTTCCTGGATGACAGCCGCCTGACCGATCTGGTGCTGAAGGCGAACAACCTTGACCCCAAGGATTACGACAAGGCGACGCTGAAGAAGATCTTCACGTCCGATCCCGACGACAAGAAGAGCTATCTCAACGCCACCGCCGATGCGCGATTCAAGGACATCGTCGCCGCCTTCAATTTCGACAAGGACGGCAACCTAACCCGCGCCAAGATCGGTACCGTCCAGAACAAGGCGGCCGAGGAGCATACGCAGGAGCTCTACGTTCAGCAGACGATGGAAGCCCAGGAAGGCGAAAGCAATGACGGCGTCCGCCTGGCGCTCTATTTCAGCCGCAAGGCCTCGAGCATCACCTCGATCTATGGGATCCTCGGCGACAAGGCGCTTTATCAGGTCGTCACGACAGCCTACAGCCTGCCGTCGCAGATCTCGGGCATGGATGTCGCCAAACAGGCCGATCTGATCAATCGCTTCGTCAAGCTCGAGGATCTCCAGGATCCGAAGAAGGTCGACAAGCTGCTGCGCCGGTTCACCGCGATGTACGACGTCCAGAACGCCACCCAGCAGTCGCCGGCGCTGATGATCCTGACCAACGGCGGTACGCAGTAGGCCTGATGGCGTGCAGCCTCACGGATCGAGGCTGACGACCTTTCCCGGGTTCATGATCTTGGCGGGGTCGAAGGCGCGCTTGATGCGGCGCATCAGTTCGATTTCGATGGTTGGGCGGATCGCTGCCAGTTCGTCGCGCTTCAGCTGGCCGATGCCGTGCTCGGCCGAGATCGAGCCGCCATGCGCCAGCACCAGCCCATGGACGATGTGGTTCATCTCGCGCCAGCGAGCGATGAAGGCGGCCTTGTCGGCACCGAGCGGCTGGGAAATATTGTAATGAATATTGCCGTCGCCCATATGGCCGAAGGCGCAGATGCGGGCGCCAGGCATGGCCGCCATCACCGCTTCTTCGGCCTCGGCCATGAAATGCGGGATCTTCGACACCGGCACCGAAACATCATGCTTGATCGACCCGCCTTCCGGCTTCTGCGCCTCCGACATGCTTTCGCGCATGTGCCAGATCGCCTTCTGCTGCGCTACCGATGCAGCGATTGCGGCATCCAGCACCAGCCCAGCCTCGAAGCCCTGTTCCAGCACGCCATTCATCATCCGTTCCGCCGTCTCGGCCGAATCCGACGTCGAAATGTCGATCAGCACGTACCAGGGATAGGCCGTTTCCAGCGGATCGCGCACGCCGTCGATGTGGCGCGTGGTGATCTCGACGCCGAAACGCGGCATCAGCTCGAAACCGGTGAGCGAGGCGCCGCAGAGGCTGGAGGCCAGGTTGAAGAGGGCAAGGGCATCCGTCACCGAATTCAGGCCAGCGAAGGCCACCTGATGGCCGAGCGGCTGGGGAAAGAGCTTCAGCACCGCGCCGGTGATGATGCCGAGCGTGCCCTCGGCGCCGATGAAGAGATCGCGCAGGTCGTAGCCGGTATTGTCCTTCTTCAGGCGGCGTAAACCGTCCCAGATCTCGCCGGTCGGCAGCACCACTTCGAGGCCGAGGCAGAGCTGGCGCATATTGCCATAGGCAAGCACGGCCGTGCCGCCGGCATTGGTGGAAAGGTTGCCGCCGATGCGGCAGGAGCCTTCCGAGCCGAGCGACAGCGGAAACAGCCGCCCATGCGCCTCGGCCGCCTTCTGCACCTCGGCAAGAATGGCGCCGCCGTCTGCCACCAGCACGTTCGCCACCGGATCGACATCACGGATCTTGTTCATCCGCTCGAGCGACAGGATGACATCCGACTTGCCCTGACGCGGCGTCTGGCCGCCGACGAGGCCGGTATTGCCGGTCTGCGGCACGATCGCCGTGCCGGTCTCCGTCGCAAGCTTCATGATATCAGAGACTTCCTCGACCGAACCGGGTTTCAAGAGGAGAGGGGAGGAGCCGTGATAGAGCCCGCGGTTTTCGATCAGATGCGGCGCAAGGTCGGCCTCGCTGCGAAGCGCGTATTTTTCGCCGACGATCGCCACGAAGCGGTTGAGATCCTCGTTGGAAATGCTGCTCATCGGGCTCGATTCTCCATCCTGTTCCAGGTCCGTCAGTCGCGGGGCGCGGCTGCTCGCTGCAGCCGGTCGTTGATCGCTTCGCCCAGCCCCTCCTCGGGAATCGGCGAAAAGGCGATGCTCTGGGCGCCGCTGGCATCGGCCCGCTTCATGTAGTCAAAAAGATTGGCGGCGGCCTCTGCAAGGTCGCCGCGCGGGCTGAGATCAAGCACGATGCGGGCACTGCCCGCGCCGGAGACCGCAGCGCTGCCGAAGGCGATCAGCGCTTCGCCGGGTTCGACTGCCGTTGCATTGAGGCGCACGGATGCACCCGGCGCGTAATGCGAGGCGAGCATGCCAGGCGCCTCAATGGCCGCCGATGGCGCCTTCGCCCGCAGCAGCGGTTGGCCTGCAACACGTTCGATCTCACGCGCCGCCAGTCCACCCGGCCGAAGCAGCCTGAGTTGGCCGCCCTCCGCCTTGACGATCGTCGATTCGACACCGACAGCACTCGGGCCAGCATCGAGGATCAACGGAATTTTCGCTCCGAGATCGGCTTCGACATGGGCGGCACTCGTGGCGCTGACCCCGCCTGAGGTATTGGCGCTTGGGGCTGCGAGCGGCCGACCGAAGGCGCCGATCAAAGCGCCGGCAAATCCCTTCGGCACGCGGATACCGACGCTGTCGAGCCCGGCAGTTGCCAGCGAATGGATCGGGCTTTCCCGCTTCAGCGGCAGCACGAGGGTGAGCGGGCCGGGCCAGAAGGCTTTGGCGAGCGCCCGCGAGACCGGGTCGAACTCGGCATGCTCTTCGGCCATCGCGAGATCGGCCATATGGCAGATCAGCGGGTTGAAGCGCGGCCGTCCCTTTGTCTCGTAGATGCGGGCGATGGCCAAAGGATTGGTGGCGTCGGCTGCCAGGCCGTAGACGGTCTCCGTCGGGATGGCGATGGCAAAGCCGTCGGCAAGAGCAGCCGAGGCCGCCTCCAGCGCTGCCTGCCTGTCTGCCGTGATATCGATCGTGCGTGCCATGTCCTGCCCGGTACTTGCGACTGCACCCTTTGCGCGTCTGAAAAGACGCGCGGCGCTGTAATCCCGGCAGTCATTAGGCTTTCCGCCGCCCGCGATCAATCGCGTTGTTCATCTATGCATGTCGCCCAAAACTGTGCAGCGGTTTTGGGACCACGGCATGCATCAAGCAAGGATTATGCATGTCGCCCAAAAGTGTGCAGCGGTTTTGGGATCACGACATGCATCAAGCAGGGACCGCGTCGCGCTTTAGAGTTGGCGGATGATTTCGCGCAGCTGTTCGTTGCGGGCGCCGAGCAGCAGGATGTTGCGGATCGCCGCCTGCGGATCGTGGGTGCGGAAGAGCAGGCCGTTGCCGCGTACCGACCGGTCGATGGTCATCTTTTCCGCGGAGTTCTCGCCGGGTTTGATGGCGACGGCGAAATACATGCGGGAATAACCGACATCGATGCGCTCGAAGAAATTATCGTTCTCGCCGATGTCGGAATAGAAATTCGAGATGTAGAAGGCCCAGCTTACCTCTTCGTAATGAGCGAATTTCGTCCGCGCGGCGGTGACGTGGCAATAGCCGAGATGCGGGCTGTCCTCCAGCGTCCGGTGGAAGATCATCTTCGGAAACTGGATCGAGTGGTGAAAGCCGTTGATGTGCTGATGCGTCTTCTCGCCAGCCACCTGCAGCTTGCGGCCGGTCTTCGCGGCGACCTCGTCATGGGTGAAATAGCGCTTTTCCTCGGCCAGCCAATGCCGCCGCTCGCGGGGGATGCGGCCGGTGCGGAGGAATTCGGAATGGGCGGCAATCAGCTGCGGCTCTTGCGATCTGCTCGCATCTTTCGCGTCGAAATAACGGAGTCTGGCCATGGTTCGCGTTCTTCGGTCGGTCGGTGATCATCAGGAGGATAGGACCGTATGCTTAAGGCGATGTTAAAAAATGGCCCCTCAGCCGGCCGGCTGAAGGGCAAATGCCGGCAGATGTCGCAAACGCGACTGACATCGATATCAGGCAGCCGACCTCTTTGCGGAGCGGGTCTTTACGCCATGTCGCAATTGACGATAATTGCCCGGAGAGTCGGGCGATGTCATCGACCGGGATCGGCAGCTTCAAGCCGTGCCGCATCCTGTCGTCAATTTCGAAGCCGATGTCGCATTACAACCAAGCGGCAGGCAGGCTCGGTGATTAAATGACGCCATGAGAGAAGGAAGCGGGCGCGCTTCCGCCGGCCTTCTTGCCGGAAGGCGGCAGCCGGGTGCACGAGGACATGAAGATGGATATTCGCAGCAACGTTTTGCGTCAGCTCAAGAGCCGCCGTGAGGGCTTCAGCCTCGAACAGCCGTTCTATATCGACGAGGATTATTTCCAGCTCGACATGGAGATGATCTATTATCGCGACTGGCTGTTCATCGGCCATGATTGCGAGCTGCCGAAGCCGGGCGCTTATTTCACCGTCCAGATCGGCAGCTATCCTGTCGTCATCGTCCGCGGCCGCGACAACGTCATCCGCGCCTTCCACAACAGCTGCCGCCATCGCGGCTCGCGCGTCTGCACCAAGGAGCACGGCTCCTCCGTGCGCCTCGTCTGTCCCTATCATCAGTGGACCTATGATCTCGAAGGCAAGCTCGCCTTCGCCCGCCACATGGGCGATGATTTCGATAAGACTGGCTTCAACCTGAAGCCCGTCCATTGCGAAATCGTCGCTGGCTATGTCTTCATCTGCCTTGCCAATAACGCCCCGGATTTCCAGCCGGTGCGCGACAAGATCGAACCCTATGTCGCGCCGCACCGGATCAGCGAGAGCAAGGTCGCCTTCCAGAGCACGATCATCGAGAAGGGCAACTGGAAGCTTGTCTGGGAAAACAACCGCGAGTGCTATCACTGCGCCGCCAATCACCCCGAACTCTGCCGCACCTATCCCGAGGCTCCGAGTGTCACCGGCACGGATGGCGGCGCCGACGATCCCGAGATCGCCGGCCATTGGGCGCGCTGCGAGGCAGCCGGCCTGCCGAGCAAGTTCCAGATTTCGCCGGACGGTCAGTTCCGCACCGCCCGCATGCCGCTGATCGAGGATGCAGAGAGCTACACCATGTCGGGCAAGAGCGCGGTCAAGCGCGCGCTTTCCGACGATATCTCGATCAGCCATATCGGCACCATGCTGCTCTTCCACTACCCGACGACGTGGAACCATCTGCTCGGTGACCACGCCATCTCCTTCCGCGTGCTGCCGCTCAGCGCCAATGAGACGGCGGTGACGACCAAGTGGCTTGTCCACAAGGATGCCGTCGAAGGTGTGGATTACAATCTCGAGGAACTGACCCACGTCTGGACCGAGACCAACGATCAGGATCGCCGCATCGTCGAGGAAAACGCCTTCGGCATTCGCTCGCCCGCCTATGAGCCCGGCCCCTATTCCGCCTTGCACGAGGGCGGCGTCATGCAGTTCCTCGAATGGTATTCGAACTTCATGGTCAACCGTCTGCAGGGCGACCAGGCGAAAATCTCCGCCGTTGCCTGATCGCATCGCCGGCGCCGGTTAATCTCCGGTTCAGTTCAACTGATCTAAAAGGGAGAGCAGGCCGGCCCCGGCCGCTTTCGGAACCATTCGGGCGCGAAGACGTTGCTGGGCAGGCGGTGATCGCTGTTGAATGGGAGTTGAAGCAATGATCGGTTTGAGAAACAAGATTGCGACCGCAGTTCTGGCTGCCGCCGTGGTGCTGACGGGCTTCGTGCCGTCCCAGGCAATCCAGATGCCCACCGCCCCGCAGGTGGAAAAATCCTCCGCCGTCGAGAGCGTCCAGTACCGCCGCTATTATCGCCCCGGTTACCGTCCGGGCTACCGGCCTGGCTATCGTCCCGGCGCCTATTACCGGCCCGGTTATTACGGCGGCTATCGCGGCTATTCCTATCAGCGTCCGGGCTATCGCCGCTATAACGGCTATTGGTATCCGCTCGCCGCCTTCGGCGCCGGCGCGGTCATCGGCGGCGCTATCGTCGCGCAGCCGCGTTACGTCGCGCCCGCTCCCCGCATGGGTTCGAGCCACGTCGCCTGGTGCGCAAACCGCTACCGGTCCTATCGCGCCTACGACAACACGTTCCAACCCTATAACGGCCCGCGCCAGCAGTGCTATTCGCCGTATTGATAAGGCGTAGGAAGCGCGTTGCGCTTCCAATCGCTAAGTGTCAACGCAGCGTGATGCCATAGGCGCAGCGCCGTTCCATTCGTTGCGTCGGCGGCGAGTTCGGCCGGAACGTAACCCCACCTTCCGTCATCCTCGGCCTTGAGCCGAGGATCCATGCCCTCGGCTGATGGAGGCCAACATGGATCCTCGGGTCGGGCCCGAGGATGACGGAGGGTGGGGTGAGATTCTGGAGCAAGTACCGCGACGGGTGGGGAATGCGCCTCTCCCACAGTCATGTCGAACCTTCACCCTCAAAGAATATCCACCCGCCTCAATAGCCACCAGGCAAAGGCAATGGAGCCGACGATGAGGACGACGGCGTATTCGGTGCCGTAGTCGCCGACGGCGAAGGGCAGGTTTGCCGTGTTCATGCCGAAGAAGCCGGTCACCAGCGTCGGCGGCAGCAGGAAGGCCGTCATGATCGACAGCAGATAGAGGTGGCGGTTGGTTTCGGAGGATTGTTTCGAATCGATTTCTTCATGCAGCAGGCGTGCCCGGTCCTGCAGCGCGTAGATATCGTGGTCGACCGTTTCCAGCCGGCTCGTCAGCCGCCGCGCCACGTCGTCGAAGCCGAAGGGCATCTCGTCGTCGTCGGCCGCCGCCGCCCGGCGCATCAGCGCCAACACGGTGCGCAGGTGCCGATGCAGCCTGACCACCGTGCGCCGGACCGGCGCCAGGCGCCGGCGCTCGTCGCGTTGCGCACTGTCGTAGACGATATCCTCGATCTGGTTCAGCTCTTCGGTGAGTTCGATGACGATCGCGATCAGCGTGCGCTGGAACTCGATCACCAGCAGTTCGAAGAGATCGACCGGCCGGGAGAATTTGCCCGGGTTTTTCTCGATCAGCGCCCGCGCCCGTTCGACGCTGCGCAGCGGCTGTAGCCTCGTGGTGATGAGGAAGCGGTCGGACATGGCGAAATGCAGCCAGCCGAGATTGTTGGTATCCTGGGCAAAATCGCGCTGGCAATCGACGAGCGTGCCATAGAGCATCTGCTCGTCGACAGTGATGGCCGCATGCGTATCACGCGTCGTCAGCGCCGATTTCGCGTCCTCCGTCAGCCCGTCCAGCGTATCGAGCAAGGCCGGCACGCGGGCGTCGACAAGGTTGAGGTGCAGCCAGTAGAAACAGTTGTCGGCGGTCAGTTCCGCCACCGTCGCACTATTGTTCAGTCGCACCGCCGTCTTTTCACCCGGCGAGAAGCGATAGGCCCAGACGAAACCGGGTATGTTGACGGGCAATGTATCCATTGTTCGCCGGTCCTTTGCGAAGGCGATGTCTTCCCTTAGAGATTGTTCATGACGTCCATTTGTCCAAAGGTGCAAGAGCAAAGCGCCATGTCCGGCGATTTATCGCATGCCGGCCAAGGAAATCGAAATTGACGTTTACGTAAAAATCAATTAGCCCTTGCCTCGGAGGGGCTTGCCCAAGTGCAGGCCGGTCTGCGGAGAAAAAACCATGTACAAGGCGCCCGTCGAAGAAATCGCGTTCACGTTGAAGCATGTAGCGGGCATGGGCGAGGCGATTTCAAAAGGGCTGCTCGGCGATCTCGGCGAAGATCTGGTCGATGCGATCCTCGCTGAGGCGGGACGTTTTGCCACAGAAGAAGTGGCGCCGCTTGCCGAAATCGGCGATCGCCAGGGCGCCCGGCTGATCGATGGCGAGGTCAGGCTGCCGGATGGCTGGCGCGACCTCTATCGCCATTGGATTGCCGGCGGCTGGAACGGCCTGACGGCCCCCGAGGCCTTCGGCGGCCAGGCCCTGCCGCATATGCTGAATGTCGCGGCACTGGAAATGTGGAATTCCGGTTCCATGGCCTTCGCGCTCGCCCCGACCCTGACGATGGGCGCCATCGAGGCGGTCAGCGCCCATGGTAGTGCTGCGCTGAAAGACACATATCTGGAGAAGATGGTCTCCGGCGAATGGACCGGCACCATGAACCTGACGGAGCCGCATGCCGGCTCCGATCTCGGCGTGCTCAAGGCCCGCGCCGAGCGCCGCGATGACGGCAGCTACCGCCTGTTCGGCCAGAAGATCTTCATCACCTGGGGCGAACATGACGCCGCCGACAACATCATCCATCTGGTGCTGGCCCGTCTGCCGGATGCGCCGGCCGGCACCCGCGGCATCTCGCTCTTCCTGGTGCCGAAATTCCTGGTGAACGACGATGGCTCGCTTGGGCCCCGCAACGATCTGTTCTGCCATTCGCTGGAGCACAAGCTCGGCATCCATGGTTCGCCGACCTGCACGATGATCTACGGCGACGGAAAATTCGGTGGTGAAAAGGGCGCCGTGGGATGGCTGGTCGGCGAGGAGAACAAGGGACTGGCCTGCATGTTCATGATGATGAACAATGCCCGCCTTGCCGTCGGCATGCAGGGCGTGGCGATCGCGGAAGCCGCCACCCAGAAGGCGCTCGCCTATGCCAGGGAACGCACGCAGGGCAGGGCGCCGGGCGCAAGCGGCGCCGGTATGAGCCCGATCGTCGAACATCCCGATGTCGCCCGCATGCTCCTCACCATGAAGGCGCTGACTCAAGGCGCGCGCGCCATCTCCTATGCCTGCGCCCATGCGATCGACATGTCGCACCGGGCAGGGGAGACCAGTCGCCACTGGCAGGAGCGCGCCGCTTTGCTGACGCCGATTGCCAAATCCTTTTCGACCGATGCCGGCGTCGACGTCGCCTCGCTCGGCATTCAGGTGCATGGCGGCATGGGTTTCATCGAGGAGACGGGTGCGGCGCGTTATCTTCGCGATGCCCGCATCGCCCCGATCTACGAGGGCACCAACGGCATCCAGGCGATCGACCTCGTCACCCGCAAACTGCCGCTCTCCGGCGGCGATCAGGTGAAGGGCTTCATCGCCGAGCTTAAGCAGATCGCCGACGACGTCCGCCGCTCCAATCTTGATGGTTTCGGCGAGACCGCTGTGAGGCTCGACGCTGGTATCGCCGATCTCGAGCAGGCGACCGCCTGGCTGATAAAGACGCTTGCCGATGACAAGACCGCCGAAGCGCTCTCCGGTGCCACCCCCTATCAGCGCCTGTTCGGGCTGGTGCTCACCGGCAGTTATCTTGCCAAGGGCGGTCTCGCCGAGAGTGCCGATGGTGCGGCCGAAAACCGCATCGCGCTCTGCCGCTTTGCCGCCGAGAACCTGCTCGCCGAGACCGCAGCCCTGCGCGACCGGGTCGTCAATGGTGCGGCAAGCCTTGCCGCCGCCCGTATCCTGCTTGCCTGAGGAGACCTTATGACCGATCACATCATCGTCGAGCAGCCTTCCGCCCATCCCGGCGTCCAGTCTATCCGCTTCAATCGGCCGGAGAAGAAGAACGCCATCACCCGCGCCATGTATCGCACCATGGCCGATGCGCTGAATGCGGCCAACACAAATCCCGGCATCCGCGCCACCGCTTTGCTCGGCACCGAAGGCTGCTTCTCGGCCGGCAACGACCTGAACGATTTTCTGGCTGCCGCAATGGGCGGCCGCGGCCTGGAGCAGGAGATCCTCGATTTCCTCTATGCGCTGGTGAATGCCGAAAAACCCGTCGTCTCGGGCGTCGACGGCCTTGCGGTCGGCATCGGCACGACGATCCATCTGCATTGCGACCTGACCATCGCCTCCAGCCGCAGCCAGTTCCGCACACCCTTCGTCGATCTGGCGCTGGTGCCGGAGGCCGGTTCCAGCCTCGTCGCGCCGCGCCTGATGGGGCATCAGCGCGCCTTCGCCCTGCTGGCGGCCGGCGAAGCATTCTCGGCCGAGGAAGCGAAGGAAGCCGGCCTGGTCTGGAAGGTCGTCGAGCCAGGCGAGGTCGATTCACTGACGCTTGGCCTGGCTGCAAAGCTCGCCACCAAGCCGCCGGAGGCGCTGCGCATCGCCCGCGATCTCATTCGTGGCGATCGTGGCGAGATCATCGCCCGCATCGACGAGGAGGCCCGCTATTTCTCCGCGCGGCTGAAAAGTGCCGAGGCCCGGGCGGCCTTCGAAGCCTTCATGCGTCGCTGAGCGCCGCCTGGCATCGCTTCGCGGCGATCGACACCAACACCGGGAGCAAACGGATAGCGATTAGACAGCTGGCACATTAAATACCTCGCCGGCCCTGAGCGGCCGGAACCGTTCCGGGGGAATATCATGCTCGCTCATTGCGTCTTGCAACGCTCTTGCCGGCGCGTCGACCGCTTCATTTGTCAGTTGGAACGTGGCGAAGTGATGCCCGGCCACATAGGCCGCATTTGCCAACTTCATCCCGATCACCGCTTCCTGTGGATTCTGGTGCTGCCCTTTCATGAACCAGCGCGGCTCATAGGCACCGAAGGGTAAAATGGCCAAGCGAAAGCCGCCATGCTTCTGCTGTGCCGCTTTGTAATTGATGCCGTTGTGAAAGCCCGTATCTCCGACGTGGTAAATTTTTCCGGCTGGAGTCGACAAAACGAACGACGCCCAGAGTGCCATCCGGCGATCGGCGGTTCCGCGGGCGGACCAATGGTGTGCAGGCTCCGCATCAATGCTTATTCCGGCGTGCGAAATGTGCTGGCCCCAGTCCATCGATGTCGTCTGTATATCGGGCACGGCACGGCGAATGATCGTGTCATTGCCGAGTGGCGTCACGACACGCGGCCGATGCTTCGCACCCAACCGCCTGAGCGTTGCGATATCGAGATGATCATAATGATTGTGCGACACCAGCACGAGATCAATCGGGGGCAAATCATCGAACGCGATACCCGGTGGGACGACGCGCCTGGGTCCGGCAAAAGCGAGGGGACTCGCGCGCTCTGACCATACCGGGTCGGTGAGGATATTGAGCCCAGCGACCTGCACGAGCATTGTTGCATGACCAACCATGGTCACCCTTAGATCCGCGCCGTCTACACATCGATCCGGCTTGGCCGCCGGGTATGGACTTGGGACCGACTGAGGCCAGCGCTCACGGCCACCGCCGAATTGCCACCGCAGCAGATCGCGGAAGCCAAGGGGCTCAATACCTTCGGGATTGAAGAAATGTGTGCCGTCGAAGTGATCGGACACTGGGCCGTTATAGTATGGGTTGCGTCTTTTCGTCTTTCCGACAGGCACGCCTATTTCTCCAGCGTCGCCACCACCTCGACATGCGAGGTCCAGAGGAACTGGTCGATCGGCGTCACTTGCGTGATCCGGTAGCCGCCCTCGACGAGGATCGCCAGGTCCCGCGCCAGCGTCAGCGGATTGCAGCTAACGGCCACGATCTTCTTCACACCTGAGCGGGCAAGCTCCTGGCACTGGAACTCGGCACCGGCGCGCGGCGGATCGAAGACGACGACGTCATAGGGCTTGAACTCCTGCGTCATCAGCGGGCGGCGGAAGAGATCGCGCTTTTCGACGGTGACCGGTTTCAGCCCCTGTGTGTTGCGGGCGGCATGATCGAGAGCTGCGAGCGCCTTTGCTTCGGCTTCGACGGCGTGCACGCGGCCGATCCGCGCCAGCCGCAGCGAAAACGTGCCGGAGCCGGCAAAGAGATCGGCGATCCGCTTCGACTTGCCGGCATGAGCCGTGACCAGCTCCGCCATCGCCTGTTCCGCCGGCTTGGTCGCCTGGGTAAAGCCGCCCGGCGGTGGTGAAACCTGGACGCCGCCGAATTCGACCATCGGCTTAGACGGCTCGACGAGGATTTCGCCGTTCAGCGAAACACGGGCGATGCCGCGCAGGCTGAGCGCGGTCTCGATTGCCTTGCGCCGCTGCGGGTCGGAGAGTTTCTTCACGTCGTCGACGGAGATGTCGAGGCCGGAAAGCGTTTCGAGGACGGCGACGCGGAAGGGTTCGGCGCTGGTCGCCAGCGAAGCAGCAATCGCCCTGATCGCCGGCAGCCGGGCAATGATCCCTGCCGACGAGATCGGACATTCCTCGATGGCGACGATATGGTGGCTTTCGGCCTGGTTGAAACCGATCAGCATGTCCCTCTCGGTCTTGCGTGCCGCAAAGACGACACGCCGGCGTTCGCCCGGCCGGGCCGGAACGATCTCGCCGACCTCCGGCGTCAGCCCCTTGGATTTCAGCGCGTCGATGACCAGCTGGCGCTTGAAGGCGCGGTAGGGCGCATCTGCCATATGCTGCAGCGTGCAGCCGCCGCAGGTGCCGTTGACGCCATCCGGGCCGAAATGCCGGCAGGGCGGCTCCTGCCGGTCGGGCGAGGGTGTCGTGATCGACATGATCGTGCCCTGGCTCTTGACGCGGGCAATCGCCACGGTTTCGCCGGGCAGGGAAAAGGGCACATAGACAGGCCCGCCGGCGCTGCTGGCGATGCCGTCGCCCTGGGCGCCGAGCTTCTCGATCGTGACGGTTTCGGTGCTCACGGCTTCAATCCTGCCAGAAGGAATTCCTGATTGCCGTCGCCGCCGGAAATCGGGGAGGGGATGAGGCCAAGGCTTTTCCAGCCCATGTCCTCGACGAACCAGCGCGCCAGTTCTGCAGCAACGGCGGGAGCAGACGAGGGGTCCTTCAGCATCCCGCCCTTGCCGATCGCCTCGCGCCCGGCCTCGAACTGCGGCTTGACCAGCAGCACGGCGACAGCGCCGGGTCCCGCGATCTCAAGGGCCGGCGCGAGCGCCAGTCTCAGCGTGATGAAGGAGACGTCGGAAACGATGAAGGTGGCGGGATGGCCGATATCCTCTGCCGTCAGGTTGCGGGCGTTGAGGCCCTCTCTGTTGGTCACCCGCGGATCGCCTGATATGCGCGGATGCATCTGCCCATGGCCGACATCGATCGCGGTGACATGCGCGGCACCGCGCTGCAGCAGCACCTCGGTGAAGCCGCCGGTGGAAGCACCGACATCAAGACAGTGATGGCCGGCGGGATCGAGCCGGAAATGGTCGAGCGCTGCGGCAAGCTTCAGCGCGGCGCGCGAGACATAATCCTGCGCCGGATCGTCGATCTCGATTGCCGCGTCCGCGCTAAACAGCGCGCCGGCCTTCGTGACCACCTGGCCGCCGATCCTGACGGTGCCGCGCTGCACGGCGTCGCGGGCGCGTGAACGGCTGGCAAAGAGGCCAAGAGAGACGAGAAGCTGGTCGAGACGTTGGGTGTTTTGATCTGACATCGGCTGTGCATGACCGGCAAAGCCGCCGGTTGCAAGCATTTTGTTCCCAAGACCGTCATTGACCCTCAAAAGCTTTCGGCGATAATCCTGCCGCGGCGATCGCGGGGCGTGCCGCAGACACGGGGGTGTTCCATGCTGAAGCTCTTCACTCTTCTTGTCGCGGCGGGAATCGCATCGCCCGCGCTCGCGAACGACACTATGGCCGAGGTCAAGACCGGCGGGCTGATCTTTGCCCAATCCGACGATGTCAGCATGGCGGAAGAGGATCTCTTCATCTCCGCTTCGGAAGTGCGTGTCGACTACGTCTTCGAGAACAGCTCCGACAAGGATGTCGAAAGCCTGGTCGCCTTTCCGATGCCTGACATATCAGGTCAGGTCGACACCAATTCCGCCATCTCCGATTATGACAGCGACAATTTCCTGCATTTTTCCACCCAGCAGGACGGCAGTCCGATCACCGCCAAGCTGCAGCAGCGCGTCGTCTCGCTCGGCATCGATGTGACCGAGGAGTTCGCCAAGCAGGGCATTCCCGTCCTGCCCTACAGCCAGAAGACGACCGAGGCGCTTGCCAAGCTTCCCGAAACCGTCCGCAAGGACTGGATCGCCCGCGGCCTCGTCTATCCCATGGGCGCAGGCGATGCCGCCGGGGTCGACCTCGTGCCGCTGTGGACGCTGCGCTCGACCTATTGGTGGCGCACCACCTTTCCGGCAAAGAAAAAGGTCAGCGTCGAGCATCGCTACAAGCCGGCCGTCGGCGGCACCGTCGCCATCAGCTTTCTCGAAGGTGGTGAGCCGAAGGGGGAGCGCTTCGAGGAATATTCCCGCAAATACTGCCTCGACGGAGATTTCGTCAGGGTTGCCCAGCAGCGTGCGCGGGAAGCCGAGGCCGGAGGCGCCAACTATACCGAAAGCTGGATCTCCTATGTGCTGTCGACCGGCGCCAACTGGGCGGGACCGATCAAGCGCTTCCAGCTGACGATCGACAAGGGCAAGCCCGGCAGCCTCATCAGCTTCTGCGGCAGCAATGTTCAGAAGATCGGTCCGACGACCTTCCGGATGACGGCCGAGGATTTCGATCCCACAAAGGATTTCGACATCCTGATCCTCAATCCTCCAGAAACGGCACAATAATCCTCAGGCTTGGCCGCTGTTGCGCCGCACAAATTTAAACAAATTTAAAGCCTGGCCGGATAGGTTCGGCGTGATTGTAGCGGTTCATCCAAGCCGCTCGGCGCCATGACGGCGCAAGCGTTTCCACGCCGATCATGTTCTCAGCTTCAAACATCCCGGCGGTTGCGTCTCGTGCGACCTGCCTCGCCGCGTCGACTGTCGTCAGGAGAAATCACCGATGTCCGCCAAAAACATATCCTTGAACGGTAAGCTTGCGGCCACGTTCGCAGCCCTCATTCTCATTTTCGTCGCCGTTTCCGCTTTCGTCTATTCCAAGGCGACGGCGTCTGCGGCCGCGTCTGCCGAGCAGGAAAAGTCCGAGCTGCTCGTCAACCAGATCGACGATGCGCTGCAGGCGATGCTCGAGCAGGCCGTCAACCTGCGCGGCTTCATCCTCTTCCGCAGCGACAGCACCTATGGCGATGTCTTCGCCAACCGCGAGCGCATGCTGAAGGCGATTGCCGCCGCCAAGCAGACGGCGGCCGGCGAGCCGCAGCTGGTCGAAATGATCGACGGCATGCAGAAGGCCGCCGATCTCTATTTCCATGAACTTGCCGAGCCGCAGACCAAGGCGCGCAAGGAAACCGACATGCCGATCGAAGAGGTCGTCAAGATCGGCGTCAACGCTACCAAGGGCCAGCTCGACGGCTTCCGCCAGGCCTCGGCCAAGATCAAGGCCACCGCGCGTGAAAAGTCGAATGCGCTGGCCGCGATCCGGGCCGATGCCAACAGCGATCTGAAGATGACGCTGCTTGCCGGCGGCATCGTCGCCTCGCTTGCCGCCGCCATGCTTGCCTGGCTGATGTCGCGCATCATCGTCCGCCCGGTCGTCGGCATGACGAGCGCCATGGACCGCCTCGCCGGCGGTCAGAACGACATCGAGGTTCCGGCAGTCGAGCGCGGCGACGAAATCGGCCGCATGGCTCAGTCCGTCCTGGTCTTCAAGCAGGCGGCGATCGAGAAGCTGCGTCTTGCCGGCGAGACCGACCGCATGCGCGACGATGCCGAGCGCCAGCGCCGGGCAGGCGACGAGCAGAAGGCGCGCGAGGAAGGCGAGATCCGCCATGCCATCGACGCTTTGGCGGGCGGTCTTGCCGAGCTTGCCAATGGCGATATGGCCGGTCGTCTCCAGACGCCGTTCGCCTCGCAATATGACAGCCTGCGCAATGACTTCAACCATGCCGTCGAAAAGCTGCAGGCAGCATTGCAATCGGTCGGCCGCAATGCCTCGGCGATCAATGCTGGTGCCGGCGAAATCCGCTCGGCTGCCGACGATCTTGCCCACCGCACCGAGCAGCAGGCTGCCGCCGTCGAACAGACCGCTGCAGCGCTTGAGGAAGTGACGACGACCGTCCGCGACAGCGCCAAGCGCGCCGAGGATGTCGGCAATCTCGTCGAGCGCGCCCGCCTCGGCGCCGAAAAGTCAGGCGAAGTCGTCCGCAAGGCCGTCTCCGCCATGCAGCAGATCGAGAAGTCCTCGGGTGAAATCTCCAACATCATCGGCGTCATCGACGACATCGCCTTCCAGACCAATCTCTTGGCTCTGAACGCCGGCGTCGAAGCCGCCCGCGCCGGCGATGCCGGCAAGGGCTTTGCGGTCGTCGCCCAGGAAGTGCGCGAGCTCGCCCAACGCTCGGCCAAGGCGGCCAAGGAGATCAAGGCGCTGATCACCACCTCGGGCGAACAAGTCGTTGCCGGCGTCGGCCTCGTCGGCGAGACCGGCAAGGCGCTGGAGGTCATCGTCTCCGAGGTGCAGGAGATCAACCACCACGTCAGCGCCATCGTCACCGCCACGCGCGAACAGTCGATCGGCCTGCAGGAGATCAACACCGCCGTCAACAACATGGACCAGGGCACGCAGCAGAACGCTGCCATGGTCGAGGAGCAGACCGCGGCCAGCCATGCGCTCGCCCAGGAGGCAAACGCCCTCGAAGAACTGCTGCGCCAGTTCAAGCTCGGCCAGGTGGCCCCGGCGCCGCGCGCAAGCGTTGCCGGCACCAACGCCCGCCCGGTCGCCTCCCCGGCCCACGCTTTGACCCGCACCGTCGCCAAGGCTTTCGGCGGAAGACAGGCGAGTGCTGCGGCCGTGAAGGAAGACTGGACGGAATTCTGAGAGGCAGCCTTCTTAGGGAAGGGACGTTAAATCAAGAGGGCGGTGCAGTGATGCGTCGCCTTTTTTATTGAGAGGACCTGCCGTGCGGCCCCCTCATCCGCCTGCCGGCACCTTCTCCCCGGGGGGAGAAGAGATTCGCGGCGACGTTTCGACTCCCTCTTCTCCCCTCGGGGGTCCGAAGGACGGGTCGAGACCCGTAGCTCGACCCCGGCGGCCGGGTGCCCGTAGGGCGGATGAGGGGGCCACACGGCATGCCCTCACCCTAATCCTATCCCGCAACCCCAACCGCAACACCACGTCCCAGCGCCTTGAACACCGTCGAAACGATGCCGGCGCGGTCGAGGCCGGCGTGGGCGTTCATGGCTTCGGGCTTGGCCTGTTCCATCCAGATGTCGGGCATCACCAGCGAGCGCAGCTTCAGACCGTTGTCGAGCAGGCCTTCGGTGGCGAGGAAATGCATCACATGGCTGCCGAAGCCGCCGATCGAGCCTTCCTCGACGGTGATCACGATCTCATGGTGGCGGGCAAGCTGGCGGATCAGGTCGTGGTCAAGCGGCTTGGCGAAGCGCGCATCGGCGACCGTCGTCGAAAGCCCGGCGGCGTCGAGATCCTCGGCGGCCAGCAGACAATCGGCAAGCCGGGTGCCGAACGAGAGCAGGGCAACCTTGGTGCCTTCCTTGACGATGCGGCCCTTGCCGATCTGCAGGATTTCGCCGCGTGCCGGCATGTCGACGCCGACACCTTCGCCGCGCGGATAGCGGAACGAGATCGGCCCGCCATCATAGGCGACAGCCGTGCGCACCATGTGCTTGAGTTCGGCCTCGTCGGCCGCCGCCATCACCACGAAGCCGGGCAGGGTGGTGAGGAAGGCCGTGTCGAAGGAGCCGGCATGCGTCGGCCCGTCGGCGCCGACGAAGCCGGCACGGTCGATCGGGAAACGCACCGGCAGTCCCTGGATCGCCACGTCGTGCACGACCTGGTCGTAGGCGCGCTGCAGGAAGGTGGAATAGAGGGCGGCGAATGGCTTGTAGCCTTCTGCGGCAAGGCCGGCGGCGAAGGTCACGGCATGCTGTTCGGCAATACCGACGTCGAAACAGCGCGACGGAAAGGCTTCGGCGAGCTTGTCGAGGCCGGTACCATTCGGCATGGCGGCGGTGATGCCGACGATCTTGTCGTCGAGTGTGGCTTCCTGCACCAGCGCTTCGGCAAAGACGCTGGTATAGCTCGGCGCATTCGGCTTGACCCTTGCCTGGGCCCCGGTGATGACGTCGAACTTGTTGACGCCGTGATATTTGTCGGCTGCGGCTTCCGCCGGCGGATAGCCCTTGCCCTTCTGGGTGACGACATGGATCAGCACCGGCCCGCGCCCATTGTCGCGCACGTTGCGCAACACGGGCAGCAGGTGGTCGAAGGAGTGCCCGTCGATCGGGCCGATATGATAGAAGCCCATCTCCTCGAACATCGTGCCGCCGGTGACATAGCCGCGCGCATGCTCGACGGCGCGAGTGATCGCCCGGTCGATGTTCTTGCCGAGATAGGCCGTCAGCTTCTTGCCGAAGTCACGGAATCCCATATAGGTGCGACCCGAGGCAAGGCGCGCGAGATAGGCGCTCATGGCGCCCGTCGGCGGCGCGATCGACATATCGTTGTCGTTGAGGATGACGATGAGGCGCGCATCGAGTGCGCCGGCATTGTTCAGCGCCTCATAGGCCATGCCGGCCGACATCGCCCCGTCGCCGATGACGGCGATGACGCGGCGGTCTGATTTGTCGAGGTCGGCAGCAATCGCCATGCCGAGGCCGGCCGAGATCGAGGTCGAGGAATGCGCTGCACCGAAGGGATCGTATTCGCTCTCCGCCCGGCGGGTGAAGCCGGACAGCCCGTCTTCCTGGCGCAGCGTCCGGATGCGGTCGCGCCGGCCGGTGAGAATCTTGTGCGGATAACATTGATGGCCGACGTCGAAGATCAGCCGATCATCAGGTGTGTCGAAGACGCTGTGGATGGCGATCGTCAACTCGACGACGCCGAGACCGGCGCCGAGATGGCCGCCGGTGCGCGACACCGCATCGATCATTTCGTCCCGGACTTCGCGGGCAAGCTGCGGCAGGTCGCGATCCTCGAGCTTGCGCAGGTCGGCGGGATAGATGACCTGGTCTAGCAGGGGGGTCTTCGGCAGTTGTGTCACGGGCGGGCGCTCTTTCTTGCTTTTCCTTGTTCCGCTTTATTCGATTAGATTGCGGCAAAACAAGTGCATTTCAGGAACCAAAGGTTTTCACCTTAGAGCATGATGCCGAAAAGTGTGAGCGGTTTTCGGGCAACATCATGCTCCCACTATTAAAGCATGATGCCAAAAAGTGTGAGCGGTTTTCGGCGGATATCACCCTCTATTTCTTCGATCCGGAGCATTCGGATCAGGGGTTCAGCCTTCTGGCAAAGGCACGAATTCCTCTTCGTCACCGGGAACGATATCGAAGCGGCCGGTGCGCCATTCCTCCTTGGCCTGTTCGATCCGCTCCTTCGAGGAGGAAACGAAATTCCACCAGATATAACGTTTCGAATTCAGCGCCGCCCCTCCGAAGAGCATCAGGTGGCAGCCATCGCGGCCGGCTTCCAACGTGATCGCATCGCCCGGCCGGAAGACCAGCAACTGGTCGGCGGCGAAGCGGTCGCCTGATATGACGACCTCGCCAGACAGCACATAGACGGCGCGCTCTTCGTGGCCCGCACCAAAGGGAAATTTGGCGCCCGGCTGCAGGTCGAGATCGACATAGAGCGTGTCAGAGAAAACACCGACCGGCGATGTCATGCCTTCGAACGAGCCGATGACCACGCGCCCGCGTACGCCGGCCGTCTCGATCAGCGGCATGGCGGATTTTTCCGTATGGGCGAAGGAAGGATCGATCTCCTCCTTGTCGTCAGGCAGCGCCAGCCAGGTTTGCAGCCCCGACATCAGCAGCGGATGGCCGCGCAGATTGTCGGGCGTGCGTTCGGAATGCACGATACCGCGGCCGGCCGTCATCAGGTTGATATCGCCGGGACGGATGACCTTTTCGGTGCCGAGGCTGTCGCGATGGCGGATCTCGCCGTCGAACAGATAGGTGACCGTCGACAATCCGATATGTGGATGCGGCTTGACGTCGAGCGCCTCGTCCGGCTTCAGGATCGCCGGCCCCATGCGGTCGAAGAAGATGAACGGCCCGACCAGCCGCCGCTGCCGGCTGGGCAGCGCGCGGCGCACCTGGAAACCGCCGATATCGCTGGTGCGCGGGATGATCAGGTTCTCGATCGCGTCGCAGGCGAAGGTGTCGCCGGGCAGGGGGTCTTTACCGGGAAAGAAGGACATGTCGGATCTCCGATCGCTACAGTGCCGAGCGTCATCGCCCACAGATAGCGCCTGGAGCGCCGCGCGTCCAATCGGACGCGCTAAGGACGCTCCAACACTTGAAAGCGCGCCGCGCGTCCAATCGGACGCGGAAAGGACGCTCAGCCCTGAAAGTGCGCCGCGCGTCCAATCGGACACGCGTCGGGGCTCAGATCGCGGTAAAACCATTGTCGACGAAGAGATGGGCGCCATTGACGAAGCTCGATTCGTCGCTAGCGAGGTAAAGCGCGGCCCGTGCCACGTCTTCCGGTTCGCCGATCCGCCCCTGCTGGGCGGCAATGGCGGCATCCGAAACGTCGACGCCGAGCGCCTGCAGGTCGGCCACCTCGCGCAGGCCATGCGGCGTGCGGATGAAGCCGGGGCAGACGGCGTTGCAGCGGATGTTGCGATCGCGGAATTCCACCGCGATGGCGCGGGCAAACATATGCACCGCCCCCTTGGTCGTGTCGTATAGCACTTCCATCGGCGTGGCGGCGACCGCCGAGATCGACGAGGTGCAGACGATCGACCCGCCGCCGCTCGCAATCATCTTCGGCAGCACCGCCTTGGTCATCAGGAACATCGAGCGCACGTTGACGGCATGCAGCCAGTCCCATTCCTCGACGGTCGTTTCCAGAAAAGGTTTGATGACGATCGTGCCGGCGTGATTGAAGAGCACGGTCACTGCGCCGTAGCGTTCTTCGACGCCTGCGACGGCGGCATTGACGGCGGATTCGTCCGAGACATCGGCCGTCCAGCAGTCGGCCTCGCCGCCGGCATCACGGATCGCTTGGACTGTCTCGGCCGCCGCCTGGCCATTGCGGTCGATGATCGCAACACGCGCGCCTTCCGCTGCAAAAAGCTTCGAGGCGGCACCGCCCATGCCGGTCGCGCCGCCCGAGATAATGGCGACCTTGCCCTTCAATCTGTCCGACATTTCCTTGTCCCCTCATCGTTTTGGATGGGATCATAGATCGGTCCGAAGCCGATAGCCAAGCATCTTCAAAAGGGAGTTTGCTGTCTCAGGCGCCGTCGAGCGGCTCGACGCCCTGCGGCTTGCCGGCGCGGTCGAGCCGGATCTTCTCGATGCGGTTCTCGGCGGCCGAAAGCAGGGTCTCGCAATGTTTCTTCAGCGCTTCACCGCGCTCGTAGATCTCGATCGATTCATCCAGCGCCACATCGCCGCGTTCCAGCCGGGCGACGATGCTTTCGAGTTCGGCAACTGCCTTTTCGAAGGAAAGGCCGGACACCTCCGGCTTGGCGCTGTCAGTCATTCTCAACCCTTCATCATTCTCAGAATATGCATGCCCGCCGATTCGGCGAGTCCCTCGAGATCATAACCGCCTTCGAGCAGGCTGACGACCCGGTTCTTCGCGTACCGGTCCGCGAGTTCCAGCACGCGCCCGGTCGCCCAGTCGAAATCCTCGCCGGTCAGATTGATCTGCGCTAAGGGGTCGCGGTGATGCGCGTCGAAGCCGGCGGAGATGATGATGAGATCCGGCCGGAAATCGTCAAGGGCGGGCAGGACGCGCGATTTGAACGCCTCGCGAAAATGGTCGCTGCCGACATTCGGCGACAGCGGCGCATTGACGATGGTGTTGTGCGTGCCCTTCTCATCCTTGGCGCCGGTGCCGGGATAGAGCGGCATCTGATGGGTCGAGCAGAACAGCACCGAAGGATCGTCCCAGAAGATATCCTGCGTGCCGTTGCCGTGATGCACGTCCCAGTCGACGATGGCGATGCGCTCGGCGCCATGCGTTTTCTGCGCATGCCGGGCGGCGATCGCCGCATTGTTGAAGAAGCAGAAGCCCATCGCCGTCATCTTCTCGGCATGGTGCCCCGGCGGGCGGGCGGCGACGAAGACATTGTCGGCCCGGCCGGTAAAGACGTCGTCCACCGCCGCCATCGCCCCGCCAATGCCGGTCAGCGCCGCCTGCAGGCTCTTGCTGCTGGCATAGGTATCGGCTTCGATCTGGTTGATCTCACCCTCTTCCTCGGGGATCTCCCGCATGACGGCGATCAGATGTTCTTCGGGATGGGCAAGCAACACCGCATCCTCATTCGCCTGCGGCGCCTGGCGGCGCTCCAGCCGCTCGAAATTCGGATGTTCCAGCGCGACGTTGATGGCGCGGATCCTGTCCGATCGCTCCGGATGGCCGGCGGGGGTCACATGTTCCAGGAAGATCGGGTGTTCATAAAGACGGGTGCTCATGAAGACACTCTATCGGTCGCTTATGTCATGTGCCACAGCAGATGGGGCATCGCCTGACGATTTCACAAGCGCTCCTGCCGCGCCCTCCGACCGTTGGCCTACTACACTGTTTCATTTGCGCCGTTTCCGTCGAGCCGGTCCGATGCAGCGGCGCGGCATCTTTTAAGACGTACAAAGGATACTGTAACACTTTGAACTATTGCGTAATTTTATCCTTAAGCCGGTTTCGGTATAAGCAATTATGCAGTAATGTTGTCGTGGGGAACTCAGTAGGGCAGATCTGTTGATGAGTCAGTCGAAACGCCCGGATGTGGCGGAAATACGCGTGCCGTTTCGCGATGTCGATATGAACGGCCAGATGTTTCTGGCCTCCTATATTTCCTATGCCGAATCCGTCCTGGCGGGCTTCTGGTCGTCGCGGCCCGATGTCGATGACGAACCCGTCTATAGCCCCAGCAAGGTTTCCTGCATGCTCCACCGTCCACTGCACTATGACGAGCCGGCAACCTTCACCGCCACCATCGACAAGATCGGCATGCATTCCATCGGCTTCCTCATTTCGATCGACACCGGGGAGGAGCGTGCCGCCGAGGTCGAGATCATCTGGCAGGCCCGCACCCGCGAGGACCAGTCGCCGGCTTCGCTGCCGGAGGAAACGCGCGACTGGCTTTATCGCTTTTTGGATTAGGGTGCCGTGCGGTTTGTTCCGGCCAATCTTAGAGAGGAGCCGTTCGGTGACGCGACTTTCAATGCTCGCCACTGGCCTGTTGCTTGTGTCCGTCAGCGCCGCTTGGAGTGATGATGAGCCTCCCCGTCCCTATCAAGGTCCTCTTTTCTTCAACGGCGAGGGTTACGTCAGCACGCGCTTTATAAGCGCAATCGCACCGCTAGGTGACGGTTCTCCCATCTATGCGGGTGCCAAGCCGGGGGGCGGAAAGGTACTCGCAGTGCTGCACTCAGAGCCTGGTCCAGGAGTTCGTGCCGTTCATGTCGTTCCGAATGAAGACATCGTGGTAGTGGTGATCGCGCCGAAGCGCACCGGTCTTATAGGATGGAAGGGCTGGATCAGATTTACGGTTGTGACCGAACGCTTTCCGGACGGAAACGAGGTCTCTCGGACGTTTCCAGCCTTCCTCGAGAAAGTCGACAGCAAGTAAGCCGATTTTGGAGTTGCTCCCGGTCTGATCTCTGAAGCGACTGGATGAGCCAGAATCCGCGCAAAGCTAAATAAGGGATCGTGCAGCGGTCTTAATCTCCGTCACGGACAGCAAATCAACGCGATCCTGCTTATGTCACGCGGTCCAATCATCTGGCCGCCATGCTCGCGACCAGATCGCTGAACCTCTCGCCCTGAATGCCGACATGCGTCCGCAGCAGCCGGCGGGCCTCGTCTCCATCTCCGGCAAAGATCGCATCGACGATGGCGCAATGTTCTGAGAAGGACGTCGACAGGCGGTTGCGCACGCGCAGCTGGAGGCGGCGATAAGGCCGCAGGCGGCGGTGCAATTGCACACATTGCTCCTCAAGGAAATCGCTTCGGCCGGCTGCATAGATGGCCTTATGGAATTCCTCATTGTCGTAATAATAGGCGTCGCTGTCGCCGGCCGCAGCTGATTGCTCGCAGCGGCTGTGGGTGGCCGTGATCGCTTCCCGGGAGGCCTTGTCCAGCCGTCGTGCGGCGAGCGATCCGGCCAGGCCCTCCAATTCGGCCATAACCTCGAACATTTCATAGACGCGGTGCGGCCCCGGATCGATGACGATGGCGCCTCTACGCGGTCGAATTTCGATGAGGCCGATCGCATCAAGCTGCATCAGCGCCTCGCGCACCGGCGTGCGGGAGACACCGAAACGCGTCGCAAGCACCATTTCGTCGAGCCGCTCACCGGGGGAGAACTCGTTGGAAAGAATTGAGTTTTCAATCTCATCACGAAGCCATCGGCCGACATTCTCGGACATTCGTCTCACTTCCTTCATACATAAACGCAATTCTTGTATACACGATCATTGATCTAGTGTACGAAGAATGGCATTCTACATACTACCGGTGAAACCCGACAATGGGAAGCAGCCGTCAAAGCAGCCCGCGAAACCAGCCGGCCCAACAGAAGAGACCAGCGAAAGAGAGGAGAATGGCATGTCTGAGGCTTCCTTCTTCACCGACATGCTGCAGAGCATCACCGATCGCGGACGCCAGCTTCTGTTTTCCGGCTCGCGCGCCACGCAGGTCGCAGCCAAGGCCGATCTCCAGACACTCTGTGAAATGCTGCTGTCGAGCCGGGGCGAAGCCTCGGGCATGGCGCTTGCGGCCGAGATCCTCGATCGCTGGGGGGCGCTCGACAGCGAAGGCGCGCAGGCATTCCTCGATATGCTGCATGAAAAGTTCGGACCCGACACGGCCAGGCTCGACCAGGCGATCGAAAACTACCGCACCGATAAAAGCTCTGCCGCGGTCATTGCTCTCCACCAGGCAGCCGAGCCGCGGCGACAGGAGCTTCTGCGCCGATTGAACCACGCGCCGAACGGCACCGCCAAGCTTGTCCGGATGCGTGAGCAGCTGCTGGCTTCCAAAGACCAATCCGCAGGATATCACGCGCTTGACGCCGACTTCACGCATCTGTTCGGCTCCTGGTTCAATCGCGGCTTTCTGACGCTGCGGCCCATCGACTGGTCGACACCGGCCTACATCCTTGAAAAGATCATCAAATACGAGGCCGTGCACGAGATCGCCGGCTGGGAGGAGTTGCGCCGTCGTTTGGCACCGGCCGACCGCCGATG